>JAUQVI010000022.1:0-21249 GCA_039794885.1 Thermostichus sp. DG02_5_bins_236
AGTTCCATGCTCCCCATCCTCAGCCAACGCTGCTGGCCTTGCAGGATTTGCTGGCCCGAGCCATTGCTCTGTGTCCAGCTTTAGCAGAAGCCACCCTGATGGAGCATTGGGCCGGACAGCGTCCCCGACCCAGCGGCCAACGAGCGCCTATTCTTGGCCTCGCTCCAAGTTATAGCAATCTCTGCCTTGCCACCGGCCACTATCGCAATGGGGTGTTGCTGGCTCCCATTACCGCGGCCATTATGCGGGATCTGGTGCTGCAAGGGGAAACGCAGCTGTGTGACCTAGGGTTATTTGCCCTTAGACCGGCGGAGGGATCCCAACGGACTACCCTTGGCCAAGCCGATTCGGGAATGTAAGGATATCTCTGCACTTGCCCGCTGGCTAAGCGGAAATAGCTGCTCTCAAGAACATGTGTAAATATATCCACGACTCTCTTCCTGCCCCGACAGGCCTACTGACCCCCCTCGCATCTGACAGGCCTTACTTTCCCGACTGTGGTATTCCTGCCATTGCTGGACGAGCTAGCCAGGGGTAGATCCGTTATGGTTGCCAGCCGTTTAAATTCAGCGCTGCATTGAGGTTGCGCTCATGGTGCGCACCGCAGGCCGGACATGTCCATTCCTGCTCACTCAGCGTCAGTACCTCACCTATGCTGGTTGAGCTGGTTTGATCCTGTCAAAGTCTCGCTGCCATGCCCTTGCAAATAGACAAAGGGTTGCGCCTGAGCATCAGATAGATGCCGCGTAACCAGGGCTGCCCGTCGGCATTAGGACAGTTAAGAATTAAGACAGTTAGAGTTGCTCCTTTGATAGCGCTGAACTGCTTTTTTAGAGCCATTGCGTTTGGCTTGTGGCCTGCCGTGTATTGTTTATTCCACTCGGCTAAGGCCCAGTTCCAAACGCGCCGGGCAGTGGCGCGCTTGAAGTAATCCACCTTGCTAGGCATCGGGCAAAGAGCAATTTTGTGGCCTGGTTGCATGGTGTGTTTTCTGGATTAAAGCTTCGCCGCTTTGCCCCTGCTTAGGGTGTTCATCTATACACTCTTACGCCTGATCGGCCATACTAGAGTCCTACTCCTCCAGAGTCCGTCCTTGCAGGGGAGTAGAATCCGACTCAGAGACCAGCTCCTCCATCCGACGGGCAAAGCACAGGTTGGTTTCCGTCAAGGCTTGGGCACCATCCAAACCATACCAACGCCCTAAGTTGACCAGGGCAAAAAGAAGATCCCCCAGTTCTGCAGCTTGGCGAGCGGGATCCGGAATTGGCCGCTCCAGCTCTTGACGCAGCTCAGCTTCTTCTTGGCGGATCTTGGCCCAGATGCCAGCTGCATCCGGCCACTCGAACCGTACCCTAGCCACCCGGCGGGAGATTTTCAAAGCCGCCAGCAAGGGGGGCAAACTCTGGGCGTAGTGGAGAAGCTTCTGGCCAAGGGTCTGATCCGGTTGCTCAGCTTGCTTAACAACGTGAGCGGGAAATCCCCCTGACACGTTCGCAAAGCGACTCCAAAGGAGTCAGCGACTGGGCGATGAGAGCGAACACGGGGTTTAGGCTATGACTAGAGGTTTGAGCCACACCAGTAATCGGGGCCACATCTTGCTGACGTCCGCTCAATCTGTGAAAAATCAGCTCTTAGCGGCTGCAGAGAGTTAGCGAGACTCTGCCGGAGCTAGACTTCGTTAGGTCGTTCCTTCCAAACGGCTAGTCTGACCCAAGCGGTCACGGGGCTGGAGGCCCGCCTCGGCAAGCGTGGAGTTGCCGACCTCTACCTACTGCTTATGTAGCAGGCAAGTTGGGACTAAGAAGCACGAGAAACCGCCTGACGCGATAGCGACTGGCGCGTAGTTCATAGTTCTCTTTCGATCTCTCAGGCTAGAAAGATATGGTAGACCCTTCTTTGCTCCGAGTTACTGAGCTCCCAAGATTTTCAGGAATGAGAACCTTTGGTAGACTCCCACACACAACTTGTTTTGATGAACTGGATAAATATCAGCTAGCTATCTTGGGTTTGCCTTTCGATACTGGAGCAACATTTAGGGTGGGATCAAGATTCGCACCTGAGGCAGTACGAAGTGCCTCTGTTTTGTTAAGATCTTATAATCCTGTTCTTAATACATATACCTTTGATGAGGTCGCTTGCGTTGACTTTGGGGATGCTCCCATTATGCCGGGTTTTGTTGAAGATAGCCTTAACTCAATGACAAACTTTGTCTATTCTGTTCTGTAGCTAAAAGAGGAATGTTAACTTTAGCTATAGGCGGTGATCACACAATTGCATTGGCTGAACTTAGGGCTCTAGCTGCGATCCACGGGCCACTTGCCTTGGTTCACTTTGATGCTCATGCGGATCTCTGGGACGAATGTTACGGCCACCCTTATTGTCATGCCACACCTTTTCGACGTGCTCTTGAAGAGGGATTAATTTTGCCTCGTCATTCAATACAAATTGGTATGCGAGGGCCGATCTATGGATTGGAAGATGTTAATTTTCCAATAGAGAATGGCTTTACTGCGATCCCAACACATGAGCTTTTGTTGGAGACACCTAAGAATATTGGCGATAAGATTCGAGAGATTGTTGGCAACCGAAAAGCTTTTCTTTCGTTTGATATTGATTTCTTTGATCCATCTTTCGCTCCGGGCACGGGAACTCCTGAAGTAGGAGGGCCAACTAGCTTTCAGGGATTATCCTATTTGAGGGCCTGCCAAGGGTTGAATTGGGTGGGTGCAGATATCGTGGAGGTGCTGCCATCTATGGATCATGGGCAAATCACGGCTCATTTAGCGGCTCAAGTAGGCTATGAATTTATCTCTCTTGTGGCTCTCTCTAGACGTGAGCTTAAGGGAAATGACTGAATTACCTGATTGCTACAACTATTATACCTCGCAAATAAAATAACTCAGGCAAGGTGTTTGCCTAGAATGGAGGTAATAATAAGAGCCAACTAGGAGACTTTGAATATGAAAGCAATTCTTGCAGCGGCCTTGGTTGGCATGACCGGGATCCCTTCATTGGTTCCTGCACCTGTGGTAGCTCAGCAGCTTTTTGAACTGGGTGCTTATCGCCTGCAGCAGGGAACGGTCATTCCTGTGGGCAGTCTTAACAGCGAAGCGCCAGAGTATTTTTACCCGGATACGGTTTACCCATTGGAGCTGGCGGTGACTCAGGGTATTTATGATGCTCAGGGGCGACTGGTGATTCCGGCAGGCAGCCGTATCTATGGCCAAATGGAACCGGCTCCTGGGGGATCCCGCTTCATCGGCACTTCAATTGTCATTGGTGGACGCACTTATAGCCTACGAGCTTCTTCAAACATCATTCACGATGAAAAGGATCCCCGTCAGTACTCTGGCGATGCCATTGCCAGTGATGCGGCTATTGGGGCTGCTGCCGGGGCGGTACTGGGGGCACTCACAGGGGGAGTTTCGGTGGGGAATGTCTTGGGTGGCGCTGCTGCTGGGGTGATCGTGGGTAATGTCACGGCTCCTCAAGTAGTGGTGTTGCGTCCTGGGCAATCTCTCAACCTGACCTTGGAAGCGCCTTTGAATTTGTGAGGCTGAAGAGCTCTCTTATCGGGATCCTCACCTGCAGCGCAAGTTCTCTCAAGTTCTCTTTTGAGAAGCTGCGGATCCTTCCACCTGTGGTTCACTAGGGATCACGCCTCAAATGCTTTGCCCCTATGGTCGCAGAATCAAAATCTACTCCCACCCTCCACACCACTGAGCACGCTTTTGCTGCTGGCAGTGAGACCTTCACCTACAAAGCACTGGCAGGTTGGCAGACCCTCTACGAGCGGGAAAAGCCTGTAGCCGAGATTTTTCATGTGGCTTACTTGAGGCAGGGATCCCTTCCGGCATTGGGTCGCCCGCTGACTTTTGTGTTCAACGGCGGGCCAGGGGCAGCCTCTGCCTATTTGCACATGGGCGCCTTAGGACCGAAACGGATTCAGTTTGGGCTCAAGGGCAGCCTGCCACCTTCTCCGGTGCGGTTGGTGGACAATGCCGAAAGTTGGTTGCAGTTCTCGGACTTGGTCTTTATCGATCCGGTGGGAACAGGGTTCAGTCGTGCCTTGCCGAAAGACAAAGAGAATGCTGACCCCAGTAAAGCCGGGGATCCCCCCAAAGAAGCCAGTCCAGAACCCGCTAGTAAGGCGGAGGATCCCCCCAAAGAAGCCCCCTTTTGGGATGTGGAACGAGATTTGAGATCTTTGGGGGAGTTTATTCAGGGATTCCTCTCGCGGCAGAAGCGCTGGTTATCGCCGATTTTCATTGCTGGTGAGAGCTATGGCGGTTTTCGGGTGGCAAGGCTAGCGAAGGAGTTGCAATCGAAGTTTGGGGTGGGCCTATCAGGGGCTATTCTAATTTCACCTGCGATCGAGTTCAGTTTGCTGGAAACTACCGATTACAACCTCACCACTTGGGCAACGCTCTTTCCTTCGTATGTAGCCTCAGCAGCACACCATGGCTTATCGGGATGGGGAGAAGATTTAGGTGTGTTGTTGCCCAAAGCAGAAGGATTCGCCCGGCAGCAATTGTTGCCCCTTTTGGCGATGGGGGAGGCCATGCCGGAGACAGAACGACAGAGGATATATCAAGATTTGGCGGCAGGGATCGGGTTATCGACAGAGTACGTGGCCCAAAAAGGTGGACGGATCGACATCACCAGTTTTGCCCGTGAGCTTTTGCGGCCTCAGCGACAGGTGGTGGGGCTGTACGATGCTTCTGTAACAGCTGTGGATCCCTTTCCCGATCGACCCACCTTTGAGGGATCCGATCCCACCTTAGATGGATTGGATCGCCTGTTTACCGCTGCGATTAATAGCCACTTGCGCGATACCTTACAGGTGGATACGGAGCTCACCTACCATCTACTGAATTTTGAGGTGTTCAAAGCCTGGCAATTTAAGCAAAAAGGCGAGTTTAAGCAGGGATTCATCGGGGCGATGGACGAGTTGCGCACCAGCATGGCCCTTAATCCTCACATGCGGGTGAACATTCACCACGGTTTTTACGATCTCGTTACCCCTTACTTTGCCTCCAATCATTTGGTGGATTTAATGAAGCTGGATCTGCGCCTGAAAGCCAATCTCACCCTAAAACATTACCGGGGCGGGCACATGTTTTACACTTGGGATTCCTCGCGGTTGGAATGGTTTGCGGCGATGCAGCAGCTCTACCGTGAGGCCGTTTCCTCTGTTGCGACCTGAGCAACTTAAACCGAATCTGGTTGAAAGAGTAGGGTGCCGACAGCAAAAAAAGCATTACGCTCTAGCTTTTCCACCTGCCAGCCGAAGGGAGCTGCCCAGTTGATCAACGTTTCATTCAGTTCCCGTAAAACCTGTTGACTCACAACCAGCACAGCCAGACCTAGCCCTGAAGCCAACCATTTTTGCGTACCGGCACACCAAAAGTCGATCTCGGCTGTCCAACTGGGTTTGACCCCAGCAGATTGAATCGCATCCACACAACTCCAGATCCCTTGTGCCTGCTATACCACCTGCGCCAAGGTTGTTCGATGCCGGTGGAGTAATCAACTGTCGAAAGACTGACCATGGGCACTTTTTCTGGCCAGGGATCCCTCACGCTAGCCTTAACAGGTCTGAGTGTATTTAAGCCAAAATCAATGTGGAGCAAGCAGTTGTTGCTGTCGCTGCAGTTGTTGCTTTTCTAGCGCTTCAAACAGAGCCTGAAAATTGCCTTCGCCAAATCCAGTTGCTCCCCCGAGCCGTTGGATGATTTCAAAGAAAAAAGTCGGTTTTCCAAACAAAGGTTGGGTGAAGGTTTGCAACAATAGGGGCGCCGGGTTGAGAGCAGAAGCAGGCAACGTAGAATCCAGAAGAACCCCCTGTTCTTGTAAATCCAGCCAATGGAACCCGGCTATCTCCTGCAAATCGGGGTGTAGCTCATTGTGGAGCATTGCGTAGTACCCTACAGGTACCTGCAAAAATTCCACTCCACCCTGACGGAGCTGGCGCAGGCTGCTGACGATATCCGGGCTGTGTAGAGCTACATGCTGTATGCCAGGGCCTGGATAGGCATCCAAAAATTCCTGAATTTGTGAGGTCGCAGAAGTAGGCTCATTGATGGCCAACTGGATCCCTGCCTGCGGATCCCCGACCACCCAACTTTCTAACCCGGAGTGCTCTGTACCCACGCTGTAACGATAGAGGCGCTCCCAACCCAGCACCTGCCCATACCAATCTGCTGCCGCCTGCAGGGATCCCTGCCCAACATTCAACACCACATGATCAAGGTGGGAAAACAAGCGCGAGGGATACAGATGGGCTGAGACTGGCCCTGGAATCAAAGAATGCCTTAATCCATAGGGAGTACGCAGACACCAACTCGGTGAGGGACTTTCCCTTCTAGTAGGGATCCGCTCCACCTCAGCGCCCCGCCTCTGCAGAAGCCCCGCCAAGTCCGACATATCCTGTATCCCCACCGCCAAGGCCACATCCACAACGCCGGGGGAATGCTGCTGCAAATAGCGATCCACTGCATCCCCAACATGGGCAGGCTGAGAAAGACGCAAGCGAATGGATCCCTGGCAGAGATCAAGCGTGTGGGGGGCTTGCCACTGGATTTGAAACCCCCAAACTTGACAAAATTGCTCCTGCCAGTAGGCCAGATCCCATAGATAAAAGTGCAGGTGATGGATCCCTTGGATCCCAATTACAGATTGATTCATCGCCGCCACACCTAACCTCTCCACTGCGCACAGTTGCCTCCTCTTCCTCAGGATAGGCTGGCAACGGGAAAGAGATAAACCGCTATCACTGTTGAAAAAAACAGGGATCCCGAAAAGAGCGAAGAAAGGCTCTGAAACAGGGGATAACCCACTTGGATCCTTATCTTCAGGCGGGAAGAACCATAGTTAGGGTTGGCACACTCCTACCTCAAGAGTTTGTTAATTCAAACAAAGGGATTGAGAAAAAACCACGCTTGCCATGTTAGATCTACTGCCAGTCAATGCACGGTTATTGCTCTCTTCCTCCCGGCTATGGGTCTGAGCTTGCTGCTAGCTTATGCGCTCGTCCCCCCAAAGAAGGGTGCAAAGGATCCCATTCCGCAGTGATTTCAGGTTCCCTGAGCCGGATTCCGAAGATGGACATCGAGAGGATTGTCGGGCTGAGTGAGCAATCAATAAGAGGTCAGGAGCGTTTATGGTCAGTACCAGCATCCCTGCAGTTGAGGCAGATCGCCAGCCGCGATACCCCCTCAGCGAACATGTGCAGGTGATTCAGCCCTCAGTTCCGGTTGAACTCTTGGATGCAGAGTCTTGGCAAGGGATCCAAGCCATTGCCCAATGGCTCCCCGGTTCATTGACCAACTTTTTTGGCTTTGAATGTCGGTTGGGGATCCCTGAAGCAGCGGGAGATTTTCTGATTTGTTTGGATGCCAAAGAAGCAGGCCGTAATACCTTGGCTTCCGCAGAATATGGGGCCAGCCTGTTGCAAGCGGAGCCGATTTGGCAGCGGCTCCATCAATTGGGTCAACATTGGCAAGCAGCGGGATCCCTCTTGTCAGAGCGGGTTCACAACATGTGGCTGGAGTTTGACGTGGAGCGGTCGGGGCCTGTTTCCACGCCTTTGCCCAGCTGTTTCATCGGCTCGTTGCCCATTTATGGAAACCCCGCCGAGGGGGATGAGATTCACCATTGGCTGCTCACTGAACCCCTGACTCTACTCCGAGGAGAAGCTCTACCCACCTGCGTGCAAGCGATGGTGTTGCGCTGTCTACAGGCTCTACCCATCGGAGCCTATGTATTTCAGGTCGGGTTGATGCTGGCTCGTCACAACGACTGGGTACGCCTGTGTATACGGGATATTGACCCCGATCAAATCCTGGCTTATCTGGATACCATCGGTTGGCCCGGATCTTTGGTGGGCTTAGAGCAGCTGCTGAATCAATTGGAACCAACAGTCGATCGGATTGACTTGGATTTGGATATGGAGGGATCCATCGGGCCGAAGCTGGGCCTAGAGTGCTACCTCATGGGCCAACCGACACAGGATCCCCGTTGGGGCAATTTTCTGGACACCTTGGTGAATCGAGGACTCTGTCTACCCCAGAAACGGGAAGCTCTATTGCGGTATCCCGGCTATGTACGCGAGCGCCACTACCCTGAAACTTGGCCGCGCCCGTTGCAAAAATTATCCCGATTGCTGGGGCCCGATTGCGAAAGTATGTTTTATCGCGGTTTGCACCACATCAAGGTGGTCTACCAAGGGGAGCAAGCCCTAGAAGCTAAAGCCTATCTGGCTGTCAGTCAGCAGATCCTTAATCTCAGTGCTGCCCGCAAGATCCGCATGAGCCCAGGATCCCCGTCAATACTTCCGTTCGCATCAGCAGGACAGAGTCCTGTTTCCGAAAGTGAATCGCAACCGGCTGCCCCAACCCCTCCCATAAGATTCGGATCTCCTTTCCAAATTCATGATTTTTTCTCAGCGACTGAAGCCGAGCAGCTATTGACCTACAGCCTCGAGCAAGAGGCTGCTTTTGAACCCAGCCAAGGCCAAACCTACGGGGCTGAAGACGAACAGTATCAAGAAGATCGCAACTACCGCTTCTCTTGGGTTTTGGAAACGATTCAGCCCAAAGTGGAAAACCAGATCCGACAAGCGGTGCGAGCTGCTTTGCCCCAAGCTCTAGAGAAATTGGGGATGGATCCCTTTGAGCCTGCCCATATCGAAGTACAACTCACCGCCCACAATCACGGCCACTACTTTAAGTTGCACAACGACAATGGCAGCGAAGTCACTGCCCGCCGTACCCTTACTTTTGTCTACTATTTTTCCCGGCAACCGCAGCCTTTCTTGGGTGGGGAGCTGCGGGTCTATCATGGGGCTGCTGCGGAAGCGAGCGCGGGCAAAAGCTTGACCTTGACCCAGCCCCATCTCTATACCCCTATCCAACCTCGCCACAACTGCATAGTCTTTTTCCCCAGCCAGCTTTGGCATGAGGTGCGTCGTGTTCGTTGCCCCTCCCGATCCTTTGCCGACAGCCGCTTTACTTTTAATGGCTGGGTTTACCGCTAGTTCGTTTGCGTTTGTAGACTGTTTCACCGCTTTTGAGGGATCCGATGCAAATCAGCCAAATCCTCCGCCAACTGCCTGCCCATCTGGAATGGATGGTGTTGTTTAACCTGGCTGCTGTGCGCCGCCTCGCCACCGATGACGTGGTGCGGGCCATGTACTTTCTGCCGGAAGACCTGGATTTGGATCCCTTCAGTCATGTCATCCTCAGTAGTGAAGGGAGATTGCTGGCACCTCAAGTCGTCGGATCACTACTGGAGGCCGAGACCGGTTCGCCAACCCTCCTATCTGGGCAGCCCCTAAGCTTAGGGGAACAGTTTGCTGAGCGCTTGGCCTGGGTGCCCGTTGATGAAGCCGATTGCCTCGGTCTGGGAGAACAGCCCCCCTATGCCCCCGTGCTGCTGCACCTGCAACTCACACAAGGGGTGGGCCAAGCTCAGGCCATTTTCGACCAAACCCCAACCCAAGAGCATTACGAGCTGCTGCGGGCGGTGGGGGTAGAGTATCTGGGCGGGGATCCCCATCCCCAGGGCTATGTGGCCCATTTCCGCAATCGCCTGCCCGTCCATATCCACACTGGCCTCCTCTCCCACTTTGAGCGCACTACCCATTGCAACCAGTTTTTCTTACAACATGGGCAAATTGACCCGATTTTAGAAGCGGGTTTGTTGGAGGCTACGGATCGTCGCCTTGGTTGGGGACAACAACAGGGATCCCAGGCGGTACAGGAGTTGGCTCAGCGAGTGGTGCAGCAGCCGGAAGTGCCTTTGTCGATGCGTTGTCAGCCCCCTTTGCCGGATCATCCTTTCGATTATGGGGATCTGGTGCCTCTGGGGTTTGTGCTGCGAGCCCTGAAGACAACGGATGCCGAGCTTGCCGGCCCTTTGCAGGCCCATTTGCAAGAGCGGCGCCAGGAGGATCTGTGGGCGTTTCATTCGGGTCGTTTGATGACGGCCACCGATTCAGCTTTGGTGATGCTGGGTTTTTCTGATGGAGCAGGAGCGCGAGCCTTACAACCCTTTGCGGATCCGGATGGAGGCTATGTTCCACAAAAATGGGGATCCAGCCGCGAACAGGATCAAATGTTGCTGGAAGAGGATTGTCGCCATTGGTGCCAAGCGGACTTTGCCACCACCTGTTTGGTACGGGCTTGGCAACGGCAGTGGGGGGTTGAAAATGCCTCTCTTACCTATTTGCGAGCCCACTTCGGGGAGCGCTCAGGACTGTATTTTGCCAACCCTTATTTGGTGGATTGGGCCTTGGCTCTGGCTCTGGCAGGGGATCCAACGCCAGACGCTGCCCCAATGCGGGAGCAACTGCAAGCAGAACTTTTGGCCAGCCAGCAACCGGATTACAGCTTTGGCACTTATGATCCAGCTCTCTCCACTGCCCTGGGGATCCTCAGCTTGACGGCCTTGGGAGTACGGGATCGGCGGGTACGCATGGCCCAACTGCGCTTGGTGGATTGGATGAACCCAGAGGGATACTGGCCCGTTGCTGTTCCCTTTTACTCCAGTTTGCGTTTGGATCCTCAGGAGTCACCACCTTTGCCCTATCGAATGTTGTCGAATCGGATCCCGGCGAAAGGGGACTATCCAGCCTTAAAGCTGGTGCGCTCTGTGGCCCATGAGTACCACGGCATTTCTCTGTACTGGGATCAACATCGTATGATTGGTACTGCTCTGGCCGTCTTGGCCCTGGCCCAACCCACCGACAGTGAACGAGTGGATCCCCTAGCTTCTGCGGATTCCCATCCTCGCTATCGCTGCACCGACCCGACAGAATACATTGCCCGCTTTGCTTTGCCCCCTTATGTCAATACAGCACAACAGGGATTAGTCGCTTCAGGAGCCCACCTATCGCGTCAGCGGGACGGAGTCCTATGAAAACCATCGCCATCTGTGGCTCTAACGTCCAGACCCTGATCCAGCCCCCCAGCTACGTTCAGGAACTTACGGTCGAAGGGGTGACCGTGCACTGTGGATTGATTTACTCGGATCCCCCGAAATTTGACCCTCAGGCAGAAGCCCATTCCGTCTTGATTCGGGTGCGCGCATTTTCCTGCAACTACCGGGACAAAGCGCTGTTGCTTATGCATACGCTGCAATCGCCTCCTTCTCGCTTTGCCTCGATTGGCTCGGAGTTTATGGGGGAGGTGATCGAGGTGGGATCCGCAGTAACGGATCTGCAACCGGGGGAGCGGGTGATTGGCAACAACAGCTATCCAGACTCGGGTGTACCGGGTTTGCCACCGGGGATCCCCACCAACCGCGGTTCCAAAGAATATCGGGTGTTGCATCGAGCCAAGTTAATCCGGATCCCGGACATGATGTCGGATACCGTGGCTGCAGCCTTCAGCATTGGAGCGCAAACTACCTACAGCATGATCCGGCGCTTGCAATTATCTCCCGGAGCAAAAGTTTTGGTGACCGCAGCCCGTTCCAATACCTCGCTTTTTGCCATCAATGCCCTGCAGTTACATCCAGTGCGGGTTTTCGCCCTCACCACCTCAAACCGATTTACCGAACAGATTCAGGCATTGGGAGTCGAGCAGGTGTTTGTTGTATCTGGATCGGATGCCAACTCCTGGGCAGCGATCAAGGATTTTAGCCAAACGATCGGCGGGTTTGATGCGGTGATCGATCCCTACTTCGACCTGTATATGGGCAAGGTGGTACCGCTGATGGCAGCTTGGGGGCGCTACATTACCTGCGGTTTCTACGACCAATATTTGAATATGCTGGGACGAGATTTCAACTACACCGGCTTGTCTTGTCAAGAGATCATGACCCACGTGATGCTCAACAACTATTCCCTCATTGGCAACTGCATCGGCCTAGCAGAGGATCTGGAACGAGCTTTACAAGACTATGCATCGGGACGACTGAAGATAGTGGTGGACTCTGTATTTACAGAAGAGCAGGCAGCTTCCTTCTTTGAGCGTACCTATTGCAGTTCTGATCGATTTGGGAAAGTGGTTTTGGCTTATTCCTGATGCGTTGACCAGACTATTTTGCTATTCATGAACTTTCCATTTAAGGACTCTTAGGGATGCAGATTCATCTACTTGGGCACGCCACCCTATTTATTGAAACTGCCGACTGTCGCATTCTCATGGATCCAGTGCTCTGGGATCCCTTTTGTGAAGGGTTAAATGCCAGTTGTCCCACTCGTGAGATCGATGTGAATCGGATCCCGGATTACGATGTCTTGGTCATTTCTCATCGTCATCTGGATCATTTTGACCTGAGCTCGCTAGCCTACCTACCCAAGCATATAGATGTGTTGATCCCCCCCGATAAGCTCCTGCGCAACTGCCTCAGACAGATGGGGTATTCAAGAATTTATGTTTTACAGGATTTCTCAAAGGTTGTATTCGGTAAAACCACTTTATTGACAACGCGCTCAGAAGTGCGAGTGCCAGAGTTTGGATTAATTGTCTCGGATCCCTCCGGTACATTTTGGAATACGGTCGATACTTTGTTTGCTCCACCCACCATTCGCAAAGTGCTGGAAGCCTATCCATCCGTCGATTTTATGCTAGGAACCTGGCACATCAGCATGGAAGGAGATCGACAGTACAACAAGCCTTTAACCTTCCCAACAGAGCTATACGGCCAATTGCTGAGCATTTATGATCTGATCCATCCCAAAACCTTTGCCCCAGGGGCGCAGGGCTTTAAATATATCGGCAGTTCGGCTTGGCAAAATCAAACGGTATTTCCTACCACCCGCGAGCGCTTGTGCTATGACTTAGCTCAGGTTTTACCCAAAACTCAGATTATTGAAATGAACCCTGGGGATATTGTTGAGTTGGCAGCCGGCCAAACCACTCACCACCCTCAAGCCTGTCCCTTTGCCCGCACCTTAGTAGATGACCGCTACCTCCTGGATTTTGCGCCAGTACTGGCGGGATCCGATTGGCGGGATCCCAACCCAGAGGGCTACGACGAATCTTTGATGATGCAGGAAATTCGTCAAGAAATCGAACAGGAATGGCCAGCTTTCTTGCAAGCCCAACGAACGCTCTTCTTCAGTGACATGCAGCGTTGGCAGGTAATCTATCAGTTGCAGGTACAGTTTCCTTCCGGGCCACAGTACTGGTCTATTAACTTTGGGCAGGAACCGATTCAGATGCAACCAGGACGCAATCCATTGGCCAACTTTTTTGTCTTTATTACGGCTTCAACTTTCTACAGTTTGCTGCATCGCATCCGCGATTGGGATTATGTTACCTGTAGTGGGGAATATCGCACCTTTAATAAGGTTTATCGAGTTCACCCCATGGGTACCCTCAAACCCGATCCAGCCGTGTTACTGGATCCCTTAAGCTTGAAGTTGTCGAGCGCTTATGTTGCCGAAAACAATATTCATCGAGATCTAGACCGAATTTTACAATCTCCAGACTTTTTCAAAGTAACCCAGACTGAAAGCAGTGATGATAGCTACATGATGAGTTTGGGCAAATCCTTGATCAAGGTACGCAAGAAAAAAGTGGCGGGGTAAACCCATGGCTAACGACAAACCCTCTCTTGACTATCTCCTCGATCCAATCCCTGTCGAAACCTTCCTCAATGATCATTGGGAACGGCGACCGCTCTGGGTTTCCGGACGGGATCCCGGCTATTTCCAGCATTTATTCTCGGTTGGAGCTCTAGAAGATATCCTCCGTTTTTCTCGGGTTAAGCCCCCTGAAATTAAAGTCGTCCGTGAGCAGCAGGAACTCTTGCCGGAGCGATATCTTAAGCCCACAGGCGAGATCCATCTCAATCAAATCTATAAAGTATTCACAGAAGGTTACACCGTTATCATCAATGGCTTGCAGCAATTTAACGCTTCATTAGCCTCATTCTGTTGCAACCTGCAAGAGTTTTTATGTCATCGCATTGTTGCAAATTTGTATTTTTCACCGCAGGGATCCAAGGCGCTTTTCCCTCACTACGATACCCATGATGTGTTTGTCCTTCAGGTGGAGGGATCCAAGCAGTGGTACTTATATCCACCCCCACAGCCGGTGCCACTACTCAACAGCTTTCAACCGGTCATCCCTTCTGAACGATTGGGATCCCCCCTCAAGGAGGTGTACCTACAAGCAGGAGATTTGCTCTACATTCCGCGCGGATTTGTCCATGAGGCAGAAACCAACGCCCATCCCTCTTTGCACCTCACCCTCGGTGTTTATCCCTTTCAGTGGTTAGATTTACTCACCTCCGCCCTAACGGCCCTGAGCCTACAGGAAGAATCGCTGCGCAGAGCACTACCCCCTGGATTTTTCCGATTACCCGCCGATCAATTGGAGGAACCGTTTCGGGAACTGTGCCAGCGGCTAGCTCTACAAACTGATGTGGAGTCGGGGCTATCGCTGCTTCTGGATCAATTTATTCGCCAGGCCATCGTTGAACCCGATCACCATTTCGCTCTCATCCCTCATCTGGAGACAGTTACCCTTGACACTGTGGTAGCCAAACGGGCCGGAATGCCATGCCGCATTGTTCCACAGGGGTTTGCGGTTTCAATTCAGTTCCCAGGTAACACCATTAAGGGGCAAGCCCATTTAGAACCCGCCTTCCAATACATTGCTGCTGCCGTCAGCCCATTCCAAGTCTCAGACCTACCCGAACCCCTCTCAGAGGAAGCCAAGATCACCCTGGTTCAGCGACTGATACGTGGCGGGTTGCTGCGGGTTCATGGGCTGGGCTCCTCGGTTTAGCTGATAAAAAACCGGCGCGCAGGCTCAATCTCAAACCATCAAGGCCTGGTGGTGATCATTAAAACTCACTTCTGGTGATCCGGATCAAAGCAAATCGTTCTCCAAACCCGTACATTGAGTTTAGCCAAAAGGTTAATGACATCTTTGAGAGAAAAAGATACCTTCTCCTCTCTCAAGTAAGTTATCCGATAGACTGGGGCTGAGAACAGGGCATGGGGGCATTGAAACATGGAGGATGAAATCGTGTATCAACTGACGTTGGAATGGACAGAAGCAGAACAACACCGATCCCAAACTCTCTCTTCTGATTTGTCCAAATTGGTCACCATCGGACGGGATCCCGATTGTGATGTGGTTCTCAATGACCAGGCTCGCTCCGTTTCCGGCGTACATGCCGGGCTTTATTTTGATCCCAAGAGTTTGAGTTTCCACATTCGTAACCTGACTCGAGATCGCTTACCCCCAAAACAACCCAACCCGATTTGGATCAATGGCCAGAAAGTCATCCAAGAAGAGCTTTCCATCGCACCCAACAGCCAAATCCAGCTAGGACGGATGGTACTGAAAGTAAAATCTGTAGAAGCTGTCATGAAAGATCGGGGCATTACCCTGAGCCGGGGGTCTTTAGATGCCCTGAAAGTCAAATGTAGCCGTCTGCAGAATCCCCACTATCTGCCGCCTGAGTATCAAGGTCAAAACTGTCCCTACTGTGGACATTTGGTGCTCAGTGCTTCTTTGGTCATGCCTCCTCCAGAGCCACCCAAGGCAGCTGTCAATGGCCAAACTCCCTCAGCACAACCTAAAAGCAATCCCAATCCTAGCCGTGCACAACCCCGCCCAGGAGAACCCTTGATCTCTCGACTGGATATTCAAATTGATGAGCAAAAGCGGCAGAAACAAGTGAATTCTATTCTGAGGGCTGACTTCTTCCAAAAACTACTGGAAAAATCAAAAAAATATCGGGATCCCGAGAGTGACATTTCTGATACCTCAGATCCGCCTCATCACTCCAAGTAACTGCCAAAAGACTCGGTTGAGCTAGGGATCTCTTTGGTCAAGAGAAAATGTAAAACTTTAAATCGGGAGTAGAAGGATGCAAATTCAACTGAGCTGGGAAGATCCCATTACAGAGGAACAACAAGAACCAATCTTTCCATTACCTTTTGCTTTCGGGCGGGATCTCACCCAACTGCCCAGCGAATGGCAGGGGAAAGAAGTATCCCGAGCGGTATTCACCAGTCAAGAAATTTCTCGCTACCACGCCCTCATTTATCACAGCGAGGATGGGCAGGTGATCTACGAAGATCGCAGTGCCAACGGCAGCCGCATCAACGGAGAAAAAATTCGGCAGGCACGCCAGTTTCTTAGGGGCGGAGAAGTGTTGCAGTTCGGTCCCTACAGCGTCACCGTCAGTTTGGTGCCATCTGGAGACCCGAGCGCGACACTGCTGACTAGCGCCCACCGAGGAACGCGTACCCTCTTGCTAGAACCTCCTACGGACCTGATTCGCCCAAACACTCGCACCGACATCGACATTCCCCCATCCTCCACAATTGTTTTTGCCCCAGAGCAGTCTCCCGATTCCCGTTCTACTGCCGAGTTCCCACCCCCTCACCTTTTTCAGGCGGAGCAAATTTCCCTCAGTGCACTTCAAGCCACAGGGCTGCCTGTAGAAGAGGCGGAGTATCTGGCCTTAGGCGGCGGCATGGGGAGCTTCGTTTGGGTAGATTTCATTCGCATTCATGGGGTCAAACCGGAACAGATTCGGGTGATCAGCATCGCCAAAAAGCCCTACGAACGGTACGACCGGTTGCTGAATAATTGCCAAATCCCCCGCTGGAAACGCATTCGGTCTGGATCCGACTCCTGTCCTGACAACATTTGGGGTTGGCCAGGTTATGCCCTGCGGGATGCTTGGCGTTCCTTTTTTTCGGGTCGTGTTTTGGAATCTTTGGGCTTCTTATGGCAGGTGTTTAGTGAGCCCCTCTTGGCCGATACTTACACGCCACGGGCTGGAGATGTTTTTGCCTCCATGGATCGAGAGGCCGCTCGAATTGGTTGGGACCAGATGCTACGCTACGGCCATATTCGCGCCATTCGCAAAACCGAAGAGGGTCGCTATGTGGTGGCCTATTCTGCAACCCGACCCGGCTATACCGATCACCGCTTCATGGTGGCCAAGTACCTCCATTTAGCAACTGGCTACCCTGCCATTAAGTTACTGAATGACCTACAGGAGTTTCGGGAAAGAACCGGAGATTTGAAATCCGTGGTGCATGGATACGAACCGCATCCGCACGTCTACGAATACCTGGAAAAACAGGGCGGCACCATTTTGATTCGAGGGTTTGGTATTGTGGCCTCGCAGGTGATGGATCGGGTGTATGAGGCTCGTAAAATTAACCCTCGCATTTCGGTGGTGCATTTGAGTCGTTCTCCAAAAAGTGGCAATCGCTTTGGGCGGGCTAAGCGAGAGGTGGATAACCATTGGGAGTTTCAACCCTATAACTGGCCCAAAGGCACCTGGGGGGGAGATCTACGAGCCAAATTGGAGGCTGCTACCCCTCTAGAGCGACGAGAATTGCTAGAGGTATGGGGCGGCACCACGACAGCCAGTCGGCGAAAATGGCGGCGGGCGGTGCGGCAAGGGTTACGGGAAGGTTGGTATTCCATCGTCTTTGGCAAGGTGGAATCGGTGGCACTTGACGACAAAGGCAAACCCGTCACCTACATTCAGGGCACCCACAACAACACCCAGATGAAAGTTGAGGCGGATTTTGTGATTGACTGCACCGGGTTGGTTTCGGATCCCATGACCCATCCTCTGCTCAACGATCTGATCACTCGCTATAATTTGCCTCTCAACCCCCATGGGCGGCTACATGTTTCTAACGATTTTGAGCTGGTAGAAATGCGAAACCGTGAGGGTCGGATGTATGCTGCCGGGATTATTACCTTAGGTGGTCCCTATGCTCCTGTAGATACCTTTTTGGGTTTGCAGTACTGTGCTCATCGTTCGGCAGAGCATTTGGTACGGGTGAGAGCCCCCGGCATGAAAACTTTAGAAGGGATCGGATCCCTGTGGCAATGGTGCAAATGGGCTTTGAACCTCAGGCCTTAATTCGTTAAGCATTGAGCGACTTCTTACCGGCAACCTATTTGGAGGGAATAATGACTCCGACGTTGATTGGTCGTTGGCAAACCCGTGTTTTTCTACTGGCGACCATTGGGGTTTTGGCAACCTTACCCTTTTATTTCGGGCTAACTGGACACGGCGGCAGCTTGATCTACTTTTGGGTGCTGTTTTACGTAGGTTTAATTGGCTTTGGTTGGGATGTGCTCTACAACTATCTCTTGGGTTGGATGTGGGATCACGATTGGCCAGGGTTTTTACAGCTTTTGGCAGGCATTTGGGAAGGTCTGTTTTTGGGTACAATTCTGACTATTAAAGGTCTTCCTTATATCCCAATCCAACGCTTCTATTTGGGAGATTTCATTCTCCACTACAGTTTTGTCTGGGTTTGTATTTACCTCAGCTCCTGGGTGGTGATGCGGATTCTGTTTCCCCGCTGGCGCTTTCGAGGCGGTGAGTGGCTAGGCAAATGGCCTTATTCCCGTGGCTAGGCTAAGTCATTGAAGACGGGATCCCGTCAGTAGGGGAGTCATTGCCGTTAAAATCAGGCTGGAATTGCTCCATGGACTAGTCTGTGTCCCAAAGTATGCAGGCTGAGAAGAGCGATGACTCATTAACCCCGAATCCATTCCCTGCGCGGTGCCTCGCCCCATGCAAGCCTGTACCCTGATCGCTCACGCCAAGATTAATCTCTACCTGGAAGTCTTGGGATCCCGCCCAGATGGATATTCGGAAGTAGCGATGGTGTTACAGAGCATCCAGTTAGCGGATCGGGTTGAGCTGAAGTGTCGCCAGCGCGGGATCCACCTCAGTTGCAACCATCCGCAAGTACCTTTGGATGCCACGAACCTGGCCTATCGTGCCGCTGAGCTGCTGCAAAAAGAATCTCACTCCTCGGCAGGGGTAGACATTCATATCGAAAAGCACATCCCGGTGGCCGCAGGGTTGGCTGGTGGTTCAGCCAATGCAGCAGCCGTGTTGGTGGGGCTAAACCAATTGTGGGGCCTGGGACTCACGGTGGGAGACTTACAAACCTTGGGAGCTCAGCTCGGCTCCGATATTCCCTTTTGTGTGCAGGGTGGAACGCAACTGGCCACTGGGCGGGGGGAAATTCTGGAACCGCTCACGGATTTGGAAGGGATCCCTTTGGTGCTGGCCAAACCCAGATCCTTGGGAGTATCTACCGCCTGGGCCTACCAAACCTTCCGGTCACTACAAGAGGATAGAACCTCGGCTTCTCGGCCCAATGACACGGTTTCTAGCTTGCCGCAGTTGTTGGCAGCCCTTGAACGCCAGGATCCGCAAGCTTTAGCGAACAGTTTGCGCAATGACCTAGAAAAGCCTGTGTTGGCCACACATGTCATTGTGGGGGAATTACGAAGGGCCTTGGACTCAGCAGGGGCGCTCGGATCCCTGATGTCCGGGTCAGGGCCAACTGTGTTTGGTATTATGCCCAGCTTGGAACAGGCCTCTCAGACGCGGGACATTTTACGGCGACAGTTTCAGGATGTGGATTTTTGGGTTACTCAGGCTACTCCAACTGGGATCCTGTTAGAGTCAGATCTGGAACAGCTAAGCTCCAGCTAAAGAATTAGATATAAAGAATTAGATATTTAGAAAAAAACGACGGCATTACATCGGGCCAGCCGGACAATGTATCCTACTCTGGGTAATTCAAAATGATTAGAAATCCCCTGTCCTCGATGCCGCTCTCACTATTGGATTGACCCATATCCTCACATTGCAGAAGCAATTTCATTTCAGCAGTATTGCTTTTCCAAAAATAGAGTCTCTAAAGGCTGGACTGACTTGAGATGATCACATCAAACCCTTAATCCTCAACGCCTTGGAGCCGACGGACTTACGGTTTATCTGTGTGAGAACGATTGAGGGCAGACCGGATTCCGGCCACGGCATTCAACGTTGATCGGGATCTTTCCCAACACCTGAGATCCATCGCACAAAAACTGAATGTTGTACTGTTGGACAATCCTACCAATCTGTTCAATGGGATAAATAGTGCTGATCTCATTATTGGCAGCCATGACACAGAGCAAGGAAAGCCCCTCAGCACAAACTTGCTTTACATGTTCTAAGCTTTACATGTTCTAAATTGAGTTTGCCCCTAGAATCCACTTGCAAATAAATCAGTTCAGCCCAACCTCGTTTCTCAAGAGCACGACAGGTATCAAGGACAGCTTTGTGTTCTATCGGCATTAAGACAATGCGATGGGGTTTTGTTGGGTTAGGAGCTAAATTCCCTTGAATTGCCAGATTGATACTCTCGGTTGCGCCCGATGTCCAAACAATCTCTCTGGGTGAGGCTCCAATCAGGTCTGCAACTTGCTTAGCCGCTTTCTTGATGGCTACTTCGGCGCGATCGCCCCACTCATGATCTACACTACTGGCATTGCCAAACTCAGTTGTCATAAAGTGATAGACACGATCGGCCACACGTG
Organism: Thermostichus sp. DG02_5_bins_236; assembly: GCA_039794885.1. GTDB lineage: Bacteria > Cyanobacteriota > Cyanobacteriia > Thermostichales > Thermostichaceae > Thermostichus. Next base: position 20,337 of record JAUQVI010000022.1, read on the forward strand.
GATGGTGCTATGCACCTTGCAAAGCAAGAACAACAGGAGTGGTGGCGTGGTCGTCGAGGTAAATCACAAGGGGGTTGACTGCAGCGATTCAACAAACCTCTGGTGATCCGGAGTGGCGATACCCTGCTGCAGCGTTTGCAACACCTCAGCAAGATTACCCGCCAGGAGCGCCGGAGCCGCTAACCACAGGCTCGGAAACTGCCGACTGCGCAGGATGCCTCTAGCATCTGGAGACTGGGGCTTGTACTCTCCATCTTCCAGGTAAAACCAATCCATCTGTTGGCTGTAGGTACGCCAGACAATATATTCTTGTACGCCATTGCGACGGTAGACGCGCAGTTTGTCATGCAAGTCGTAGGAGGCGCTGCCAGCTGCAATTTCAACCACGAGTTCGGGGGCACCTTCGATGTAGTCGTCTGAGCTAATCCAGGATTGCCCACCGGTTGCAAGCCGGAGGACAGCATCGGGTTGGGGTTCGTTGTCGGCATCCAGGCGAATGGTGGGTGCATCAGCAGCTTCAACCCCTGGTGTCGCAGCACAGTAAGTTCCCAGCCAGGTGATCAGCAGCAGATGCGGTTGACCATGACTGCGATAACAGAGAGGAGACGCCACGTAAACGATTCCTTCGATTAGTTCGGCTTTTTTAAGGCGGGGCATGGCACTGTACCGCTGCTCGAATTCGCTGCGGGTAAGGCGGTCGCCACTTTCCAGGGGAGGGAGCTTAACCAATCGTTCGGCCATTATCAAGGACTGACAAATGAATGAGCCTCCAGGTGTTGATGGTATTCTACCAAAGCAGTTTCAGCCAATTGTTTGAGGTCAGCTTTGTCCTGTTGAGTGAGGCTTTTCCAGAGTACAGCGTCAAACTTGGGCAGGGCGAGTTCTTTCATACGACGAATGAATTTACGCCGCT
>JAUQVI010000023.1:0-21095 GCA_039794885.1 Thermostichus sp. DG02_5_bins_236
AACTTTACGCACACCACGAATACCCTTAGAGAGAATTCTGAGATCACGAAAAAATCGAGGATCTGTCGGAAAGGTAAAGCTAAAGTTGAATCCCCCTACATCTGTAAATGTGTTTCCTCTGCCAGTTAGCAAGTTCTTAAATTGCTCTAGAGCAGTTGGCAGAATGACATCTGTCACATCTGTTCCACAGGTGATATTCAGAACTTGTATATCAACATCAGCAATAACACCACGGACGATCAAATCGATAATGTCAACTTTGTAGGACAACGAGGCAAATTCCTGGTTGACCCTGAAGCCACTGTTATCATTCGTCGGATCAAACTGAGGTGGGTCGGGCAGGTTGGGTTGAACCGGAGGAGGTGTAACCGGGGCAAAGTCGGGGACAGGGCGAAGGGTGGTGGGTGGGCCGACCGGGGCAAGGGTAGGGGCAACAGCCACCGGTGCAGGAGTGGCAGCACTGGAACTCAACAAGGGTGGTACGCCGCTGGTGGTCTCACTGCTACAGCCGCTAACCAGCACAAGAGAGGCACAGCTTGCCAAGAGAGAAAGGCCACCACGGCAAAGGGCTAGGCCAAAAGGTTGTCTCATCGAGAAATTCTCCACTCACTCACACCAACGCTCACAAAAAACTGAACGAAGCCCAGTAAAAGATTCAATCTAAGCCTAGGCTTGCACCCTAAGCGCACACACAACCTGCAAAGACGTGCTAGTGCTCACAGGATCCCGTTTCAAAGGAGGGATCGCCTGCTGTTAGTTCTACTTCATCCTGAGGCGTTGTCAACCCACTAGCTAAGCAAATCAAAGGAATTTTCCGAAAACGGCCCATCCCCTACATATGGGGTATTATTACTTCGAGCAGGGGTGGGCAGCTTACCCGTAGCGTTTGTGGTCGAGTGCCTGTTGTCTCCTTTTGTGCATAGATTATGGTGTGTGAGGAAGTGCCGTATGAACTTCAAAGGTTGCTCATTGGCGGTTTTGTGTGGAGTATTGCTGCTAGCCAGTTGCGGTGAAGTTGATGAGTCCCCCGCGTTGCCTGGGCCTGTTCAAGTGGATCCCAGTGCCTTTGTCTCGGCTCAGGAGTATCGGTTTACCCCAGGCTCGGTTCTAGAAACCACCAGCATGCGGCTGGACTTTGTTAATCCAAGATTTGATAAGGGCATTGCCGTCAGGAATACAGGTACCCAAGGCAGTGGCGAAGCCCGCCTAACCAATATTGAGGCTTCTATTCGCCCTCTAGATCCAATAGGTTCCAGCATTAGTGATTCTGTTCCTGGCAGCAGGCTGGCTATTGTTTTGGCGCAAAACCTACCGCCTCTACAGGTTACTGCTTTTGCTCCCGATGATGCCCGCCTGGAGACACAAGTAGCTCTCAACGGAATCGAGCTTGTCTCCAACGCACCAGAGGATCAGCGAATTCGCGTCAACTCTAGTTTTCGGGGAACCTTGGTCAATCCAGATCTAGCCGAGGCTCTTCAAGTCAGAAGTATCCTTACACTCAGGGTGAACCGAATACTGGTCAATACTGCGGGTACTCAGGTGGTTATTGAAGGAGAAGCCTCTCTGCAAGCTCGTACAACAAATGTGTTTAATACGGCCACAGGGGAAACTCTGGGTGACGATCCCCCGGATACGGCAATTGTAACCATGGGGGCGGGATCCTTCTCGGCTAGCTTTGTGGTGCGGCAACGGGGGATTGCCGGGGATGGGGGTGGCGAAGATGCTTTGGCTCTGTTGGCTCGCCTTAACTTCCAGCCGAACCAAGCGGAGATTGTTTACCGGCCAACTCAGGTGGGCACGCAGTCGGTTTTGTTTGCCCCGGATCCGACTCGGCCCAATATCTTAACCAATCAATTGGTGAGAATTCGTCGCTCCTTGAATGGCAGGGTTCAAGCCTCTTTTGATCCGGCCAATACCAGTACAGTTCTCAATTTTGTTCAAATCAGTCCCCCACCTGAACCCTTTCCAACGCCAATCCCACAACTGCCGCCACCCACTCGCCCTGGACCACCTACAGCCTTTGACTACTTCTTCTCTTTGCGTACGGAAAGAGCCGGAGCTGTCACTACACCCGAAGCAGTTGTATTACAGGGTATTGTACCTACAACTGGTGATTTCATTTTCCGCACGCTAGCTGGAGCTCAGTTGGCGGGGCCATTTAACCGGTTTGATATCGGTGGGGGTACGCAGCGGGGCAATTTGAACCTTGTGTTTGACCAAACCACCTCTGCTGAGCGAATTTCGGGTCAGTGGTTCCTGGAGCAGGAGTTCCCAACCGGCAACGTTGAAGCTGGTACAGCCGATGAACCTGGTACACCGGCTACTCAGCAAGGAGCCATTCTCATCATTCGGGGGTTCTTCAACGGGGCGCAGGTTAATCTTTAATGCCAAGTTGACTCCCAAAAAGGGATCCGCTTGGGCTTGGCCACAATGGCTAAGCCTTTTTTGTAGGTTAGAGGTTCAGGAAGTCGCTGAGCACCCCCTGGGCACAGTTATGGCCAGGGATCCCGGTCACACCTCCGCCAGGATGAGCCCCAGAACCACAGAGATATAAACCGGCAATCGGGGATCGGTAATCGGCAAAGCCGGAAATGGGCCGCAGGTTGTAGCTTTGATCCGGCGTGATTTCTCCGTGAAAAATGCTGCCGCCCATGAGGCCGAAGCGGGCTTCCAAGTCCACCGGTGACAACATCTGCCGGGCAATCACGGCTTTTTTGATGTTGGGGGCAAACTGGGCAATTTTATCGATCACCCGATCGGCAAATTCTTCTCGCAAGCCATCGTTCCAACCTCGCCCCTTGGGTTGATAGGGCACAAACTGACAAAAGCAGGAAAGGATATGTTTGCCCGCTGGGGCCATCGTCCGATCGGTGGGAGATTGGCTGTAGATCTCGATAAAGGGATCCCGAGAAGGGATCCCGTACTTGTAGTCATCCCAGGCCCGCTCCAGGTAGGCCAGCGAAGGGGCAATATCCACTGTGGCTGAACTCACTACCTCTGGAGGGATTCCAGCCGGAGCAGCCGTGTAGCGGGGCAATTCTTCCAAGGCCAAGTTGAGCTTATAGACCGGCCCAGCGGTGCGATAATTCCGCTCCAGGTGCACCCGAAAATCCTGGGGCAGGGATCCCGGGGGGCAAAGTTTCAAAAAGGTGATCTGCGGATGGGCATTGGAAAGGATCGCCCGCGCCCGCAGGGTTTCTCCACTTTCCAGCACAACACCGGTGGCCTGCCCCGATTCGATTAGGATCTCCCCTACCGGTGCCGATGTACGAATCTCCACCCCCAAATCCAGAGCAGCTTTGGCCATGGCCTGGGTAATTGCCCCCATTCCCCCACGTACATAGCCCCAGACCCCCCGCATGCCGATGGCCCGGCCCACCGCATGGATCAACCAGACATAGGGTGTACCCGGAGTCATCGGGCCGGCTGCCGTGCCGATGAGGGATTGGGGAGCCATGGCTGCCTTAACTTGCTCCGACTCGAAAAACTCATCCAGCAGATCGGTGGTGGAGAGGAGCATGATGTGCCGAAAATCATCTTCATAGCCGGCTTGGGCAAAGCGATCCGCCAGTTGCCCCAGAGAGATCGGCGGTTGCATCAGGGTCGGTTCAATCACCGCATCCACCCGATCCCAAAAGTCTTCCCAGCGGTCGTAGGCTTCTGCATCCTTTTTCGAGAACTTGGCAATTTCTGCTTTGCTTTTGGCGCGGTTATCGGCATAGAGAAAGAGGTGCTGCCCATCCGGGAAAGGCATGAAGTAGGAGGGCTGCTTGGCATACACCTCAAAGCCGTACTCCGGCAAGCGCAAATCGCGGATGATCTCCGGGCGTAGCAAGCTGCAAGAGTAAGAAGCCACCGACACACGAAACCCGGGGTGAATCTCTTCGGTAATGGCTGCCCCACCAACGGTGTGATAGCGCTCCAGTACCACCACTTTTTTCCCTGCTTTGGCCAGGTAGCAAGCACTCACCAACCCGTTGTGCCCACCCCCGATCACCACTGCGTCGTAGCTCATTTGTTTCGTCTTTCCCTACTCAAATCTCTACCCAAAATACTGCTTTTCCCGGCAACAGTTTCTCCCACTTGATCCGTTAAGACCCTCCCCCAGAGGGATCCCTGCATCCTTCCTGCCGACGGATATATGAAGGGATCCCGCATAATAGGTTCATTTGCTACCCGCACCGATATGATTGCCGAATCTGCCCTCACCCCTGATGCCAGCCTCAGTGAAATCCAGGTCGAGAGTGAAAAGGGATCCCCTGCGGCAATTCGTATGGTGCAGGTCAGCCGCAATTTTTCTGGGATCCAGGCGGTGGATGGGGTGAATTTGCAGGTGCAACAGGGGGAGTTTTTCACCTTGTTGGGGCCTTCTGGCTCAGGCAAAACCACGTGTTTGCGGATGATCGCGGGCTTTGAGCGTCCGGATCAGGGGCAGATTGAGTTAAATGGCCAAGATGTTTCAGGTTTACCCCCCCACCAACGGCAGGTGAACACCGTATTTCAGGACTATGCCCTCTTTCCCCACATGACGGTGGCAGAAAATATCGGCTATAGCCTAATGATTCGCGGTGTCCCCGTCAAGGAACGCCAAAAACGAGTCCGAGAAGCACTGGACTTGGTGCAACTGCCCCAGATGGGATCCCGCAAACCCGGTCAACTGTCGGGGGGGCAACGGCAACGGGTAGCTTTGGCCCGCGCCCTCGTCGGACAACCGCAGGTGCTGCTGCTGGATGAGCCCTTGGGAGCCTTGGATTTGAAATTGCGCCAGCAGATGCAATTCGAGCTGAAAGCCTTGCAACACCGCCTCGGCCTCACCTTTTTGTATGTCACCCATGACCAAGAAGAAGCCCTGACCATGAGCGATCGCATTGCCATATTCAATCAGGGGCGCATCGAACAACTGGGATCCCCGGCAGAACTGTACGAACGACCGGCCACCCGCTTTGTGGCGAGCTTTATCGGGCAAACTAACTTGATCGAGGGATCCCTGGCGGAACGGTACATGGGAGAAGCAGCCTTGTTTGCTTTGCGACCGGAACATATTCAAATTGGTCTGCCTGGGGATGGGATCCCGAATGGACATTGCCACTTGACGGGGCGAATCTGCGATACTGCCTATTTAGGGGTCTCCATTCGCTACCAGGTGTGTGTGTCTGGCTCTGAGGCAAAACTTTTGGCTCTGCAACCGAACTCCGGAATCCACTCGCGGCGGCTACCGGAAGGAACGGAGGTGACCTTAAGTTGGCAACCCGAGCGGATGCACCGCATCACAGAATCAACCCCTGATTAGGACTGGATACGGGATTGAATCTAGAACCTGAAAGCCCTTTCTGCCTCCACTTCATCCATGCAGCACTGTTCAAAAATCGGTAGAGCTCTTCTTTTTGGAGGGGGATGCTAGGGATCCCTTAATCCTGCCCCATCTCGGCGGCGTGGTAGGAGCTGCGCACCAATGGCCCGGAGCGCACCTGCTGAAAGCCCATCTGACGAGCAATCTGACCCAGTTCGGCAAACTCTGCAGGAGTCCAATAGCGTTCTACCGAGCGATGGGCGAGGGAGGGTTGCAGATATTGCCCCAAGGTCAACCGGTTACATCCTACAGCCAGGAGATCCTGAAGGGTTTCCAGCACTTCTGCACGGGTTTCACCGTGGCCGAGCATTAAGCCGGACTTGGTCGGTAGGCTGGGATCCAACTCTTTCACGGTTTGCAACACCCGCAGGGACAGGTCATAGCCGGAGCTGCGCCGTACTGCTTGCGAAAGCCGTCGCACCGTTTCGATGTTGTGGTTGTAGCAGACGGGCTGGGCCGCCACCACTCGGTCAATGCAATCACGGTCGCCACGAAAGTCGGGGGTGAGCACCTCAATCAGGGTGTCAGGACAACGCCGCCGAACAGCCTGCATCACCTCCACAAAGCGACCGGATCCCTGATCCGGCAGATCATCGCGGGCAACAGAGGTCAGCACCACGTAGCTCAATCCCAAAAGCTGCACTGCCTCGGCAACTTTCTCCGGTTCTTGCGGATCCAACTGCCCAGGTCGCCCCGTTTCCACCTGACAGAAGGAGCAAGCCCGGGTACACACCCCTCCCATGAGCAGGAAGGTAGCGGTTTTTTGGCTATAGCACTCGGCCCGATTCGGACAGCGCCCTTCTTCGCAAATGGTGTGCAAGCCCCGTTGTTTGATCACCTGCTGCACAGCGGAGGTGTCGCTGGCTTTGCCGATGGAGCGCTTGACCCAACTGGGAAGGGGACTGACAGGCATGGGCTGAACCGAAACAGACTGGGATCCATTGTGCAACAACCCTACGGGTCATTCATCTCCCTGCCCTAGGCATAGGGCGAATCGAATCTGGGCAGGGCAAGGCTTAGGCCACTTGCGGCGTAGTGAGCATCTGGTTAACGATGCGCTGCACAATTTGAAATCCGGTCACCGCTTGCCAACCCAGGACCCCCAGGATCACCACATTCAAGACCACATGCAGATTGCGGGCCCAGACTTTTTGCCCATCTTTCATGAGGGGAACGAGGGCAGCGGAAGTGGCCACCAAAGCTACAATACCCAACCCTGCCAACAGGTGTGGCCCGACAAAGAGCTTGCCATTGTTGACATAGGTCACGGCCATGCCGCCGAGGGCACCAAAGACCATCAACACTAGAAACAGAGAGCCTGCCAGAAAATGCCGCTGGCCAAATTTCCCTTTGATCAACTCCTTGCGCTCATCGGCTGAAACGGTGCGCACCCGCCGTGCCTGGATCCCCAGGTAGAGAGCATAAAGAGCGAGGGCAAAGGCCACAATCATTAAAACCGGATGGAAAAAGGGTAGGGCTAGCTCAAGCCAGTGGGGAAGTTGCATGCTCATAGGGACGGCGCGAACGAAGGTAAGATGCCCCTAAATTAACATAAGTTAACCTCTTCTTCCCGATTCAATGCAAAGGTTTCAAAGGGCATAGATTGCCTCCAGTAAGTGTGGTGCTGCTGTTTTCAGGGCTTGATACAGACCGATTTGCTGTCGGCAACGGGCCAGGTTGTGGGCTTTGCGGTTAGGGTATCGTTGGGGATCCCAATTCCAGTAGGAATCTTCAAACCAATCCTGGAGAAAGCGCATCGCCAGTTCTAGGGTGATCAGTTGCATCCCTTGTAGGATCAGCTGCGGTTGGAGAGCGCGCAGGTTCCCGGTTTGGGCATAGCCGCGTAACCCGGCCGAGATCGCTTCGGTGGCAACAGTTTCCCCTTGTTTACCCCAGGAGCGCAGGGCATCCCCCAGTTCGATGTAGAGATTGTGGTACATGAAAGTATCCAGATCCAATAGGCCCACAAATTGCCCCTGCTCATCAAACAGGAAGTTGCTGAATTTGAGATCGCCATGGATGATTTGGGTGGGGATCCCGGAGGGCAGGAATAGGGTAGGTACGGTGTTGATGAGAAACTCCCATTCTGCTTGTACTTCGGCAGGGGGGGAGTAGCACCGTAGCTGCTGCCAAATGTGAGCCGTATCGTGAAAATGGGGGATTTGAAAGCGGAAACGATACTCAAACTGAGCCAAGAGCTGATGGAGTCGCCCAATCGCTGCCCCCGCCTGCTCTAAATAACCCCAGTGGGGAGGGATCCGATAGCAGGATCCCGGTAAACACTCCATCACCCGCCACAGTCCTTCTGTCCAGCTCAAATGCAGGGATCCATCACGGGCACGGCGAAATTGTGGGGTGGGAAAGCCCTGTTGTCGTAGCCATTGGCTGATGGCTTGACCATCTTCAGTAACGGCAGGATCAAAGATGGAGTGGAGGCGTTGGGCGATGAAGGATCCCTGAGCGGTGGTGAGTTTCCAAGTTTGGTGAATGAGGCCGATTTGGATGGGTTGGGGGGGGCCGGAATCCCCCAGTTGAAAGTGCTGAACAAGAGGATCCAACCAGGTGAGATCAGACATGGGTGAGGGATCCGTGGGTCAAATCGCAGTGTAGAACATATCCTCAAAGAGAGGATGGCAGTTGAGAGCACCTCTAACCCGTTTTCGGGTCATTCAAGTTGTCTTTTTCCGTGAACGAGTAGATGTTGTTGTTTTTGTACTGGTTGAAGGCTTGGTTTTCTTGGCAGGTGTCTTCTTGGGTGGTGGAGTTGTTGGAGTTACGAAAAATATCTCTGAAAGCGCATCTAACTTCTTGCCTCGCGTAATTTTACATCCAAGTGTAGTTACCGGGGTTAAGTTTTGCCACCACGCTCTATCAGCCTCCGCAATTCGTGAAGCTGCAACAGTAACATCTAATCCTTTCAAAGGGCTACCGGGCTGAGCAGATAGATACTTCAGCCCAGCGAGGATGGTCTCTTTTGATGCCTCAGTCAGATTGACTTTTGGCACAGCCTCTCTAGTCAGAATTTGGGCTTGCCTGATCTGCTCTAGGTCTGAGTCAACAAGAATGCACCAGACTCTTTCCAACGCTGCCTGTTCCGCAACCGCATACACGAAATGATTGCCAACTGCCTTGTACTGATAGTCACCTGATTCGGTCACCAACAACGGAACCCAGTTATGGCCTCCTGTCGCTCTTAGCTGATGAGCTGCTGCAGAGACAAGAAAAGAAGGAGCAACAAACTCATCATCGGGAGTAATGCTTTCAAGAGGCAGGTTGACTAGCTTACCGATATCAGAGAACTCACTCATAGATGAAATACTCGCTGGCAAAGCTTTGGTAGTATTCTAGAACTTTCTTGTGCTTAAAGACAGCAGGAACACGGGAAAATGTGGCAGTTGATATCACTGCGTAATCAGGCAAGCTAAAAACACTTTTATCTTTGTTCCCCGGCTTAAAATATGGCCAGAAGTATGGAATGAGAGTTTTGTCTTTCTCAACGAACTTCTCTATTTCAGAATTGGCCGTATCAATTGACTTGCCCTCTGAAGGAGCACCGTTAAAGAAAATGGGTAGAGGAATGGGACCACCATCTTGTCGATGAGGCTTGACATCTTCTTGGATAAATTTCGTGATCACCCTAACAGCGTTATTCAACGATGATAAGTCTGTATGTCGAGTGGGTATTAAAACAGCGTCAGCAGCAAAAACTCCACTCTTGCTGAAGTAAAGCCATTGAGTCGGACAGTCAATTAAAATATAGTCATATTCCGAACGTAGAGGTGAAATCATGTCTTGAAGACGCCTAGCTCCTTTTTGGATATGAGCAGCCGATTGACTGTTGGTTAGCGCTTCCATCCCTGGGTCTGTTGGGATAACATCAAACACATGAATCACCTTATTCTTGATAGACATCTTAAAGGGCTGAATAATACTGTGAACCTCTAGTTTCGGATCTTTTAAACATTCTGTTAGTGTAATTTTTCCAGCAATAAGACCAAGACTTCTTGTTAAATCTCCTTGAGAGTCAAAGTCAATCAGTAGAACTCTTTTTCCTTTTGTTCTGAGTGCTGCGGCAAGATTGATAACAGTGGTTGTTTTGCCTACGCCCCCTTTGTTGTTGTATACACAGACAGTTAGTGCTGGCTGATAGTTTTCTATTTGGCTTCGTAAGTTATAAACTATATCGTCAATATTATTGGGATAGATAGCAAGAGTTGGTGTAGTGGGATGAACAACTTTCCCATGTTTTCTCCAGAGCTGAATATGATTTCCATTAGTAATAATTCCCCACCTTGCCGATCTGCATTTTTCTGAGAGTAGATAGCATTTTAGTTGCTTCACTACATTCCTATAGGCAGCAGCTCCATCTGCAAGATTAAGTGGCGTTGTCCTTGCCCCGGTGTTTGTTGCCCTAGCTTTAACCTCTACGAGAAGATAGGGATTTGTCTTGGTTTCATAGAAAACATCAACATGATCGTTATTTTTTCTTGCTGCAAAGTCTACTGGCCCATTTCCTGTCTCGAATTCAGGTCTAATCTCTAAATCTCCAAAGCCCAATTCATACAGTAAGGGCTTGGCAAAATCCTGAACAATCACTTGCTCAACAGTTTCAGTAGGGGAGATCTTCTCAAGCTGGCTTTGGAGGAAAGAAGAAGCGAGATTAACCATAAGCTAGACCAGGCAAACAGCAGAATACTGACACTCAACACTTCATCACCTGCCGTAGAACTCTCAATCTACGTCCACCCTACGGGTTGCTCCTTCGTAGAACCCATCCAGCAAAGTAGCGAGTCAAACACACCTCCCTCACTATAAGGTTGAGATGTCGGGAAGGGATCCCATTCCAAGCAGGGAAATTGAAGAAATTAAAAGCTCACACTGAACTTGCACAACAAGGAAAACCTACTCCTACTTGCGGCGATTTCTGGCCAAGGCATCTCCCGCCAAGACCAACAGCACCACCAACGCTTGGATCACCTGTGCCACCGCCGCCGGGATCTGCATCCGCACCTGTAAGGCTTCTGCCCCAATGCTTAAGGCCGAAAACAAAAATGCTGCCACCAAAACCCCCAGTGGCTGCAACTGCCCCAACAAAGCCACCAAAATGGCACTAAAACCGTAGTTATCAGAAATCATGCCCTTCAAACGGGTGATGGTGGTACTGACTTCGATAATGCCCGCCAACCCTGCCAATCCCCCACTGATCAACAAAGCAATTAAAACATTTCGTCCCACCGGGATCCCCATGGCGCGGGCTACGCTGGCACGGGATCCCACTGCTCGCAACTGAAACCCTAAGGGTGTCCGCCACAGCAGTACATGCAAGATCCCGACCAACAACACTGCTATCACCACACCCAGATGTAGACGGGTCTCCAACAACCGAGGTAATCGTGCTACCGCCGCAAACTGAGCCGATTCCGGTAAAAACCCGTTGGGATCCCGCAGGGGGCTACGGGCCATGTAGCGCACCCACAAAATGCCAATGTAGTTCAGCATCAGGGTGACGATGATCAAATTCATACCCCGCTTCAGGTGTAGCCAACCTGCCAACCCACTCCACAGCACACCCCCTACCACTCCCGCCAACAACATCAGCGGCAGCACCAGCCAAGCCGGTTGATCCACCATGTTCAGAGCAACCACAGCCCCTGCCAAGGCCCCCAGGTGGTACTGCCCTTCCGCACCGATATTCCACACCTTGCAGCGAAAGGCAATCGTTAACCCCAACCCCATGATCAACAGCGGGGTTGCCCGCAATGCTGTTTCTGTCAGGGAGCGTTGGCTACCCAAAGCCCCTTGCAGCATCACCCCATAAGCGGTCAGGGGGTTGTGTCCTGCCAAGACAATCAACAGTGCCCCTAATACCAGTGCTACCCCTGCTCCCAGCAGCGGCATAGCCACCAGGGATCCCTGGCCCAACCGCCAAAACCACCCCTGCACCTATGCTCTCCCTGCCATCCACAGGCCCAATTGATGGATATCCACCGTTTCCGCTGGGGTTTCGCCGCGAATTTTCCCCTCGTAGAGCACCACGATGCGGTCGCTCAGGTGCAGGATCTCCTCCAGCTCCGTTGAAAGGAGTAGGATGCCTGCCCCCGCCTGCCGTTGTTGCAACAGTTGATGATGCACGTATTCAATGGCGCTAATATCCAACCCCCGTGTCGGTTGGGCTGCCAAAATCAGTTGTGGTTGCCGCGCCAACTCCCGTCCCAGCACCAATTTTTGGGCATTGCCCCCGGAAAGTTTCCCGGCCCGCGTTTGAATGGAAGGGGTTTTTACCGTAAACTGCAACACCAACTGCTGGGCAAATCGGGCAATCGCCTGCCAATCCAGCCAGCCCCGCCGACAATAGGGATCCCGCTCCACATCTCGTAAAATCGTGTTTTCTGCAACACTAAAATCGGAGAGCAACCCCATGCTGTAGCGATCCGAGGGGATATGCGCCAGATTTATCGGCTCGGCAAAGTGCACTCTCCCCGCTTGGATGGGCCGTAACCCAGCGATGACCTCCTCCAATTCCCGTTGGCCATTGCCATCCACCCCCGCCACTCCGACAATTTCTCCAGCCCGTACCTGTAAGTCAATCCCCTGCAACGCAGGCAAACCCCGGTCACTCAAGGCCACCACCCCCTCCAGTCGCAAGAGGGGATCCCCTAGCAAGCCTGGTTCCCCTAAGTTCCCCCGAGAGGCCGGTTTGATCTCCCGCCCCACCATCATCTGCGCCAGCAGCCGTTCACAACCGGCGGATCCCAGGCTTTGTAGCTGTTCGGCTACCGCCACCGTGCCGACTGTTTTGCCATCCCGCAGCACCGTCACCCGATGACAGAGGGCCAGCACCTCCTTCAGCTTGTGGGAAATAAAGACAATCCCCGTACCCTGGGCAGCCAAAGCCCGCAGCGTTTGCAACAGTTCTTCCACCTCCTGCGGGGTGAGCACCGCCGTCGGCTCATCTAGGATGAGGATATCGGCACCGCGATAGATGGCCTTGAGGATCTCCACCCGCTGCTGCTCCCCCACCGAAAGTTGGGCCACCTGAGCTGCCGGATCCACCTGCAACCCGTAGCGCTCTGCCAGTTGTCGCAGCTCTTGGTGTAGCTGCCGGGTGTCCTCCTGTAGCCAGCCGCCTCCCTGCCCCAAAACGATGTTGTCGGCCACCGTAAAACTTTGCACCAACATAAAGTGCTGATGCACCATACCAATCCCTCTCTGGATTGCCTGTCGCGGGGAGCCAATCCGGATGGGTTGACCTCGCAAACGGATCTGGCCACTATCCGGTTGGTAAAGGCCTGCCAGGATGTTCATTAGGGTGGTTTTGCCGGCCCCGTTTTCCCCAAGCAGGGCGTGGATCTCTCCTGGGCGCAGCTCAAAATCTACTCCGTCATTGGCTAGCACCCCTGGAAAGGCTTTGCGGATCCCCTGCATCTGCACCAGTGGCGTATCGGTGGGGATGCTGCTGCAGTTGGTGGCGCTGAGGTGGGAAATCTGCATGGGTGAAGCGGTCAATGAACAACAAGACGGGCAACAATTCCAACCATTCAAAAATGCACAAAAACGGAAAACCCGACATCAGGGCAGCACCCCAAACTGCAATCCCAGGCTCTTCAGCCAGCGCCGATAGGCCATAGCAGATCGATCCGAGGCCAGGTGTAGCTCCTGTTGTGGATCCAAAGGCAGTTGTACAGGTCGTTGCGACTCCACAATCGGGATATCCTGCAACACAATCGCTTCCTGCCAGTCCAGCAGTTCTTGAGCCGGAATATCGTGGGCGTAGTTCATGGCCATCACCATCCACAGGGTGCTTTCTTGCTCAGAGTGGGGGGTCACTGTCAGCAAAATGGCTACACATTGCCCAGCAGAGTCTTTGCGCAAATAGGCAGTCAGGGGGCGCAGAGCGCGGTAGGTATAAGACACCCTATCCCCCACCCCTGTACCATAGGGATCCGGCTGATACACCTGCACGTTTTCCGCCAGCACCCCCGCTGGGGTGATTTGCACCGTATAGTCCGGGATCCCCGCATGGGCCGGATCCCCCAAAATCCCCTCGTGCACAAAGGGAAAATGGCTAACATCCAAGAAGTTTTCAATGGCGCGGGTTCCACAGGCGCGAATGCGGTATCCACGGGAAGACAAAAGGCGAAAGCTGGGATCCTCCCCCTCCGGGAAAGGCGGAAGCGGCTGTTGGGGCGAGGTCAAACAGACCCAGATCAACCCATAGCGCTCCCGTGCTGCGTAGGTGGGAATGCAGGCGCGTCGGGGGGGTGCTTGCTCTGGGTGGGCAGGAATATGAATACACTGCCCCTGTACATCAAACACCCAGCCGTGGTAGGGGCAGATCAAAGTAGATTCTTTGACGGTGCCCAGGGATAGGGCTGTACCGCGATGCACGCAACGATCCTGCCAACAGTGCCACTCTCCTTCTGCTTTCCAAAGCAGCAGATCTTCTCCCAGCAGCCGTACCGGCACAGGCTGAGGGGTGATTTCCAGATCCTGCACCCATGCCACTGCATGCCAATCCCCCCGCATGAGCGGATCCCGGTTTGGATCCATTGTTGTCCCTTGGGGGATGGGATCCCCAGATCGTTCGCTCATGATCAGCACCTTTAGGTTGCCTCGGGAACCGAGTGGGTTTGTTAGTTGGGCTGGAAAGGCACTTCCAATTCGCCCTTTTGAATTTTGGCCAAGGTTGCCTCGTAAAGGGCGAGAGTGTCTGGGCTGATGCGGCCTTCAAAAGCAGGGTTGAACTCTAGGCGCACAGCATCCTCTGCAACCCCCAGCGAGTAGTATTGCTCCGCGTAGGTACCCGCTTGGATGTCTTTCAACATCTGTTCAAAGGTAGGCTCCAGATTCCAGACAATGTTGGTCACCACCACCTCCGGGCCCAACGCTGTCATGTTGCCCACATAGCCGGTGCTAAAGCCTTCGATCTCCTTGGCCGCCTCGATAGAGCCCCAGGTGGGGCCTTGCCCGCAGCCAATCCAAAAATCTACGCCGGTTTCCGCTTGGGCCAGAGCGGCTTCCTTGGCCCGCCCCACATCGTACCAATCTCCCACCGCTACATCCGTGAGCATTGCCTCCGAGTTAACCAGTTGCGCCCCCGCCAGGAGAGCGTTGCCCATCGCTTTACACACCGGGATTTCAAACCCGTAGAGGGCACCCAGCTTGCCGGTTTGGCTGAGTTCTCCCGCCAGGATCCCCACCAAGTAGGCTCCCTCATGAAAAGGCTGGTCGTAATCGGAGACATTCTCGCTAACTCGACCAATTGCCCCGCCCCAAGAAAAGTTCACCTCTGGAAAGTCTTCGGCCACAGCAAACACAGCATCCTGATGGTTGAAAGAATGGCCAATGATGAGATCAAAATCTTGCTCAGCATACTGGCGCAACACCCGCTTCACATCCGGATCTGGGATCTGCTCCACAATCGCGACCTCTACCCCTTTGGCCTGCAGCGCTCTGCCCCCATCGGCAGCCACCTGGTTCCAGGAGCCATCGTTGGCCGTGCCCCCCAAAATAATCGCTAGCTTCATGCCGCTGATATCACCACTGGCTTGCGCCTGGGTCGTCCGGCCCAAACCAAACAGGCCAAGCAGAGCCACCGCCAGCGCTAACCGTGAAATCCATTCCCGAACATAACCCGACCGAAAGCCAGCCAGCCTAGACATGCAGAGGGATCCTTGAAGAAATCGGTACACTCATTGAGTACCACCCGCCCCCAGCAGCAAGCGTATTCTCAGCTACACTTTTTCGGCTCTCAACCTTTTGGGATCAGTCGTTTCGGACAGGCGGCCCGGATGTGGGATTCACTCAGATCGGGCATGAGAGCCAAGGCCCGCTGGGCATCGATTTGCGCCTCACAGACGGCTTCCAGTACCTGCTCCGCCATCAAAGAGAGAGGCATATCGGCGGTTTGCTCCGGGTCAGTATCCACGGAAATCTGTCGCACCCCCAGCGGCGGCGGCGGCAACACCGGATCCGGATCCTGCGGCGGCATGGAGGTGGAAGTGCCCACATCCAACTGCAATTGGGCAAAGGCCACACCGCTCTCCAACATCAACAGGGATCCCAGCAGCAATCCCCATCCCATCCCGCGCATCCTTTTGCAAAGCCGAGACAGATTCTTCAATCCCTCAGGCCTGCTGCTGTCCACAGCCCCATGACTCATGCCACCTCTCCAGAACCACCCATTCGTTCAGAATATCCAACAGGTTTTGCAGTAGGCTAGCGTTGGTCTTCTGGATCTGATCCTGGATCCGACAAAGTTCGAACATTGGTACCCATCGCTTCCCCCACAAGTCATTCCCTTTATGGCTCGTCTATCTCAGGAGCTAACCCTGTTTTCCCAAATCCATAGCCTGGGGGATCCCCTCCAAAGCTCGCCTGCACCCGAGGAGGGATCCCTTGAAGAGCGGATCCGGATCGAGCAAATCTTGAAACTAACGGGGGAACGCAGCTTTGGACTATTCCTGGTTGTCCTATCTCTACCGTCGGCTTTACCCGTCCCTGCCCCAGGCTACTCGACGCCGTTTGGCTTTTTCATTCTCCTGTTGGCGGTTCAGTTGGCGGCGGGGCGAACGACCCCCTGGCTGCCGCCCCAGGTGTTGAACAAATCCATTCAACTCAAGCAATTTCAAAAACTTGTACAGGTAGCGATTCCTTGGTTGCAGCGCATTGAAAAAATTTCCCGCCCCCGTTGGACATCTCTGTGTACGACTCGTTTGGGTCAAGGGGTTTTGGGTACCCTGATCAGCTTGATGGGAATTTCCATGATCATCCCGATCCCAGGCACCAACACCCTGCCTGCAATTGGGGTGTTTATTACTGCCTTTGGTCTGATGGAAGAAGACGGGATCCTGTGCAGTTTGGGATCCCTGATTTGTGTAGCAGGTGGATTCGTGACAACCTCGATTCTGGTGGGACTATGGCTGGGGGGTACCACCCTGCTGGATTGGCTAGGTCGGTAGAAGGGCTGGACTGGCCACTCTAATTCGACTTTTTATTCAACTTATAGAATATTCCTGTTGAGATATCCTAGAAGCAGCCCTTTATCCCAACAGTGCATGTCCCTTGCCCATGCCATCATGGCCAGCCTTGTTGAAAAGGCCACCAGCGGCTACGAACTGGTGAAAGACTTCAACGAACGTATTGCCTGCTACTGGCAAGCCAGCCAACAACAGATCTATCGGGAACTCAACCGCCTGGAAGAACAAGGGTGGATCGCAGGAGAACGGGTAATCCAAACCGACAGGCCCAATAAAAAGCTTTACCGCATTACTCCAACAGGATTACAAGCCCTCAAAGAATGGGTAGCACAGCCCTCTGACCCGGCAGCAATTCGAGAAGAACTGTTGGTGAAGGTGCTGGCGGGTTATCTGGTGGATCCCCTGGTGATTCGGGCGGAAGTGCAACGGCGACAGGAATACCATCAGGCTCGTTTGCAGCATTATCACCAAATGGAGGAGGCCTATTTTCAGAACTTGGCGGCGGCTCCACTCCCAAAGCAATTTATGTACCGAACCCTACGTCGCGGCATAAACTACGAAACCGATTGGGTGGCTTGGTGCGATGAAACCCTGGAGTGGCTGAATGGGTTAGCAAGACAGCCGGAACAGGAACAACTCGTTCCTCTCAAAGAGACGGCATCCGCACTACGATAAAGTGTTTCAACTCAATCACTATGGGAAAAGTCATCCTCTACCAGGATCCGTCGCAGTGCTCCGCCCCTCGCGACAGCGGTGCCTAGCACCTTAGCCGTTGGCGCAGCCTGCTGCAGGCATAGCGGTTAGGGGGTGGTGTAGCGGCGGGCAATGGGCTGAGCGCAGTCCAAGAAATGAACCCATGCTTCTTAGGGCATAGTGGTCTTATGCTGAACATGACGTGGGAATTCAAGCTAAAGCCAACCGAGGCCCAGGTTTCAGAAATTGAGCACATCCTAGAGGTGTATGGCCAAGGGGATGCTGGGTAAGCACATGCTAGATGCTGAGCTGGGTCAGTTCATCCATCGGATCTTCTTGCCGTGGGTGTGCTTCAAGCGCGATGTGTATTACGCCAAGGTTGACCCGCGTGGCACATCTCAGGAGTGCCCTGACTGTGGGGCGGAGGTTGGCAAGGATCTCTCAACTCGGATTCATCACTGCCACAATTGCGGGTCAATCAAACCTCGTGATGTAGCAGCGGCACAAGTAATATCTGCCCCAACGGGTGGTTGAAAATGCCTGTGGAGGGGAAGCGGCGGGGACTGGGGTCACCCGGTCTAGCTGGCACCTGTTGAGGCAGGAAATCTTTGGGGCGACCCAAGGAACTCCTTTGCATACCCGATAGAGGGTTGCTGGGAGAGAATGTCAAACCAAATTAGGAAAGAACGCTCAAAAGCACAATATCCATGATCAGCAATGCCCCGGAGAAGGCCAGCAGACCACGCACGATCATGCGCTCCTGTTTAGAGCGATGGGATCCGCCCAGACGAAGCCACTTGAGAGACTTGGGGAGAGGGTACAGCATGACGAAAGCAGATGAGTGAGGATATCGAGCTTGGAGGGTAAGAGGAGAGTAACGCCATCTAAGGCGATCATGCCCTATTCTTTGAGGTTCAGATCCGGCTGCATTTCCCCACGCTCGGGGGGACTGAAGGGAGGCAGAGGGATAGCTGACTGTGGGGGGCAATTCCCACTAGAGTGAGGGTTAGCTGTTGCGGGTGTCTATGATCACTCCCTTAGCCGAAGCGGAAACTGTTTTGAACCGTTGCTGGGATCATTGGCAAGTGGTCGCCAGCCGTGCCGATCTGAAGCCGGAGCTACGGGCTTTGTCGGGGTTATGCAAGCGGCTTGGATCACGGCTGTTTTCCATTGCCGTGTTTGGCTTGGTGAATCGAGGTAAATCGGCAGTGTTAAATGCTCTGACCGGGGAAACACGGTTGCAGGTGGGGCCGTTAAATGGGGTGACCCAACAACCGCAATCGATGCTGTGGCATCCAGAGTCAGGGATCCCCTGGCGGGTGAGGCTGGTCGATACCCCCGGTTTGAACGAAGTGGAAGGGGAAGCCCGTGAGCAACTGGCCTGGGATGTGGCCCGCTCGGCAGATTTGATTCTCTTTGTGCTCGCCGCCGATCTGACCCAATTGGAGTATCAGGCACTGCTGGAATTGCGCACCCTGCACAAGCCGATCCTGCTGGTCTTTAACAAGAGGGATCTTTATTCTGAGGCGGATCTACAAGCCATTCATGCCCAGATCGGTCGTCTGGGCCTGGGGTTGGAGATTTTGACCGTAGCCGCTTGCCCGAAACCAGTAAAGGTGCGTACCCACTGGCCAGATGGCCGCATCACCACCGAGTGGGAACGTCCCGCACCCCAGATGGATGCTTTACGGGGGCGAATTTTGCAGATTTTGCAAACGGAGGCGGGATCCCTGCTGGCTTTGAATGTATTGAAGCGGCTGGATCACATTCAGGCCCAAATTCTGCAAAAACAATGGCAGCATCATGCCAGTTTTGTAGCTGAGTGGAGCAAAGCCTGTAGCCTCGCCAAAGGACTTGGGATCGGGCTGATTCCCCTGGGGTTGGATCTGCTCCTGGCCCCGCTGCTGGACGGTCTTTGGTTGTTGGGGATCTGTCTGCGGCTGCGACTGCCCTGGGGAGCATTACGTGGGGCGCTGGGATCCCGACAGGAGGGCTTGTGGCGACCCTTGGTGGTGAATAGTGTCCTGCTGCTGTTGGCGGAAGGGTTGGCATCCTGGCTATGGGGAGGCTGGGGCAGTGGCCTCCTTCCAGGGCTGGTGGCGGGGACAAGTTTGTATCGCCTTGGAGCCCTGGCCCCGCCGGTTTTAACCCGGTTCGCAACCCGAGGGTTTGGTTTGGAAGAAAGCCTTCATGCCCTGCTTGGAAAAGAAAAGCTAGCAACAAAGCAATCTGCTACCGCCTTGCCGAGCAGTTCTCCTCTGGCCCCGAATCAATACCGCACGCAGTAGGCCCCTTGGCGATACTGGATGCTGGGCTGGGTCAGTTCATCCATCGGATCTTCTTGCCCTGGGTGTGCTTCAAGCGCGATGTGTATTACGCCAAGGTTGACCCGCGTGGCACATCTCAGGAGTGCCCTGACTGTGGGCGGAGGTTGGCAAGGATCTCTCAACTCGGATTCATCACTGCCACAATTGCGGGTCAATCAAACCTCGTGATGTAGCAGCGGCACAAGTAATATCTGCCCCAACGGGTGGTTGAAAATGCCTGTGGAGGGGAAGCGGCGGGGACTGGGGTCACCCGGTCTAGCTGGCACCTGTTGAGGCAGGAAATCTTTGGGGCGACCCAAGGAACTCCTTTGCATACCCGATAGGGTTGCTGGGAGAGAATGTCAATCTCATCTCAAATAGGTTTGGGCAGCAAAGAAACTTCTCGAAACAGGACTAAAGAGAGGATCACTATTGCGTACAATGGGGGCATTCTGGCTTGTTTTCCCCAGCAGCGTTCAGATTCAAAAAAGGTTTTTCGAGGTTCGACCATGCGGTATCGTCCACTGCTCGCCATCCTGTTGGCGCTTTGCTTGAGCGTCTTCGCCTTTCGGGCTGAGGCTGCCAAGGCCCCGCTGACCTATGACCAGATCCGCAACACCGGTAAGGCGGCTATTTGTCCTTCGGTCTCCGACAGTTCCAGAGGGCGTATCGAAGTACCCAGTGGGGGATCCCTGAAGCTAGCTGACGTTTGCTTCCAGCCTGTACAAATTGAAGTGGAAGAGGAAAAGCGCAACGGCGAGAAAGAGTTTATCAAGGCCAAAAATATCATGATCTCCGCCGCCACCTTGGGGCCGATCAAAGCGGAGGTTACTCCAAAAGACGGTGGTTTGCAGATGAAAGTGGTGGATGGGATGACCTCTCAACCGACAACCGGCCAAATGCCTCGCCGCGAACTGGTGCCGCTTCTGTTTAGTGTCAAAGATTTGGTGGCCACTGCCCAGGGATCCGCCATCGACCCCTCCACGGATTTTGAAGGGGAGTTCTTGGTACCCGGTTACCACAGCAGCTCTTTCTTGGATCCGCGGGGACGGGGTTCCAACACCGGCTACGACACAGCCGTAGGGTTGCAGGCCGCCAAGGATGAGTTTGCTCCCAACCGCAAGGTGGATGAAGTTTCGGAGGGGAAAATGTCTCTGCGGATTGCCCGTGTGGATCCCAGCACTGGAGAGATGGCGGGCTCCTTTGTTAGCATTCAGCCCTCCAGCACTGAGCAGGGGGCGATGGAACCCCACACCGTCCGCATTCAGGGCCTGTTTTATGCCCGTTTAGCAGAGGATGCCTAAGTTGGGAATCCCTGGCTGAGGTTAAGAACGGACAAACAAGGCATGAGTCTTGTTGCTCTAAGATGGGCTGGGATCCGAGCGGTCTTGGCCCATTGTTTTGTTTGAGTGCAATAGGAGCGCGCAGGGATGGTGCAATCCTACAGTGTCTGTTTTGATCGAGCAGCGGACTTTTACGATGCCACCCGTGGCTTTCCTGCCGGTGTGGATGAGGAAATTGCCGATGCGATCTTGACTGCGGTGGGGGCTACTTCGGAGACCCACTTTCTGGAGGTGGGCATTGGTACAGGGCGCATTGCCTGGCCTTTGATCCGTCGCGGTTATTCCTATGTCGGTATCGATATTTCTGAACAGATGTTGGCCCAGTTGCGGCGCAAGTTACGGGAAAGACTGGGCCAGATCCCGCCGCAGGTGTCTATTCAGGTTGCTGATGCAACCGCCTTACCCTTGCCGGAGGGATGCGTGG
>JAUQVI010000024.1:0-20512 GCA_039794885.1 Thermostichus sp. DG02_5_bins_236
GGCGTCATGAAATCTTGCGGGTGCATGCCCGCGACAAGAAGCTGGCGGAAGATGTCAACCTAGAGGCGATTGCCCGCCGTACACCTGGCTTTGCTGGTGCGGATCTGGCCAACCTGCTCAATGAAGCGGCTATCTTGGCGGCCCGTCGTCAACAAATGGCGATTACCAACCAGGATATTGATGATGCCATCGACCGCATCACCATTGGTCTCACCAAACCCCCCCTGTTGGATGGCAAGAGTAAGCGCTTGATTGCCTACCATGAGTGTGGCCATGCCCTGCTCATGACCCTATTGCCCCATGCGGATCCTCTGAACAAGGTAACCATCATCCCCCGCTCTAGTGGGGCCGGTGGTTTTGCTCAGCAACTGCCCAATGAAGAACAAATCGATTCTGGCCTCTATAGTCGCGCTTGGTTATTGGATCGGGTGGTTGTCGGCTTTGGCGGTCGGGCTGCAGAAGATATCGTCTTCGGCTACTCGGAAATTACCACTGGCGCTAGCAATGATCTGCAGCAAAACACCAGCTTGGTGCGGCAGATGGTAACCCGCTTTGGGATGTCTGAGTTGGGGCCGGTGATGTTGGATCCGCCCAATAGTGAAGTGTTTTTGGGCGGCGGCTGGACAAACCGCACCGAGTACTCGGAGGATGTGGCCTCTAAGATCGATCGGCAAGTGCGGCAACTGCTGGAGAGTTGCTACCAGAAGGCCAAGCAAATCCTGATGGAAAATCGGGCTTTGTTGGATCGGTTGGCGGATACGCTGGTGGAACGGGAAACCCTAGATGGAGATGAGTTCCGGGCAATCGTGGCGGAATATGTGCCCATCCCGGATAAGTCTGGATTGCCCAATCCGAAGCTGGCCTAAGGGATCCCATGTGATGAATTGCTGAATGAATTCATGGTTTGATTCACTGGGGAGGGTAGTTGCTGGGAGCTTAATCTTGGCCACTACCCTTTTTTTCTTGTTTTATTTTCTGTTGCGTCGGGTTGTCTCATGCTCACCTCTCCTTCTGCTCTGCCTGTTCACCTCTATCGTTGTCTGAGCTGTGGGCAGGAAGGCTTAGCCCAATCACCAGAGCGTGGACAAGGCCAGCCGGATCGAATCTATTGCTCCAGTTGCGGTCAGATTTACCCAGTCTTGGCCTCTGGTGCTGTGGACTTTATCGGCAATTCACCGGATCTGCACCTGAATCTGGCCCAAGCGATTGCTCATTCTCCTGGGTTTGCCTGGGGTTACGACCGGCTGTGGCGGCCCTGGGCGCTGTCTCTGCTGACGGGGGAAAGTTTTGGCCCTGAACGGGAGGGCAAACTGCTAACAGAGTGGATCGGAGCAGCAGATCCCGTCTTGGATTTGGGCACTGCCGGGGGCTATTGGAGCCGGTTGCTCTTGGCGGTCGATCCACAGCGAACGGTGATGGGCTTGGATAATGCGGCTGGGGTATTGGTAGAAGCTGCTCAACAGGGCCGGCCCGATTGGCACCACTACAACCTAGTACGGGCTCGGGCCGAACAGTTGCCTCTGGCCTCTGGAGCCTTTGAAGCAGTGATCAGTGGGGCCAGCTTGAATGAATTGCCACTGGATCCCTCTTTGCAGGAGATTGCCCGCATCTTGAAACCCGGGGGGGTGTTTGTGTCCATGCACAGCCAACAGATTCAGGGGTGGGGACAAACCCTACAGCAATGGCTCGGGGCAACCGGCTTGCGCTTTTTCTCGGAATCGGAGCTACAACAGCATTTGCACCAGGCGGGGTTGCAACTGGAACGGTATCTCAGTTTTGGATGGGTGGCTTTTGTGCGGGCAGTGCGTCCTTGATCTGCACACTGTTTCAGAATATGGGTAGAATTGAGCACTCCAGACTGCTATAGGGGGATCCCTTGCACGAGATTTCCATCACCTGGGCTGACTACCACCGCAAAATCGAGGAGTTGGCTGTCAAAGTTTACGAAAGCGAGTGGGAATTTAACCAAATCGTCTGTATTGCCAAAGGGGGCTTGCGCATTGGCGATACCTTAGCCAGACTCTTCGATCTGCCATTGGCGATTCTTTCTGCTTCTTCCTACTCTGGCCCCGGCAACCGTCAACGGGGAGTCCTCACTTTCTCGCGTGACTTGGCCATGACCACTGCCAACTTAGGGAGCGAGATATTGCTGGTGGATGACTTGGCGGACTCGGGTGTGACTCTCAAGCGGGCTGTCCATTGGCTCAAACATCACTATGGCTTCTACATCGAAGAAATTCGCACGGGTGTGTTGTGGTACAAGGCGGCTTCGGTGTACCAGCCGGATTACTATGTGGATTACCTGCCGGATAACCCCTGGATCCATCAGCCCTTTGAACCCTACGAGCAATTGACTCCCCAACAACTGGCGCAATTGCTCAAGGCTTCCAGTTAAAGCCTTGTTCTCGCGTTCGAGTCCTCAGAGAATCTCAAGAGAATCTCAGCGGTAAGGAACAGGCCTCAGTACTGTGCAAGGATCCCGGGTTGGTTCGTAGGGGTTAGACGCTGATTTCTCGTTGGTTGTGTTCGCGCAGCGGCCCGGAGGGATTTTGGCGGAAAACCATGAAAATTCCCTGGAGTGACAAAAGAGGGATATTTTTCGGTATGCGGATCTCCGCTTGATGCTTGATCGCTCCTAGCTTTGCTGCCCACCCAAGATGGCGCGACAACGGATGTAGGGCCCGCCCGCATCAACTTTGGCGGGTTGTCCTTTGCCACAATGGCCGGATCCCAAATCCCACAAAAAGTCTTGGGAAACCGCATCCACAGAGCGCAGCACATCAAAGGCATTGCCCGTAATCGTGACCCCCCGCACCAGTTCCGCCAGCTTGCCCTGGCGAATGCGGTAGGCGCGCTCCACCCCAAACATAAACTCGCCGGTGGAGTCCGCCTGACCATTCCTAGCCCCATCCAAAAAGTAACCATCGGCAGTATTGGCGATGATCTCTTCCAAGGTTTGGGATCCCGGCTCAATGTAGGTGTTACGCATGCGAATCAGAGGCTCATCGGCATATTCCCAAGCGCGGGCATTGCCGGTGGGTTCCACTCCAAAGTGAGCGGCGGTTTCGCGGTTGTGCAGGTAACTGACCAGGATGCCGTCTTGAATGATCGTAGTGTTTTGGGTCAGGATCCCTTCGTCATCGACGGGGATGGTACCACCGGCTCCTGGGGCAAATTCAGAATGACCGGAATCCCGCAACGTTACCCATTCGCTTGCCACCCGTTGCCCCAGTTTGCCTGCCGCCACAGAGCCAGACAAGACAAAATCTGCCTCCACTGTATGGCCAATTGCCTCATGCACCAGCAGCCCAACAATGGAAGGGGACAAAATCACCGTTGCCCAGCCCCCCTCGGCATACCCTGCTGATAACAAATCCACCGCAGTGGCAGCAGCTTTTTCCGCCATCCGCAAAGGTTCCTCCCGGAAGAGGCAATTCCACCCCCCCGTCACCCCAATCGACTCCGAGCCGCTACTCAGTTGTCCAGCAGCTTCTGCCACTGCCTGCACCCGAAACTCAGGGCGCACCAATCGAAAGGCAACATCTGCCCCATCGCTAGTGAGGATTGCTTTTTCTTCGTAAATTTCGTTGTAGGTGCAACTGGCAGAACCAATTTGCCCAGAGGCTTTTCGGGTTTGTGCCTCGGTTTCCAGCGCCAATTGAATCTTTTCTTCCAGGGGCCTGTTCAACACCTCATCTACCCCCGGCTCCGAGAACTCCCCTTGTGCCAACTGCACCTTGGGCAGGGATCCCAACTTATGTTTGCGGTAACAGGCACTGGCCTGGGCAGCCCGACGGGCCTCCTCAATGGCGTCCCGGATCGCAATCGGTGAGGGATCCCCAGTGGAGGCAAAACCCCAGGTTCCAGCCTCAAGTACCCGTACCCCCACACCAGAACGGCGGCGGATGGCAGTCCGCTCAATGCGCCCCTTTTCGGCGGTCACACTCCGGAATACCTTGCCGTGGTACCGGAGTTCTACAAAGCCGGAGTAATCGCGAATGATATCTTGCAGCAGATCTCGCATGGCGGGCAAAAGAAGGTTGAGGATGTCATCCAGCATAGCCTTGCCGCCAACGGGATCCGGTTTGATGGGGAAAGGGATCCCCACTGAGAAGATTTCAGGTCCAGAAAGGCGCACAATGGGAAAACTCAGAGAAACACTCAGGATTCTCACCGGAAGCAAAATCAACACGAAGCCCAAACACTGGGGAGTTACGTCAAGAGGGATGGGGTGAATTTTCGCGATAAATTGGCGGCCATAGGCCAGCAGAATCAAAGTTGTCTATGGCTGGGGCTGGATCCCAATCCAGAGCTGTTGCCGGCTACTTTTGCCTCCGTAGCAGAAGGTCAGCAGCCTCGGAGTCCATCGGTAACTCCACGGGTGATGGCAGGTTTATTGGACTGGCTGGAGTGGGTGATTGAGCAAACTCAGGATCAGGTCTGTGCCTACAAGCCGACGCTGGGATTTTATTTAGCCCTGGGCAGCCGCGGCTTGGAGTTGTTGGAGGCGGTGCTGCGTCGTGTGCCAGAAGAGATCCCGGTGATTCTCGATGCTAAGTATGCCGACTTGAATAGTGCCACCGCCTTGGCGCAACAGGCATTTGAAGTTTGGCAGGTAGATGCCCTCACCTTGAATCCTTACGCCGGGCAGGATTTGGTGGCACCCTTTTTGCTTTACCCCCACAGGGCGGTTTTTTTGCTCTGTCGCACCAGCAATCCCGGCGCCAATGCCATTCAAGATTATCCTGCCGGTGTGGCAGTGGTGCGGCAAGGGGGAACGGAGGTGGTGGATCCGCTCTACCTGAACTTGGTGCGGCAGTGTCGCAGCTGGGGCACCCCAGAACAGGTGGCACTGGAGGTGGGATCCCCGGATCCCTGGGTGATGCGGCGCATCCGCGCCGTTGCGCCTGAGCGGTTAATTTTGGCCCGCAGTCTTTGGGGAGAAGGCGTAGATTGGCAGGCTTGTTTGCGGGCAGGGTTGGATGAGTATGGGGAAGGCTTGTTGCTTCCTGTGCCGCAAGATTGGTTGTCTTGCCAGGATCTGAAAGAATCCGTCACCCACTTGAGGGAAACGGTAGAAAAAGCCCGTTCTCAGGTGAGGCAGCAAAATGTCGAGTCTGCCTGTGACCTGTGGACACCAGATATCTGTTTGTTACAACCGGATCCCCATGCCGATTTGATTCTGGAATTGTATGATCTGGGCTGCATTTTATTTGGAGATTATGTACAAGCTTCCGGCCAAACTTTGCCCTATTACATTGATCTGCGCACCATTATTTCCAAACCCCAGGTCTTCCATCATATTCTCAATGCCTACGCAGAGATTCTAGAATCTCTTTCTTTTGACCGTATTGCCGGGATCCCCTATGGTTCATTACCTACAGCCACAGGTTTGTCGCTGCGTATGAACAAGCCAATGATCTATCCCCGCAAAGAGGTGAAAGCCCATGGTACCCGCCGCCAGATTGAGGGATCCTATCAACTGGGAGAAACGGTCGTTGTGGTGGATGATATTTTAATTACAGGTCGCAGCGCTGTGGAGGGGGCAGAAAAATTGCGCTCGGCAGGGCTGAAAGTAGAAGATATTGTCGTGTTTATCGATCACGAACAGGGGGTACGAGAACGACTGCAGGAGCAGGGTTATCGCAGTCATACTGTACTGACACTTTCTGAAATTAAAAATACTCTTTTCCGAGCCGGTCGCATTGATGAAGCTCAGTTTAATCTCCTCTAAACCGGCAAATCTAGTTGACTGTTGATGCCAATGTGGGCATATAAACTAAGCATACAGCTTTTCCAGGCTTCATAGAGGCTCGAAGATAATCTAGAATCCTGCTGATGCAAACCAAATAGACAGTGTTAAAAAAGCTGTATTCTTGACCGGCTGCTTGAGGTTTCTATGATGAAGTTACAATGAAGTCAGGAGTTCATTTTCTGGGTAACTTTCCTGCACTTGCCAATTGACCGAAAAACATTTTCCTGCCACCCGCAAGAAATGCTCAATTAAGGCGGGGATCCCGGGGGCTTGTGGGCAAATGTTATGAATGCCCACCACTCCCGAACCGGGTAGATAGCGCTCCCACAATTCCCGGTTAGGCCGTAGCAAGATGGATCCCTGCTGCAGGATTCCCCAAGATTGCCACCGTTGGGCACTGCCGATGAGTTTCTGCCCCTGCCAGCTCAGGTCGGCGCGGGTACGTGCCGCAAAGCAACTGGTTTTATCCGAGTAGAGGCGTTCTTGGCCGTAGAGTTCATCTGGGTGGGGTCTATCCACAACAATGCCCAATTCCGCTAACCCCTGCACCAAAAAGCGGCAGCAGTAGTCGTATACACAGGCCCGCTTCAAGTTGGGTAAAGTTTTCTGCAAATGCGGCAAAGGGATCCCGAGGCTGTAGGTTAGCTCCGCTTGATCGGCAGCAGCCTGATGCAATACGGCTCGCCCGCCTGTGGGTCGCCGCACAATTGGGATTCCCAGATCCCCTCCCGCCTGGCCCTCTGCCCAAACCTGGTGACAACCGAGGGAGAGGGTCAGTTGATCCCAGCCATAAAAACGCAACACCAGTCGAGAAGTCTGGCGCAGCTCCTGCAAAAGCCGGTCATCCTGCTGCATGTGCCAGGCCCCCGTAGCCACTCGGTAGGGCCGGTAGTACCCCAGGGATCCCATGGCCGGGGGGGAGCACTAAGCTTTGGGAAACTCTGCCTGCAACGGCTCATCGTACTCATCTGCCAAGCTGGCCACAATGGTGATGGCACGAGAAATTTCACCAGCAGTGATCCCCTCTAGGGTGCGGTAGTGGTTCAAGATCACTTGATCATTCCAAATGCAGAAGCGCGCCTCCAGCGTGTCTGTCCAATTTTTTTCCAGCAGCTTTTGCATCAGTTTGGCCGGCTCTGCCACGGGTAAAGTCAAAACAGGGGACCAAACTGCCAGGGTGTCTTCCACCGACTCGCCACTCAAATGGACAAACACCTCAACGGTGCCGTAGGTAAACTTCCAGGTGTGACCCTGCTCATGATTTTCATAGGCAGCATCTTCCTTCAGGCTGGAAACCACTGCTGAGACGATCTCGACATAACGGATTGGTTCTTGGGATTCCGAGAAGGCATCCGAAGAACGATCGAAGGTAGTCATGAGCGGTTCACTGTAAACCATGAGCTGTTCCCTACTCCCTATCCAACCACCTCAACTATACCGCCTGGCGAATAGACTCCGTTCCGCTGATGCAAACAGCCTGATGGAGTTGCTTGCCGCCGAACCCGTTTCAAGGCCGATTCCAAGGCAGAATAAAGCAGAATCAAAGTGTCAACGGATCTAGGAGATGGGCTAATGCCTCAAATTCAAGTTCAAGAGCGCACGTTCTCCTGTGCTGAGGGATCCAACTTACGCCAGGTGCTTCTCCAGGAAGGGATCCCGCTCTACAATCCACCGGCTCACATCGTCAATTGTCATGGGCTGGGCACCTGTGGTACCTGTGCGGTGCAGATCGAAGGAGAAGTCTCTCCCATGGGTTGGCGGGAGCGCACCCGTCTATCGCTCCCTCCCCACCACCTCTCCAAAGGGCTACGCTTAGCCTGTCAGGTGCAGGTGTTGGGGGATCTCAAGGTAACCAAATGGCCGGGAATGTGGGGGCAGAACATCTCGTCAGCAACCCCAGCCTGAGCAACGTTAACCCTTCCTCCCCCATCGGCATAGATCCCGAATACTGAGTCTTGGATTCCCTCCCTCTCAGTGGCTCTGTTGAAACCCTCCTGTGCGCAATATGTCCTCATATCCCTTGTCTTCGCATCCGCCGCAAAACCAAGTTGAGCCTGCTGCCATTGGCATTCTTGGGGCCCTGCCCGAGGAAGTGTCCATGCTGACGGAAGCGATGGAAACCTGTTCCACCCAAACTCATTTGGGGCGGCAGTTTCATCAGGGATCCCTGTCGGGACAACCGGTGGTGGTGGTGCAAGGAGGGGTGGGCAAGGTACGGGCGGCAACCACGGCGGCTCTGCTGGTGGCCCATTTCCCGTTGCGGGGCATCATTTTTACCGGGGTGGCGGGGGCTTTGGCGGAGCATCTGCAGATGGGGGATGTGGTACTGGCCCATACGGCTATCGAGCATGATTTTGGCACGGGGCGAGCAGAAGGCTTTGTCTTGGGGATTGACTTTATTCCCGAGTTGGGTCACCCGCTGGCGGAGGCGGATAGCAGCCTCTACGACTTGATCCTGGCCCACCCTGACAGGATCCCTCTCCACCCGCTACAGGGTCGGGATCCCGCCATTCATCAAGGATTGGTGGCTACTGGCGATGTATTTGTCGCCCATGCCGGGTTACGGCAGGAGATCCAGAAACGCACCGGCGCTTTGGTGGTGGAAATGGAAGGGGCAGCAGTGGTGCGGGTGGCTCAAGAGGCCGGGATCCCTTGTTTGCTGGTGCGTTCCGTCAGCGATGCCGGGGATGACACGGATTTCTTGAGTTTTTTTCAGACGGCATCGCTTAACTCTGCGGCAGTCGTCCACACCGTGTTGCAGAACCTATCCTAACCCTTGAGCCAGTTTTGAATTTCCTGGGCCAACCAGCGGCATTCCACCCAACTGAGGGGTTGTCCACCCAGTCGATAGCTTTTGACACCTACCTGTAGCGTCACCCAGTGGCTGCTGACCGCCCAGGGTACCCGCTGACCTTGTTCATGAAAAGCGCCCAAAATAGCGGCGGTAGGTTCTCGTCGGCGTAGATAAATCCCCAAAAACCGTCGCTCAATCTGAACGTGATCCCGCCGCAACGTCAGTCGGGTACGCCCAAAAGCCACCTGGGATCCCCACCCCGCCACTCCCCACAAAGCCAGAGCAAACGGCCAGGATCCCAGCGATAGAATCACCGCCGCAAACACTGCCCAAAGCGCCACCGGAAACAGATCTCCCCAGTACAGGCCCCGTCGTGGCAACACAATCTGCAACTCTCTGGGAGCAGCGTCCAGGTGTATCCGGCAACCGTAGGGCTTCGGGATCCATTCGCTTGTCAGCTGTGGGTAGGGGGGAAGAGCCGCTTTGCGAGAGTACAGCAGACGCAGGAGTGGCAAAAGGGAAGAAGCTCCCTCAGGGATCCGGATCCCATCTGGATGCAGGGGCTGGGGGCGCGGAGGAGAGAGATGGGCTGGCTCATAATCGAGAGCTTCTAGAGACTGGAGTGCTGCCCAAGCGGTGCGATAGCGATTTTCGGGGGCTGGTTCCACCAGACGGTCAATCCAACGGGTCAAGGCCGGGGCAATGCTGATCCGTCCGGCAAATTGGATTTTGAGCTGCTGCTGTGGCAAATCGGCAGGCGGTGTACCGGTTAGCAAATGGATTAAAGTCGCCCCTAGTGCGTACAAATCTGAAGCCGGCACCGCGCGTCCACCAAACTGCTCCATCGGGGCATAGCCATAGGAGCCCACGACCGTAAAGCTTTGGCCAGGTGTGGGGGTGTGATCCTGCACACTGCCAAAATCCACCACATGGGTGCGGCCCTGCGCATCAACAATCAGGTTGCTGGGTTTAATATCCCGGTGCAATAGGGGTGGGCTGAGTTGGTGTAGATAAACCAAAACCGACAACACATCGGCGGCAATTCGCCTGACTTCTGCTTCTGTAAAGCGATGCCCTGCCTCTAGCAAGGCTTTCAGGGACTGTCCCGGCACGTAGGTTTGAGCCAATCCAAACCAAGAGGTATGGTCGGGGGTGGTGAACTCAAAGGCGTGACAATACTTGGGAACCAAGGGATGATCCAGGTGTTGCAAGACCCGCACTTCCCGTTGGAACAGGGTATAGTCCGCCCATTGCAAACCCCGCTCGAAGGGTAGGAGCTTCAATACCACCTTTTGCGGTTGAGCCTCAGCCCCTTCCTGCACCTGCTCGGCCAGCCAAGTCCGCCGCCGGTCGTTTTGGGCCAGTTGCCGCAACAGCTGATACCTACCCGCCAGGATAGCCCCCGATTGCAACAGGTTCACCAGCGGATCCGGATCCCTGCTCCCGCCAGACTCTCCCAACCTACACACCTGCCGCCACTGTGTTTGGGATCCTTGGATTGCCGAGACCTCCAGCCGCTCAATGCCCGGGATCCGTAGGCGCTGAAAGCCTGTCTGCAAGGATCGGATCACCACGGCTGCCGGAATATCCTTATCCGCTTGCAACTGAATCTGCAAAGTCGAGTCACGCTGGGTCAGATGGAGTTGGATCCCCTTGGGGGCAAACGAGCGCTCCAGCAACTGGGTCAGGGCGACAAGATCCCCCTGCCGTGCCCGTTCCAGCAGCTGAGAAGGGCTCATTTTCGGCGCAAGTTCATGGTTGACTACACCTCTGAGGAGTTTTTGGACTGCAACCTGACTTCATCGTGGGGATCCCTGAAAAAAGTTAAGAGTGAACTGCTTGCCGCGCCAAGACCCATTCCACCAAGTTGCGTACCCCGTAGCCGGTTGCCCCCTTATTGTTGTAAGCAGAATCTCGCTCCGTCCAAACGGGGCCAGCCACATCCAAATGGGCCCAGGGGGTTTTTTCCACAAATTGCTTCAGGAATAAAGCAGCGGTGATCGCTCCACCCGGACGGGGGCCGGTATTCTTCATGTCTGCCACGACGGAATTCAGCCCCTCAAAGTAGCCTTCTTCTATCGGCATCCGCCAAATTTTCTCCCCGGACAGGTTGGCTGCCTGCTGCAGTTCTTCGGCCAAGCGCTCATCCTGGGTAAATAAACCGGCAATTTCTTCTCCTAAGGCAATCACGCAAGCTCCCGTCAAGGTAGCCAGGTCGAGAATCGCATCCACCCCCAATTTTTCGGCAAAGACCAGCGCATCCGCTAAGGTGAGGCGACCTTCCGCATCGGTGTTGTTGATCTCGATGGTTTTCTGGTTGGAGGCGGTGAGAATATCGCCGGGGTGCATGCCATGGCCACTAATCATGTTTTCGGTGG
This sequence comes from Thermostichus sp. DG02_5_bins_236, assembly GCA_039794885.1. Classification (GTDB taxonomy): domain Bacteria; phylum Cyanobacteriota; class Cyanobacteriia; order Thermostichales; family Thermostichaceae; genus Thermostichus. The sequence goes on from JAUQVI010000024.1 coordinate 10,928, forward strand.
CCGCGACGATAAAGTGCAGCTCCGCTTGCGGTTTGAGGGCAGCCAGAGTGCGTGCGGCTCCCAAGACGGCGGCGGCTCCCCCCATATCGGTTTTCATCATGGCAATGCTGCGGGAATCGGTTTTGATGTTTAGGCCACCGGAATCAAAGGTGAGTCCTTTACCTACCAAGGCCAGTTTGGCCAGGGGATCCCCTTGCTCAGGTTTGTAGGTAAGGTGAATAAACTGGGGAGGCAGATCGGAGGCTTTGGCCACTCCTAAAAAGGCCCCCATCCCCAGCGCCTCGCATTCCTCCTGGCCCAAGATCTCCACTTCTAGGCCGTATTCCTGCGCAATTTGACGGGCGGTATCGGCCAAGGCTAGGGGGGTAACAATGTTGGCGGGAGCAGCTACCAATTCTCGCGCCAAGATCGTTCCTGCTGCCATTTCTGTAGCCCGGTGCAGAGCCGCTTGATAATCGGCACGAGCCTGTTCCAACCGCGGCACCAACAGGGTCACTTCTTGCACGGAAAAGCCGGTTTCTGCCTCGGATTTGGATTGGGACTTGAAGCGGTTATCCTGATGGGCGACCAACAGAGCGGCTTCGGCCACGGCCTGCACCGCCCGTACCGGATCCAAGCCGGTCTCCGGCAAAGAGAGTATCACGTGCTTGGCTTTTAAGCTGTGGGCCTGGCGCAATCCATTGGCCGTGGCGCGTCTCAGGCCCTCCAAGGTGAGGGCAGCGGGATCCCCCAACCCCACCAAGACCAGCTTGCGGATTTCGCCCATCAAGCGCAGAGCAACGCTGCTGTTGGGTTTCCCCTGAAACTTCTGCTCCTGCACCACTTCGGCCACCAGGCCTGACCATACCTTTTCATCCCAAGCAGCGATTTCACTGGGCAAGGCAAAAGACTCGTTGTTATCGGCAGGGGCAAAGCTGAAAACCAGGGCGCATTCCCCTTGGCTGAGTGGTGGGTTGCTGAGATGGAGCTGCATGAAAAACCTTTGGCCAAGCTGTCAAGACAAGACTCCTAGTCTATCGAATTCCACCCCCTTATTGCTTATGTCAAGGGTTGGTTTCATGGTGAGGGTTTCTGTTTTGGCCGGGAGGTTTACGAGTAGATTGATCTGCCTGGGTGGAGGATAGAAGGTTTGCTTCGGCAAGATCTATTGCAGGCAGCATCTGGAATTAACTCAAGGGGGGGATCCCGGCTTCGTCCAAAATGCGCGGGATCAAGTGCTCGGCTTTAACCGCCATCAAGTGTACTCCCTGGCAGATCTGGCGGGCTTGCTTCACCTGCTCGGCGGCGATGCGGATCCCTTCTTCGAGGGGATGGTCAGCGTTGGCAAGACGTTGAATAATCTCGTCAGGGATCTGGACTCCCGGCAGGTTACGGTTGATGAATTGGGCGTTTTTGGCGGATTTGAGCAGAAAGATCCCCGCCAGGATCGGTTTACCTGATGGACGTCCCAGTTTGTCCATGAACCGCTCCAGTTGCTCAAAGTCGGTAACCATCTGGCTTTGGAAAAATTCCGCTCCACTTTCCAGCTTGCGATGAAAGCGCCGTTCTAACCCAGAAAAGCTGCCAGATTGAGGCTCAACAGCGGCCCCCGCCAACCAGCGGGTACCTCCATCCGGCAGGGGTTTGCCGTTGCAGTCCAGTCCATTATTCAGCCGTTGAATCAGCTGTAACAGACGTACCGATTCCAGGTCGAAGACGGCACGGGCATCAGCACAATCTCCGACTGTGATCGGATCCCCGGTTAAAGCCAGCACAGTGTGCAGGCCAAGAGCGGCTCCCCCCAGCAAATCCCCCTGTAGGGCCAGACGGTTGCGATCCCGACAGGCCAATTGAAAAATCGGCTCTACTCCCGCCTGCTGCAACAGCACAGAAGCTGCCAAGGGGCTCATGCGGGCCATGGCTCGGTTGGAGTCTGTCAGGTTGATGGCGTGAACCCGACCCTTGAGTTGGTGGGCCAGTGCCAGCATTGCGCTGGTGTCGGATCCCTTCGGTGGGGTAATCTCTGCAGTGAGCAAAAATTCCCCCCGTTGAATCGCCTGGCCGAACCGCGAAGAGAAAAGTGAGCTGGGTAGGGTCACAATTGGGAAGAAAAGGTGAAATAGGCTGGCCCATTATCAACTTTTCCGGGGGGTTTTTCCAGTATCGGATTTTTGCCTCAGGGGCTGGGGGAAGCTGTCGGACTGGGGGAAGGATGAACGGGTTGCACACGCATTTCCCCTAACCAAGGCTCACCCTGTTGTAGATGCTGATGCCAGGTTTGAGCTGCTGGGGACGGGATCCCTTCTGGGCTTAAGGACCAGCTCCAGCCGATCACCTGCGGCCACTGTTGGTTCTCTAGCCCCTCCAGCCAAGCTGCCGCTGCTTCGGCGCTTGGATCTAACCCTCCAAGGAGCAAAGGTACTTGGGGATCCAGGGTGGTGAGACGACGATAGATCTCCTCAAACTCAGAGGGATCCCCCGACAGGTGCAGACTTAACCAATCCTTCTGCCCAAATGTGGCCCAGGTGGATACTGCTTCGGCATCCTCCCCATCCAGTTCCAAAACCCAGATCAGGTTACTGTCTGAGCGCAAGGTTTGCATCAGGTGTTGGTAGGCCCGTTGTTGGAGCTGGAGATCCCCATCCTCAACCGCCACTGCCAAGATGATCGGGGTGGCGAAGCGTTGGATCCCTTGCGCCCAGGAGCGCAAGGTCTCATCCTGTTCCCCGGCTGCTATGGAGGAGCGCTGGGCCGGATCCAGCTGCAAGCGCAGGTAAGGCACCGAGCCACTTTCTCGAATCCGATTGGCCAACTGCTGGGGAAAGTCCTGATGCAGATCCCAGCGGTGCGCCACTTCCATCCAGGCGGGGGGCTGACCGATGGCCTGTCGATAGGCAAAGAGCTGATCCCGAGTCGGGGATCCCGGCCATGTGGCGGCATGGTACAGCTTGCCCGAGGGTGGCGGTAGAGGCTTGCCCCGTTGGAAAGGTGCAGAATCTGGTGGAATGGGGGAGGTGAGCAGCAGCTCCAGCCGTAGGGGCAGTAGCGGAACCGTGGAGTTGGAATCCGGCAGGGGAAAAGGCAGTATCCAGGTGTGTTCTTGGAGTTGGCCGCGGGTGATCTGCCCGGAGTTGAAGTCTTGGGGTGGGGGCAGGGGCTCTAGCGCTACTTCTCCCAGGAAGGCCCGCTCTACTGCCAGGCGCACTCCTTCGCCAGGATGAATCAGAGGTGTCGTGGTATCCAGCTGCAAGGTCGCGCTGAGGCGGGTGGAAGTCGTGTTGGGCTGAATTTGGAGAGAGAACGTAAACTGGTCAGGACGGTAGGTGCCGAGGGCGCGGGAAGGCGGGGTGGGGGTAGGGGAGCCGGGCTGCCACCGGATGGTGTCACAGTCGGTGCAGGGCAAAATCGCCTGCGGGTTGAGAGTGATGGGGGCTTGCCGGGCAGCTTGCAACTGCTCAGGGGTGATCACAAAGCTGGCCCAGAGGTGCTTGAGTCGAGGATCCCGACCCGGCTGAATATCAGAAAAGGTTTGGCCTTCAGGGGTAGCCGTGCGGGTACCAACGGCAGTGCCATCGAGAGGAACGGTAGAAACCGGTTCCTCTGAGCAGCCACTCAGGATCCCGACCACCAGGACTAGCAGCAGGAGCGAGCGGATCGAGGGGTTGGGATTGGATTGCTGGCTCGGGGATCCTTGCATTGTTTCACCTCAGTCACATCACCACTCACAGCCCTTTCGCTAGTCACCTAGCAGGGGGTTAATCCCCAGAGCACTTTTGAATTGGTTAGGGACACAACTGTTGCTATAGCAAACCCGCGAAAGGGCTGTAGGCCCAATTGGCCCACAAGACTCCCACCCACCTAGGGGAGGCCTCACCCATCAACACCGTTATGCCTTTCACCCCTCGGTTTGGGATTGATCCAGATCACACCCTCACTGAGGGGATCCCGACTTATCCTGGCGGCACTGCTACCGCTTCCGGGTAAATGGTCAACATTCCCTCGTAGAGAATCTGACCAGCCTGCAATTCCAGACGATCGATGCGTACCCCGGCATCCAACTGAATTGGGAAATCCGCCAAACCAGGCACCGGAATTTCCTGACCTTCACTCACCCAAACCGGATTCACCAGCAGCAGCTGGTTTTGGTTTTGGGCTTGCAACCCCGTCAGCACCGTGATTGGAACTTCTGTTCCTTCTGGGGTGGTTAAATTGGCCTGGATGCGCACTCGCCCCGTTTCCAAGGTGACATTGGGCTGGCTGATCAAAAAGGGTACCGACTGATCTCCAAAGGGCAATCGAACTTGAGCTTCTGCCAGTTGAGACTGGATCAAGGGAGCTTGTAGAGTGCGGTTCAGGTCATCCTCCGTCAAGCGCAAACTTACCTGCACAGGGACGGGGGCCAAAAGCCGCAAGGGGCTACGACCTTGAACCGCTTCGTTCACATTGAGGCGAATATCCTGGCCGCGAAGTTGGAGTTGGCTCACCTGAAACCCCTGATAGCTGAGGTTGTTCCCCGCCACCTGGGCTTGAGGAATCTGCCCACTTAAAATTTGCGAGTCGGATCCGGCAATCTGCACCTGCAGGTTATCCACACTCTGCACCTCAGAGCGAATCCAAGCAGCCACCAGAGGATTCAGCAAGGCTCCGGCAACCTGAGCAAAGGCAGACCAGCTAAACAACATCGTGGGTAGACTCAGCAGCAGTGCTAACCCCAACTGTCGCCCTGATTGTAAGGGCCTGACTTTGGGGGAAGACTGGCCAGATTCTGACCAGCGGGGAGAAGTGTGCAGCACTTTAGCACCTCAGAATAGACGGAAACCGACGCGGCAGCTTGATCTCATCTCTACCTCATAGGGTACGGCATGGCTTCAACCCGCAGCAGTGGGATCCCCCGCATACCTAGGGTTGTCTATCCCTCAGTCCATTGCGCCCAATAGTAAACCAGTCGCAGGTAATGCAACCGCAACGGTGGCCAAGGGAAAGGTTGCAAGGGTTGACGAAATAGGGCACTGATTTGGGAAGGACTACCGCCGATTTCTTGAGCCAGCTTTTGACCCGCCCAGACTGACGTGGCTACCCCGCTGCCATGATAGGCCAACCCATACCACAGGCTGGGATCCTCACCAGAACAACCAATATGGGGGTGGAGCTGGCGGGAAAGGCAGGCCAATCCATTCCAAAAGTGCTCAATCTCCACCCCCTGCCAAACGGGGAAGAGGCTGTACAACCGCTGAGTCATCCAGTGGCGTAGGTATTCCCGTTCGCCTGGGGTATCTCGCGTCCCCCCTCGCCCCCCAAACAACAGGCGTCCATCCGGCAGCAAGCGGTAGTAAAACAGCAACCGCCGCGTGTCGTAAAGAGGGGTGGGATCCCACCATCCTTGCGCTTGGTGTTCGGCAGGGGTAAGGGGTCGGGTTACCAAAATGTTGGAAAGGAGCGGCAAGAGGGATCCCCTGAAACTGGGGTGCAGAGCTTCTGGAGTGTAGCCATTGGTAGCCACAATAACCTGTCGGGCCCGCACTGTTCCCCCTGGGGTCTGCCAACGGTGCCAGGAGCCGACTTTTTCCCAAGCCAGCACCGGGCTATGGCTGTACAGTTGTGCCCCCCGTTGCAGAGCCGATGTTGCCAGTCCTTGGGTGAGCTTAAGGGGGTTAAGACCAAACCCAACCCCAATATGTAAAGCACCGTAATTCTCTTGGCTGTTAAAGCCTTGTTCCCGCAGTTCTGCAGCAGTGAGCAACCGAGCCGGGTACTTTGCCACCTGAGTGTAAATGGCGTACTCCGCTTCCAGTTCCCGCCAAGCTTGCGGACGATGGGCCACCACGTAGCAGCCCTGCCCTTGCGGATCCACCGAGAAACCTTCGGCCTCAGCCAGGGCTTGTACACCCTCTACCGCTTGCCGTTGGTCTTGATAGTAGCGCTCGGTTTCCTGCTGGCCCACCCGTTTCACCATCTGGGCATGGGATAGGTTGCTTGCCCCAACGCCACAAAAGCCGCCATTGCGCCCGGAGGCACCCCAACCCAGGGATCCCGTCTCCAAGACATGGGCCTCGATGTGATGATCACGGGCCAGATGCAAAGCTGCCGATAACCCCGTTAACCCTCCCCCCAAAATGGCGACTTCACAGCTTACGTCTTGCTGCAGAGGAGGCGGATCCCGCCAACTGAGATCCGTAAGGGTGGTGTCCCAGTAGCTGCCCACCAAATAAGCCGGATTATAGGTGCTAGGAGGGTAGAGCGCCTTCGCAGGAGGAGTATTCAGCAGTGTGACAACCCTTTCTTTAATCATCTCACCCAAGATTTTGCACCCTTGGAAGCCTGAGGATCATAGCTTGGTCAAGTAAACCACTTTGGCTCGTGTAAGCCGGATTCACCAAAATCAGCTCCACCCCTGTTGATCGTTCCAGTACAGTGGGGGCCTCTCGTGGAGTTTAGGGATCCTGAATATCTCTCAGGGATCCACCAAGCTGACCACAATACGGCGATTCTGTTTGCCTTTGCTTTCGAGCTTGCTTACTACCAACCTGCCAATTTCCCCGGTAGCCCGCACGTGAGTGCCCCCACAGGGTTGCAAATCTACCCCTTCAATATCCAGCAAGCGTACCCGCCCTTGTCCCGTTGGCGGCTTAACCGACATGGTGCGCACCAAATTAGGATTGGCCACTAGCTCTTCATCGCTCACCCAGCGGGGCTGCACCACATGATTCGCCTGCACCAGTTCATTCAGGCGGGCTGTCAGGGTTTCCTTCTCGGGTTTGTCTCCAGGGATATCGAAGTCCAGGCGGCTCTTGGTTTCCCCCACTTGTCCTCCCGTAACCCCACCCTCTACCACCGCACAGAGCAGGTGTAGGGCCGTATGCATGCGCATGTGGCGATAGCGGCGTTCCCAGTCGATGTGGGCGGTTACCTCATCCCCAATGTCCAGGGATGGGGATCCCTCGGCTGGGATATGGACAATGCCTGTTTCTCCCTTTTGGGTATCGACAATCGAGATGACGCAACCATCGGCTGTGGTCAGGGATCCCGTATCTCCGGGCTGCCCGCCCCCTGTGGGGTAAAAGACCGTTCGATCCAACTGGATCCCAGTATCCACAAGAGCGATCACCTTGGCTTGGCAGGTGGTGAGATAGGCATCCGCCCGAAACAGTTCTTCCGTCGTCATTGGAGGTACAGTCGTACTGTTACAAACTGCTCTCCACCATAGCCAAATAACCCGTCGGGATCCCTAGCCTAAGTCAGGGCTTGCCGCGCCCTAGCGGAAATCCACTCGCTGATGAACACAGAAACGAAAATCACCAGCAGGATCAGACTCACCTGGTTCCAGCGCAGGGTGTTGATAGAAGCATCTAGCTGTAGGCCAATGCCCCCAGCCCCCACCAATCCCACCACTGTGGACTCGCGCAAGTTGATATCCCAGCGGTAGATGGTTACCCCAAGAATGTTGGTGATCACCTGGGGCCAGATGGCATAGCTGAGCACCTGGGCGCCACTAGCTCCGGTAGAGCGAATGGCCTCCACCGGCTCCTCGTTGATTTCCTCGATGCCTTCATAGATCAGCTTGCCCATGAAGCCAACCGAACGCAGAGCAATGGCCAAGGTTCCAGATAAAACCCCTGGCCCAAGGATAATCACCAGAATCAAAGCCCAGATCAGGGAGTTAACCGAGCGAGTTCCCACAATGATAAACAGGGCAATGTAGCGCACTATCAGATGAGGAGTGGTGTTGCGAGCGGCCAAAAACGCCACCGGCACGGCAATGATAAAGGAAAGAGCTGTGCCCAAAGTAGCAATGGTGAGGGTATCCCAGAGAGGGCGCCATAGCTGCGACATGTACTCCCAACGGGGCGGTACCCCCCGCGCAATCATTTCCCCCCCTTGGCGCGGTGCATCCAACACAAAACTCCAAGTGGTGCGCTCGGCAATGAACCTAGCGCAGACCAACATCACCAACAGCAACAGCAGCCAGAGGGCATATTCCGTCAAGACTTGCCTCTGATCCCGCCACTGCCAGGTTTTAATCCCATTTTTTTCCAGAACAGGCATTATTGCACCCTCTTGCGAATCCAACCGGAAGTCAGTTCCACCGTCATCACCAAGGCAATGATGACCAGAATGATGGCCGAGGCAGTGTCGTAGTCGTAGCGACGGAGGGAAGTATTCAGGGTAGAGCCAATCCCACCTGCGCCGACAATCCCCAAAATAGCCGCCTCACGAATGTTGATGTCGAAGCGATACAGAGTCAACCCAATCATGCGGGGCAATACTTGCGGCACCACCGCATAGCTAACCATCTTCAACCAAGAGGCCCCCGTAGAGCGAATCGCCTCCACCTGTGCTGGGTCAATTTCCTCAATGTCTTCTGCCAAAAGCTTGCTGAAAAAGCCCAAGCTGCCAAATGTTAGAGTCAGCACCCCGGCAAAAGGCCCAAAGCCAAACATAACCACAAACAGAATGGCAATGATCACTTCCTGGAAGGTACGAGACAGGGCGATGAGACCCCGACAAAATAGGTAGACAGGCACAGGCACCAAATTGCGGGCGGCACCAAACCCAACCGGAACCGAGATAATAAACCCGGCCACGGTGGAAATGGCAGCCATGGTCACACTCTCAAGAATGCCAACAAAGATCAGGTTGCCCCGGGTCGTGAAATCTGGCTGAAGAAAAGCCAGCAACAGCTGACCGCTCCGCTGAATACCCCGAGCTACCCGTTCTGGGCTGAACTGAAGGGTAGACAGGGCAACCACAAAATAGATTACAGCACCCAGAATCAGTCCCCAACGGATCCAGGGATTTTTAATCAGAGGGGGCGGCGACCATCTGCGCCCGCTCAGTGGAGTTGCCTGTGCCATGGTGTGCTCCGCAATGCTGAGGTCTAGCTGACTTTCATAAGGGAAGGCGTGACTAGTGGGCAGCCACTCCCACAGAGACAGATTCGCTGTCTTCAGAGTCTTGAGAATCTTGGGCTGGGCCAGAGGCATTCCAATCTTCCTCGCCGTAAATCTCATTCAAGACGGTGGGGGTGAGACGATTGGGGGGGCCATCATACACCACTTCCCCGAAACGCAAGCCAACGATTCGCTGGGCAAACATCTGTGCCAAGGGTACATCGTGAATGTTGATGATCACCGACAGGCCCCGCTCAGAAGCCAGCTCATTGATCAAGCGCATGATCTGGCGGGAGGTTTTCGGATCCAAACTGGCGGTTGGCTCATCCACCAAGAGCAGCTCTGGGTTTTGCAAAAGAGCGCGGGCAATGCCCACCCGTTGCCGCTGTCCGCCTGAGAGGGCATCGGCTCGCTTATCAGGAAACTCTGACAAGCCGACCCGATCCAGCAAGCGGAAGGCTTCATCGATGGTGGATTGAGGGAACTTACGGAACCAGCTTTGCCAGAAGTTCACGTAGCCCAATTGCCCAGACAAAATGTTTTCCATCACCGTCAGGCGTTCCACCAAAGCATATTCCTGGAAGATCATGCCGATTTTGCGCCGCGCCTGCCGCAATTCGCGCGTGTTCAAGCGGGTCAGATTGACACGGTTGAGCCAGACATTGCCACTGGTGGGTTCCACCAAGCGGTTGATGCAACGAATCAGAGTACTTTTCCC
>JAUQVI010000025.1:0-20286 GCA_039794885.1 Thermostichus sp. DG02_5_bins_236
GCGACTGGGTTTTTTAAGTGGTTGATTACCCTAGCCACTAATACAATTTTACCAGAAACTGCGGCTAAAGCCGCAGGGCGCTACATCCCACGCTTGAAAGACGTGGGCTTTGCTTGCATCACTGTAATTAAGGACTTGGGGCAGGTTCCGGCAAAACGTAAATGGACTCCACCTGCTGCCCCGCCACGGGAACTGCCTGGATTGTGCCTTGGTCGATGCGGTAGATCACCTTCTCCGCTTGCAGTTGATTGTCCCCTTGACTGATGGTGACTTGGCCCTCCAGTTCAATTCGCTGTTCCTGACTGTAGTAGACGGCTCTCTGGGCACGAGCACTGAGGCGTTCAGCAGGAAAATTGAGGGTGACATTGCCGATAGCCGTAAACACCCCAGTATTAGCGTTGGCCTCCTGAGAATCGGCGTTGATGCTAATGGCACGAGGACTTTGACCCCAAGCTGGGATCCCAACTCCGAACAACAAGCCCACAGCCAAAAGACTGCCCAGAGGGCTCTGGCAGCGGTTTCTTTCTAATTTCATGCCACACCACCCAACCAAACCACCACAGCAGTCAGTCTAGCCTGTGGCTCCCAAGTTCGTTCCATTTCCCCCTTTGGGCAGAACTTGGGCCAACTGGCCCTCTAGGTAGGCCACCCGTTGCATCAGTTCCTGGTTGGTCTGCAACAGCTCCCGCGCCTGGCTATTCAGATAAGGATCCGATTCCCACCAGTTAATGCCGATTTCTTTGGCCTTATCCACTGAGGAAATCAGCAGGCGGATCCGCACATTCAGCAACTCCACATTGCCCACGGAAACAGTAATGTCTCCCGCAATCACAATGCCCTTATCCAATACCCGCTCTAATACATCGGCCAAAGAGGAGCCGTGCGTGGCTGTGGTCAAGGGTTGAGAGGTAATAGGCACAGGGTGGATGACTCTCCAAGACTTGCAAAGGGATAGAACACGAGGTCAGGAATTAGCCAGGTAGTTGATCTAGCAAATGATTGAGCAGTTGGGATCCCTCCTCTTGGCGCTTACCAGCACGAGCCAGCAACACATCCCCACAGAGGGCACGAAAATCGCTGCTATCTTTGCTAACAGCCAGCTCATGTTCCTTAACAATGCGACCAATCATCAGGCAACTGCGCAGGCTAGGATGCTGAGTCAGATCCAACTTGCGGCGGAAGGCCCGCACCACATGCACGATCTTAAGGGCATCCGGCCCAGATAAGCCTACCCGTGAAATAAGGATCTCTTTTTCGGTTTCGATGTCCGGCTCCCCCATATCAATGGTGATCATCCGATCAAGCAGCGCATCTTGAGCTTTGTGAACCCCCGTATACTCCTCCGGGTTGGAGGTAAAAATGGCACGAAACTGAGGATGCACCCGCAGATATTCCGACTGGTTGCTATCCGGTGGCATCACCAACAGCTTTTCCTCCAGAGCACTGAGCAAAGCATTGTTGGCCTCAGGGCGGGAGCGATTGAACTCGTCGTAAATCAGGGTAAACCCTTCTCGGCAAGCCAAAGTCAGGCGGGCATCCACCCAGCGTTGCTGCAGATCCTCTTCTGTTTTCACCACAGAGTGAATGTAGTTGTCCACCACCCGCCGATGGGTAAAGCCAGTGCGTCCTCCGATCAAATCGGAGGAATCAAACCGGTCATCCCCATAGATCAACATAATTGGGCGGCCCATCAAACCTGCCAGGTGCATGGCCAAAGTGGTTTTGCCTGTGCCAGAAGGCCCCCGCAGGTGAACTGCAAACCCGGATTGCAAGTAACGCAAAGCCCGGCGGGCAATTCGCTCCGTGTAGGCAGTATTGACAAACTGGCGTGGACGCGCCTGCAAAACGGTGGCCATGGGAGTACTCAACCTCTTTTGCCTTGACTATAGCTGGGATCCTTTCTGGGGGCTGTAACCTGCCTTAAACCGCGACGGTTTCCGAAACCATGCGCCGCAATGTGGTCAGAATCTCCGAGGGATCCACCCCCAGATCCACCGCTCCCCGGGCCAGCAGATCCCGCACCTGTTCCCGATTGCCAATCACCTGCAACAGCGTCAAGTCAGGGTTTTGCGCCTGTAGGGCATCCACGTACTCGTTCACATAGGTAAGAATCCGGTTCGGTTCTGCAGTTTCGGCTAAAGGAGTAGGCGGAATGACCGGAATAACGGGCATCACGGCAGCAATTGGCGGTTGGGGTTCTGGAGCAGGGGCAGGAATAGGCAGGGACGGAATTTGAGTTTCAACGGGGGCTGTACCGTTGTCACCATCAGTAGACAGTGGGGTTGGTTCCGGAGCGGCAGGAGTCGCAGACACGACGGGTTCCGGTTCTGAGATGAGGATATCATTGCCCCACACCTGTTTATGCAGCTCAACTCGGAAAGCCGCCAGCTCACTCTGCAGCGCTTGCGCCTTGAGCTGCCGTTCCTGGGCCATCTGGGTCAGTTCCTGCTGAGCCACTTGTTGTAGGGTTTGTACCTGCTGTTGAAGATCTGCACAAAAGGCTTGCCGCACTTGCTGGGTGGCATCGGCCATGGCTTGCCGCGCTTGGCTGTGGGATCCCAGTAAACTCTCCACATCCAAGGTCAGATTGGCCCGAAAAGCTTGCAGTTCTCGCTGGATGGCCTCAGATTGAGTAGCTCGTTCTTGCCCTAGACCGGAGAGAAGGTGTGCCACCGATTTGGCCCGTTGTGTGGCAGTTTCCGTACGTGAATATTCGTCCAGGGCACGCTGTACCGCTCGATCCTGTTCCAGCTTGCGCAGGTGGTTGCGGGTTTGCTCCGTTCGCTGCTGCATCGCCTGCTGACGTTGTTGACGTTGCTGGCTTAACTCAGCCATCAGGGCTTGGTGACGCTCAAGACGCTGCTGTCGGGATCGACCTAATAAACTTTGGTTTTGAGCTGCCCGTTGGGTTCGGGCCATGGCCCACTGTTCCTGCAAACTCATGTTGTCCAATCCCTTACGTTCGTTCTGAATGTGGGTGCATAGGTCGGGCAAGCCCGATATCTCAGCCAATGACCAATGGACTAGACCATCGGAAACAAAATGGCTGTATCAACTGGATTAACGTGATTGAGCAAAACAAGGCAGAAGTCCAAACAGACCCCTGCCTGATTCCACGAGAACCTTCACTTTCAAGTTGCAAGAAGTCCTCAATCTAAAAACCATGAATATTCATGACCTTGAGAACTGAAGAATTGATGCAGCCTTTGAATAAAGAACCTCTGGCTTAGGCAGCAGGGGCAGCCGCAGTAGCCGTCAGACCCACAGCCTCAGCATACTTCAGGTAGGTTTCCACGGAAGCCACGACAACACGGGCCTCAATCGCCAATAGCTCGATACCAACCAAAGAAACCCGCACCCAGGCATCGACAACGATACCCTTATCCAAGATGCGATCAATCACTTCAGCCAAGCTCGAGGAAGAGTTTACTTTCTCAACTGCCATGACAATTACTCCTGCATTGATGATGCTAGTTCAAAGGGACGAACAAATGGGCGGCAAAAACCGTTCGGAAGGGATCCAAAACCAAATCCATTCCTGGCGAGGCGACGAACCGCACTTCCCATCGCCCTAAATCTCATTCTGATACCTTTCCTCAGCAAGAACACCCGTAGATCCGCTTAAAAAAGAAAGAAAGTTTAAGCGATTTATCACTTTTTGTGAAAGTCTATTCGTGCAGTCATAATATTTCTTAATAGAGAAAAACCAGTGAAATGTTCTCCTGGGCTGAAGTGGTGAGGGCAGTGAGTCCATTGGCAGGGATCCCCTATACTGAAGCCATTGTCTTTGCGCAACTGTGACCTGTCGCCCGCCTGTGGAGCTGCTGTGGCTGATTTGAATGCTGGAATCCCGAGTGTGCGCCGCTTGCAAAAGGGGATCAAGGATCGGGAAACCTTTGAAATTAAGCTCAATACTGGGGATATATTTGTGGGCCAGTTGCGCTGGCAGGATCCTGATTGCATCTGTTTGGCAGATTCCGGGGGGCAAGAGTTGTTGCTGTGGCGCTCCGCCATTGCTTTTATCAAAGTCAAATCCCATTCGTAGAATCCCGTAAATCCTTGCCTCCGCCCCACTCCCCCTTTACAAAAATCTAGAAAGCTCCCTCCGCTCCGCTCCCTGGGCAATCGGCTCTGGGAAAAAGTACCGGAGGAGAAGGGTATGATCTAAAGAGTGTTAAAAAACGTACCCTCTCCTCGCACGACCATGACAGCTACCCCAATCCAGTTGCGCCTTCAGCCTGCCGCCCAGCGGCACAATCACTACAGCCGCGAAGACTTTTACCGTTTTGACCGCCAACAGGGATCCCTTCTGGACTGGACCGGGGGACGTAATGTGTTGGTGAGCGAAGACTTCATCCTGGGTTTGCAGCAGGGCCTCGAAGAAGAAGTGGGGGATGCTTCTGCCTCTTTGATGTATACCATCGGTAAAGAGTGGGGCCGTAGTGATGCCGCCCATTTTTCTCGGTGGTACGAAGAGGAATACCAGCGCAAAACCAAGCAGAGTAACCTGATGTTTCTGTTGGAAACCTGGTGGTGGCCCTTGACTTCTCAGGGATGGGGGCGTTGGGAAGTGGATACCGAAAACCGGCGACAGGGGTTCATTTTCATCAGCCTGTTTGACTCGGCTGTAGCACGCACTCTTGGGGACGTGGGTAAGCCCGTTTGCCATCTCTACGCCGGACTGTTTGCTGGTTTTTTTAGCGCCATGGTGGAGCGGCAACTGAATTGTATTGAGATCCAATGCTATTCCATGGGAGAAAGCTACTGTAAGTTTTTGCTCGGCAGTAAGGATCGCATTGATGCGGCTGCCTTTTGGCTCAACGAAGGGGCCAGTGCCAACGAAATTACCCAAAAGTTGCGTTCGGGTGAGGGAGTGGCCAAGGCATGACCTTAGAGATTCCTTTAGAAGAATCCGTGCAGGGCTTTTTTGCCCGTTTGAATTGGGATAACCGCCCGCTTCAGGTGCGCTCAGTGCCTATGCCCTTCCTCTTGGTGCGGGAGCAATTTGGCTCGATCCCATGGGCTGGAGATCCCTTAGATTTGGCAGCACGTTCCTTGGGATCCCTGGCGGCAGTACCGGAACCCGAACCGGCAGAAGATCAAATCACCCTGGCAGACCTATTCAGCATGTTTTGACCCCTGCAGCACCTACTGACTGATGATCGGGAGAAGCGAGAATGGCCAGTGCCTTTGAACAGATGCTCATAGAAGCGGAAGCACGCTACCTGAAGCCGGATGAATTGAGTCAATTGAAATCCCATGTTCTCGGTTGGCCGAAGCGGCAGCATGTTTACCGGATCCTGCGGGAACAGGAGGGCCAAATAGTGAGCCGCACCTTGAATGCCCTCAAACAGGAAGTGCCTAGCCTTTCCGGACAGGTGCTGGAGCTATGTCAGCGGCATCTGCTGTTGTTGCTGCGCCACAGCGCCATGGCCATGTTGCTTCAGGATGAAGAACTCTTAAAAGAACGGCTGATCGAGTGGATGGAAGAAGAGGTGCGACTGTACGGACTACAGAGCGTTTATGAAATTGCCTACCGGATCTTTCAGCAGGAACTTAAAGATCACCTTGCTCCTGGAGAGTTAGAGTTCATTCGCCCCTTCATTACTCAGGTTCAGGTGGCTTTGCTGTTTTAAGGTATGCTTGGCTACTTTAGAATCTTTTGGATTTTCATTGCTCTCCTCATTCCTCCTGCAACACAGTCAATAACAACTCACAAAGGATCCCTATGGTCACCACTGCCTCTAGCCCCAATGGCTCGGCCAGCTTCGACCCCTACACCTCAGTTTTGGCCAATTACTACACCCCCGGTGCCTACCTACAAAGTGATTTGGAATCAGGTCTGCTGGAAAGTCGCCGTGGGGATCGTCTTTTGGCTCTTCCTGAAGCACTGCTGCGGGGGATTTACAGTGGCTTGGAATACGAGACCGGGCAGGCGGCCCGCTTGGTCTTACGCAACTGTGGTCGGATGTGGGGGAAAGAGTTTTTTCGCCGCTTTGCCCAAGAGCTTTCGGACTACTACCAAAAGCCTCTAGCAGAACTGGAGATGGGTCTGTTTCTGCAAAATTTGGGGCAAGCCTGGAAAACTCATGGTTGGGGAGTGATCGAAATCGACTGGACCTACAAAGATCAAGGGGTTTTGGTGGTGTCCATTCGCAACTCTCCTTTTGCCGCTCTTACACCGGCCCATTTCACTCGTCCAATGGGCTTTTTGGAGGCAGGATTGCTGGGCACATGGTTTAGCCAGTTGACTGGGCAGGATTTAATCGGTGTGCAAACCACCAGCGAAGCCTTGGGAGCCAAAAGCAATTTGTTTGTCCTCTCCACCGCCGCCCGCCTCAAAGATGGGGAAGCCTGGGTGGACTCTGGCCTCAGCCACGATCAAGTCCTAGAAAAACTGTTGCAACCGACCTCAACCCTGTAATCAGCTCGCCTGGAGAAGCGGGATCCCACAAAGGGGGGGATGAGTCTGTATAATCTTCTGAAAGCCAGACGAGCTCAAGCGAACGAGGTTGTGGTCATTGGGGTGGCGTGTCAGAGCAATTCGCGGAGCCATAACCGTTCCCTGTAACAGTGCCGAGGCGATCTGCACAGCGGTAACTGAGCTGCTAGATACCCTAGAACACCGCAACGCCTTAGATCCGTCTGAGTTGGTCAGCGTTGTGTTTTCTGCCACGCCGGACTTGAATGCAGCTTTCCCGGCCCAGTTTGCCCGCCGTCGTCCCGGTTGGGAGTTGGTGCCCCTGCTGGATGTGCAGCAGATGGAAGTGATCGATGCTTTGCCCCGGTGCGTTCGGGTGTTGATCCAATTGAATACGCCTTTGAATCAGACAGATATGCAGCATGTTTACTTAGGAGGGGCACGGGAACTGAGACCGGATCTCAGCCCAGTTTGATGGGCCAGTTTGATCTGCTGGCGTTACAGGGAATTAAGCCCTGTTCACATTGTCCTAAAGGCAGGGATCCCAAACCAAATCCTGCTTAGGGAGATTGCTTTTGTCGTAGGTTGATTTCCCATTGCTCCAATTGATCTTGACGGGCAGCTACCTCCGCTTCTCGCCGACTCAGTTCTTGGCTTTGCCGGGTTAAAGATTGCCGCCAGCTTTCAATTTCAGACAAATCCGTCAGGCTGCCCGCCTGGGATAAGCTATGAAGCATTTCCACCAGTTTCATAGCTGCTTCTTCCACCCGCTCCACCCGGCGCTCCTCAGAAACTTCCACTAGAAGCAAGACCCCGATGCTATAAGCGCTAGCATCACTGGAGGTGACCATTTCTGGCTTGCGAACCGCAGACCAAACCCGATCCGGAGTCTGATGTGCCAATAATTGCAGCTCTGCGTGGCCGAACAGCCCTTTCTTGTGCACCCGTGCTAAGTACAGCATGAAGATGGTGGGAGAGGCAGTGCGATTTTAGCACCGATCTTTTCGGTTCAAGGGATCCCGCCGCTGCGCCTTTGCCTAATCCTCGGGCATCGCCCGTGTTACCGAGGGGATCAGTGTTAGGATCGGCGTTGAAATGGGCAATGACCGACTCTCTCCCATTCTCATCGTTGTAGGGATCCCCGGCATGTTTCTCACCCAAAGCCCCTATTTCTTGATGGCAGCGCTGGTGGCTATTGCCAGTGGAGCTATCTTCGCAGTTCGGTTCATCAAGCGAGAAGCTTCCGCTGAGTACGATGTCATTTTCGCCACGATGGGCCTGATTTATTCTGTCTGCCTGTTGTTGGAAGGCCAACGCCTGATTCCGTTGCTGTTTTTTGCCCAAGTGTTACTGGCGGTGATGGCGGGTTGGTTTGCGGTAGAAACTTTCCGCTTGCGCATTCTTTTGAGTGAGAAGGCACGGCAAGTGGGGGGAGCTCGTCCAACAGCTCGTCGGCAGGGTTTTACGCGTACCTATCAGCCGGATGACTATGGGCAGGGGCGCACCGTCAGTACCCGTGCTGCTGGATCCCGTATCCGGGATACCTCCTCCTATGGCCGTTCTATTGCTGGGCGGAGTGAAGAGCCTGGCCCTGGATCCAGCCGCCGCTCTAGGCCCCAATTGGCTAGCGATACCCGTGTGCGTCCCCGCCGGCGACCGGAAGTGGATGAGTATTACGATGAACCGAAACCCCGTTCTCGCCAAAGTTCTGACTACGATGAGCCAGCTCCACCAGAAAACCGCCGCCCCCGTCGTCCTGCTGCTGGCTACCCCGAAGATGAACTCCAAAACCGTGGCACCAGCACTGCCACCCGCCGTCGCCCGCCGCAACTGCCCCAAGAGGAAGACTATGGAGATGAAGCCCCCCCCCGTGCTCCCCGCCGAGTGGTCGAGGTGGAGTCGGTGGAGGTAGAAGAAGTAGAACCGGACGAGTACGAGGATGATTTGCTGTAAGGGGGTTTGAGTCTCGCTGGACTAGCTCTCCACTCAGCCCGTGTTGCGCATCCCAGCGGCAATCCCGTTGATGGTGAGCATTGCCCCCCGCAGGAGTTCGGCTCGGCTGTAGCGAGTCCTCCCGGTACGGGATCCTTGGTTCTCTCGGAGGCGCTTCAAAAGAGAGACCTGAATAAAGCCTAAGGGCACAATCGAGCGGTTGCGCAGCTGCACTGAGCGTTTCAGGTAGGGGTCATTTTCCAGCAGCTCACTGTGCTCAGTAATTTGCAACACCATTTCTCGAGTGCAGTACATCTCTTCGGCAATGCACTCAAACAATTCCATTGCCCGCTCTAGATTTTCCGGGGAACTCATCTCCCGCACATAATGGCGAGCAATTTGCAGATCCACCTTCGAGAGGGTCATTTCCACCTTTGAAATCACCATGCGGAAGAAGGGCCACTCGCGGTAGAGATGTTGTAGGTGCTTGAGGTTGTGATCCCCCTTAGTCACATATTCCTGTAGAGCGGTGCCTACTCCATACCAAGCAGGCAACAGAAAGCGGCTTTGCGTCCAACTGAAGACCCAAGGGATGGCCCGCAGGGATCCAATATCTTTTTTGCTGCCACTGCGGCGAGCTGGACGAGAACTGATTTGTAACTGACTGATCTCTTCAATTGGGGTAACCTCATGGAAAAACTCGACGAAACCCTCCTGCTCGTAAACCAAGCTGCGATACACCTGGCGGGAACGATCCGCCAAAGATTCCATCAGGCGTGACCACTCGTGTAAATCATTGGGGTAGGTGCGTAACAAACTAGCCTGGATCACGGCACTGGTCACCGTTTCTAGGTTAAATATGGCCAGATCCTGCAGGGAATACTTAGAGGCCAGCACCTCCCCTTGCTCAGTAATTTTGATCCGTCCGCCCACACTGCGCCCCGGCTGGGCCAAGATCGCCTCGTAAGCTGGGCCACCCCCACGACCGACCGATCCACCCCGGCCATGGAAAATCTGCAGCCTAACCCCAAAGGACTCCGCCACCAGTTGCAACATCTGTTGGGCTTTGTAAATCTCCCAGTTGCTGCTCAAGAAGCCAGAATCTTTGTTGCTATCGGAATACCCCAGCATGACCTCCTGCAGATCCCCCTGTTGACTGAGATACTGCCGATAAAACGGGATCTCCAACAACCCCTTCAGGACTTCCGGGGCCCGCTTCAGGTCTTCTACGGTTTCAAACAACGGCACCACCGCCAGGGATCCCTGACCGCTGATGGGGTCATAAAGGCCGACTTCTTTGGCCATGAGCAGCACCTCCAACAGATCACTGATCTGCCGGCTCATGCTAATCACATAGGTTTGGCAGATGGACAGGCCAAATTCCTGTTGTAGGCGACGGAGGGTACGGAAGGTGGCGATCAACTCTGCGGTTTTCTCCGAAAAGGGAGCCTCCAAAGGCAAGAGCGGGCGACGGGTTTGTAACTCCTGCAGCAGGAAAGCTGTTTTTTCCTCCTCGGT
The DNA here is from genome assembly GCA_039794885.1 of Thermostichus sp. DG02_5_bins_236. Classification (GTDB taxonomy): domain Bacteria; phylum Cyanobacteriota; class Cyanobacteriia; order Thermostichales; family Thermostichaceae; genus Thermostichus. The sequence goes on from JAUQVI010000025.1 coordinate 9,872, forward strand.
CATTTCGCCGTAGGGGCGGGGCAAAATGCGCAGATACTCGAAAATCTCCGTCAGGGCTGCCTCGTGGTAGCCGCTGTCTTGGCGAATATCCAAATGGGCCAGGTGAAAGCCAAACACCTCCACTTGCTGGATCAGGTGGTTCAGTTGCCGACAGGCCAAGCCACTGCTTTTCAGGCTGCTTTGAATCAATCTCAGATCCGCCAAAAACTCCTCGGCATTGGCGTAGGCATTGGCCAGAGGCAAGGGGGTGGGTAAGCAGGCAGAATCGGCCAGCTGACGGTTGCGTTCGCGGGTCAACTCCAGCCGTCGTTGAATGTAGCTGAGCTTGAGGCGATAAGGTTCCTGACGATATTGCACCGAGAAGGACTCGTACACTTCTGGCAACAGGCGGTGATCCTGTTCGAGGGCATCCAGCAGTTGGCTATCCACGTCCCCCCAGTGCAGGGAGATACTCAGGGTTTTGGTTAAGGATTTTACGGATTCGATGTACTTGCCCAGGATCAGATTACGTTGATAACGAGCTGTTTGCCAGGTTACGTCCGCGGTTACAGAAGGGTTGCCATCGCGGTCGGATCCCACCCAAGAGCCAAAGTTGCAAAAACTGGCTGCTGGGGGTTCCAGGTGAGGGAAAGAATTTTTCAGGCTGCGGCTGAGGTATTCGTGCAGCAAAGGGATAGCTTGAAACAACACTTCCTGAAAGTAGTGCAGGGTGTAGTCCACTTCGTTCAAGACGGTCGGTTTGGCTTGGTGCAACTCATCGGTGCGCCACCAGAGCAAGACTTCCTCTGCCAGTTGTTCTTTCAAAATGGAAGCCTGCACAGGAGAAGACTGCTCCGCCCAGTCCAGTTGGCTGAGCAAATGGGAGAAAGCCCGCTGCTTTTCACGAATGGTATGGCGAACAATCTCGGTGGGATGGGCGGTGAAGACCATGCGAATGTGCAACTGCTCCAACAACTGGCGCAATAGGCCCGGTGGCACTCCCTGAGTCCGCAGATAAGGAAATAATCGCTCAAATTTTTCATTTTCTCGTACGGTTCGTTGTTGGCTATCCACCATGCGCATATCGGAGGCTTCTGCTCGTTCGTAATGCTGCTCCACAATGTTGATCAACTGGAAAAACAGAGCAAAGGCACGGGCGGTTTGGATGGCAGCATCGAGACTGAGATACTCGACAATCTGCAGCACCTCCGGCACCGGGTATTCCAGAGCTTGCCCCTCTGGAGAACACATGGAGCGCAGCCGTTGCAGCAAATCCACGAGCGACTGGCCACACTCCTGTAGCAGCACCGACTCCCACAGTTCTTCCACCAATTGCAGCCGCCGACCCAAGAGGCCATCTCCCACCTCTAGGTTGAGGGCTTTACCAATCTTCTCTATCGGCTGGGCCAAGGGATCCCGTTCCACAAACAAGGGGGTCTCCTCCAGCCCGTTGGCAGGACTGACAGTCCATTCTGCGGTAGTCAGGCGGGGAGAAGAGGTCATGAAGGCGGCTCCTGGAACAACCATCCCAATATTAGAGCCTGTTCGTCGGAACGGCAGGTGTAGCGGGCATCACGCTTGGATTTCGGGTTGGAGAAGAAAGACTTTTGTAGCTGAGTCTACAAATTGCAAGGAAAAAGTGCTTTATCTTACGAAAAGCTAAGTCCCGTGCCTGTTTTGGGTGAGTTCAGTGGCTGCCAAACTCTTTATCAATGCCCATTTACTGGATCCCGCGCAGGGGTTGGATGAACTGGGTCAAGTACGGGTTGAGGAGGGAAAGATCGCCGCGATTGGCCCCCAGTTGCCTGGGGAGGGAGCGGAGGTGGTCGATTTGCAAGGACAGCTGCTCACCCCTGGCTGGATTGATATCCATACCCATGTTTTTACTGCGGTGGGGGATTTTTGTCTGCCCGCCGATGAAGTCGGGATCCAATCCGGTGTCACCACAGTAGTGGATGCAGGCACATCTGGTACCCTCACCTTCCCAGCCTTTCGAGAAACGGCGGCCCAAACTGCCCAAACACGGGTCTACGCCCTCATCGATCCCTCGCTGCTCTACATTGCCACTTCAGATTTCATCGCTCACCGCCTCGGCTTTGCGGTGGATCCAAAAAATCAAGACCTGGATCGGGCCCGAGCGGTGATTGAGGCCCATCGACAGGTGATTGTCGGCTTGAAGGCCCGCCCCACCGTTAAGCTTGGAGAGACAGAATCCCCCACCCTCACTTCTGCCCTTATCCTGGCGGAGGAGTATCAGCTACCCATTATGATCCACCTGGGTCGCTTCCCGATGGATGGGGTGTTGGATCCCTCAGATTTGTTGGATTGCCTGCGTCCGGGGGATATTGTCACCCATACCTATCAGCCACGCTTTGGTCTCTTCGATGCGGAGGGATCCCTGTTGCCAGCAGCACGACGAGCCCTGGAGCGGGGGGTTCTTCTGGATGTGGGTCACAGTGGCAGCGACTTTTCTTTCAATACGGCACGCTTAGGTTTTGATCAAGGCATTCGCCCCCACACGATTTCCACCGATCTGAATATCTTCAACACCGAGATTGTGGTGGATCTGGCCACCACGATGAGCAAGTTTTTGGCCTTGGGCATGACCCTGGCGGAAGTGGTACGGGCTGTTACTGCAACAGCGGCGCGGGCGATTCAGAAGGGTGAGCAACTGGGATCCCTGCAGGTGGGTCGGGAAGCGGATTTGACTGTCGCCGAGTTGGTGGAAGAAGAGGCAGAATTGACAGATGGTCGAGGGGGTACCTTATCGGTCAGCCAGATGCTGAAGGTGCGGGGCGTTTGTCGGATGGGTCAGTTTCGGAAGATTGACCATACCCCCTATGCCCTCCCCAATTCAGAGGTGCGCCAACTGGCCTGGGTCGGTGCAGAACATGTGAACGAGGAGATCCCCTAATGACGGCAACTTTTTTATCTGCAGATTTATCTCCAGAGGATGTGTCTACGGCCTACACTTGGGCGGCCTTTGTGCAGGAAATCGAGTCAGAAATTGAAGCCCACCGCAATCGTGCCTTCACCGAAGCGCGGGAACAAGCCTTTGCCCCACCCGAAACGGAGATTAAGCCTTGGCCGAAAGAGCGATTGCTTGAGTGGCTCAGCTTTCAGACCTACTACGAGTATCAGGCGATTTTGTTCATCAGCAAGTGGCTGCAGGATACGCCGGAAACCGATGCGTTGGTGTTGCTTTGCCATCAAATTGAGGACGAAAGCAACCATTTCCGCTGGCTAAACCGCCATTTGCAGGCGATGGGGGCTTCTTTACAGGATTGGCAGCCGATCCCAGAGATCAAAGCCTGGGTAGAAACCTTCTATGGATCCCTGCCGGATACCATTTCCCGTCTGGCTGCTCACAACTTGGCCGGAGAATCGGGAGCCTGCCGCAGTTTTGCCAGCATTTTGCCCCATTTGCCGACCGATCTGCAAAAAACAATGCGTAAGATCATGCCGGATGAGCAGTTTCACCTGAATTTGGGACGACAACTTCTGAGCCGCTATTGCAAAACTAACGAGCAGAAGGCGCGTGCTCGCCATTATGCCTTGCAAGTGGCGGATTTGGAATCGCAGGCAATCACGGCTTTTAACCGCAAGTTGGCTGCTTTGGCCTAGTGACCTAGACTCAGAGTGCAAACGGATCCCCTCCCATGACAAGTTCTGCTGTCCGTCGGCGTCCGCCGCCCCGTCGCTCCGCCTACTGCTATTGCAGCGAAGTGGAACACGCCGAAATTCTCAGCCGTCAGCAACGGGATCCCTTGCCGTTTGAGGAGGCGATGCAGATTCATTGCCAATCTGGGATCCGCTGTGGCCATTGCCTCTGGCCTTTGGAGCAGCTATTCCGTCAGCAGGGCTGTTATATTGCCAGCCCCGGAATAGAATAGCTTGGCTGGGTGAATGAGGATCCCGGATAGAGAGTATGAGGCAACGTCAGTAGCAAGGATTTATTCGGTAATCGCACCCTGGATGCGAGCACCCCAGGTACGGGTAAAGCGCAGGTCAGCCCCCACCAAATTGGCATTGCGCAAGTCAGCCCCACGCAAATCTGCCCCATACAGAGAAGCAGAAGACAAATCCGCCCCACGCAGATCGGCCCCACGCAAATCCGCTCCCTCCAGGTAGGCGCCACTCAGGTTGGCCTCACCTAAGTTGGCCCGGCGCAAGTTAGCCCCTATCAAGTAAGACTGGCTCAGATCAGCACCGGTCAAGGTGGCTCGCTCAAAGTTAGCTTCAATCATGTCGGAGCCGCTGAAGTTGGCTTCTGTGAGATCCAGATTGCTCAAGGTGATGGATCCCATGCGGCAACCGGCGCAGGTTTTGGAAGCCATTAGATAGCGCATGAAGCAGGAGTTATAGGTGGTGGCTGCCGCCGTAGAGGCCACAGCTGCTGTGGTAAGCAGTGCCAGGATGGCGGGAACTTTCAGATTCATAGTTGCCAAGCCCTACAGTTTCAAAGTTAAAGATGGGAGGATGCAGCAGACCGAAGTTTTTCTGCGTTGGTCATATGATAGTGGCATCTGCTCAGTTCGACCACTCTTTAATATCTGGATGTCTAATCCCTCCGACTGAAATCAATAGATCCTTTCTCGAAAGGTGCGGGTGCGTTCATAGTCTCTCTGGCGCAGGGCTTCTGGATCAAACCCAAAATTCGGCAGGGGCGGATCCTTCAGCATCGGCTGCACCCAATACCAAGACAGCTGCCCCAAACCCACCAACACTCCCAAAACTGCCGTCAGGGTCAAGACGCGATCCCAGCGAATTTGCCACCCGGCTTTTCTCCTTTTCTTCTTGCCCAGTAAGCGGTTGGAATGTGTCAGGGATCCCTTGGAATAGTGGGGATGTCGGCGCAAAAAATGCCCACAACGGCGACAGTGGTAATCGGAGTCGAGGTTAATCCAATGGCAGGCCGGACAACGGAGCATGGGAGGCGGGATCCCAGGGGAGGTAAAGGGGCTGTGATACGAAGCGATAGTATCCAAGAATCCGCAGGGCAGCTTTAGGGAACCCATTCTGCTCGGATCCCCCTGGATCGGAAGCTGGGTTTGCTGCATCCTCAGGGTGGAAGGATCCCTTGACTATCTGGGATATGAAGTTGGGGTGTGAAGCACCCTCACCTAGTTTAGTTACAGAGCCCCCTTAGAATCGGTAAGCAACCCTGGTTCAGCCCTATGCAGATTCACTTAGAGAACATCTGTAAGCGATATGGTCGTCGTGAGGTGGTGAGCGATGTCAGCCTTAACATTCAGCAGGGGGAGATTGTGGGTTTGCTAGGGCCCAATGGAGCCGGTAAAACCACCACGTTCTACATCATGACGGGCTTAATCCAGCCGAATCGAGGTCATGTCTGGTTAGATGACCAGGATATTACTCATTTGCCGATGCACCGCCGCGCTCAGTTGGGGATTGGATATCTAGCCCAGGAGCCAAGCATTTTTCGTCGCCTCAGCATTCAAGACAACCTGCTCCTAATCATGGAGCAAACGGGTGTGCCCCGTCGCCTCTGGCAACAACGGTTGAACCAATTGCTGGAGGAGTTTCGCATTACCCATGTCACCCGCAGCTTGGGCTTGCAAGTCTCGGGGGGAGAACGTCGCCGTGCTGAAATCGCCCGTGCCCTGGCCGCCGGGATCCAAGGGCCAAAATTTCTGCTGCTGGATGAACCTTTTGCCGGGGTTGATCCGATTGCAGTGGCGGATATTCAAGAGGTAGTGGCCAAGTTGAAGCACCGGGGTATTGGCGTGTTGATCACTGATCACAATGTCCGGGAAACGCTAGAGATCACCGATCGCGCCTATATTCTCAACGATGGGGCAATCTTGGCCAAAGGCACTTCTGCGGAGTTGGCGGCGGATCCTTTGGTGCGCAAATACTACCTGGGGGAAAAATTCCGCCTGTGAAGGCCCCCTCGTGGCCCCTTGGTGAATGGATCGATTGCCTGCTCCCTATCCTCTATTTTTCTTGCTTTTCATGGTGAAAGTCAGCTCTACTTCACCCCCGACCCGTTCTCCTCAGGCTGCGGCTGGGGTTTCTCTATGGCGCTCGGTGGGCCTAATGGATCGCTACATCATCATGGAGATGGCGCTGCCTTTTCTCTTTGGGGTAGGGGCTTTTACTGCGTTGGTGATGGCCGTGGGATCCCTGTTTGAGCTGGTGCGCCTAGTGGTAGAAGCAGGGTTATCGATCCCGGCAGCATTGCAGGTGTTTGCCTTTCGAGCACCAGGGATCATTGTCCTCACATTCCCAATGTCGATGTTATTGGCGACGCTACTGGCCTATGGACGCTTGTCTTCCGACAGCGAAATCACAGCGATGCGGGGTTGTGGGGTGAGCCTCTATCGCCTGGTGGTGCCGGCTCTCACCCTCAGTTTGCTGGTGACCAGTTTGACTTTCCTGTTCAATGAGTTGGTTGTTCCCAACAGCAACCGCCAAGCAGCCATTACGTTGGATCGGGCCCTGAATCGGGATCCCGACTTCCAGCGAGAAAACATCCTCTACCAAGAATTTGGCGAGATCCTCAGCCCCGAGGGCGATGGTAGCTTTTCCCGTCGGCAAGGACTGACTCGTCAGTTTTATGCCCGTAGCTTCGATGGCAACCTTATGCGCGGGATCATTGTCCTAGATTTTTCCAACGAGGCTCTCAATCAAATTTTACTGGCCCAAAGGGGCAGTTGGGATCCCCGCAATAACCTCTGGGTCTTTGAGGAGGGTACCAACTACATCGTGTCTCCCGATGGTACCTACAGCAACATTGCCACCTTTGGCCGCCAGGAGTTGCGCCTGTCCCGTGCACCGCTGGATTTGGCCCAAGAAGCCCGCAGCCCGGAGGAAATGAACATTCAGGAGCTGAGCCGTTACATCGAGGTGATCGCCAGTTCCGGGGATCTGCAGCGGGTGCGGCGACTGCAGGTAAGCCTCAACCAAAAATATGCCATTCCCTTCGTGTGTTTAGCCTTTACTCTGATTGGGGCACCGTTGGGGTTGCGTCCGCAGCGAACCAGTTCTTCTTTAGGACTGGGAATTAGTGTGCTGATCATCTTTGCTTTTTATGTGCTGCTGTTCATCACGCAGGCTTTGGGGCAAATTGGCACCTTAGGGCCAGCGGTGGCGGCCTGGTTGCCCAACTTGATCTGTGCAGCGGTGGGGTTAGGGCTGCTCTACCGAGCCAATCAGTAGCTGCTGGATCCACCCTATCGGGCAACCTGTCCAGTAGGATGGGAGGGATCCATCCAGCACAAGACCGACATGGAACTCGAGGCACAAACCTGGATGAATGGGGTCGTCGGAGGCTTGGCCCTTCTCATTTTGGCAGGGGGAATGCTGATGATGTTCACCACGGTATTTACCACCAAAGGGCCGAAACCCGATCCTGCTGCGCAAGGTGCAGAGCACCGTCGAACTCAGCCGCATCCCAAAGACCGATAGGCTCCCCGCCGTGGGACGGGTGGCAGATAAAAAGCCAGAGTCCTCTAGGGATCCCTGGCCTTGATTTCACGGTCTTGAAAGTTACAGCCTCGATTTGGGTTGGGCGCGCTGGGGCTAGTTCAGCTCCCGCTGACGCAACCGTTGCAAGGCGGAAAGGGGTATCTCTTCCTCTACGACTTCCTGCGTAGTGGCTTCAGGCAAAGCAGCCGTTTCGGTTTTGCCAGGTTCAAGCAACAGTTTGGCGGCCTCAGACTCCACAGCCGAGGTACGGGCCAAGTTGTCATCCTTCTGGCTGGGCAAAGGAACAGCATCCAAAGTAGCCAGCAAAGACTGGATATGGCTGTAGGTTTCGGGATTGCTATTGGCGGCACCGGCTAAGAGCGTGAGTTGCTCCTTGGCGTCCACTTGCTCCCCCAGTTTCAGATGCACCAAAGCCAATTGATAGCGGGCCTTAAAGCTACTGGGATCCACCTCTACCGATCGTTGAAAGGCAACACGTGCTTCCGGCAGATTACCCTGACGAGCGTAGATCAAACCCAGATTAAAGGGCACATCGGGATCCCGCTCGCTGGGCAAAACCAAGGTTTTCTCCTCCAGTTCGATCGCCCCTCGATAGGCATTGATAGCCAGGGTGTGGAAGCCCATCTGCATATACCGGGCCCCATCTTCTTTGAGCTGGGCTACGGTTTGCGCCCCTGTCAAAAGAGTCATGGGAGCTTCTGCATAAGCAGGCCCCATCATCACGATGCCCAGGAAGCACCCTACTACCCTCAGACCCAATTGGGCCGTCCGAAGACCCCTCTGTTTTCTATTCATCACCATGATCTGTTTCCTCCAACCACATCAACACCACTTCATTCCACCCCTCCGGGCCGGGGAGCTGGGCCAACTGCCACTCGGGCTGAGCCTCACTCCAGAGGCTATCCGCAATTGGGCTCGGAAGCACCACCTTCTGTTCCATCCAACGCAAAAAAGCAGCATCCGCTGGAGAGCAGCCAATGCCCAGAGCCTTAACAGAGCCTAAATGTCGCTGATAGCAATCCAGCAACAGGCGCACCGCCCGTTCCCCTGGCAAAAATCCAGGTTCTGTGGTCATCGCCGGCTGAGTCCACCCGGTCAGGTACCACTTTTGTGGGGGGCTAGAGAGGTTGAGCTGGCGCAGTTGCAACAGATGCTGGGTGAGGTTGGCCTCCTGATGGGCAAAGGCTTCCCGCAGGGTTTCCGGATCGCCGGAATAGCTGAAAATCTCGCTATACTCTCGCTGTTGGGCTCGTTCTGCCTCCTCCACAGGGATCCCGGCTGCCGCCGCCAGCTCAGAAGCTGTCCAATCTCCAAATCCGACCAGATCCAAGTTGGAATCTTGACGAACCTGTTGCAAGATGCTGCGCAAGCGGGAATAGGGCAACCCTAAAGCCCGCACATAGTACGGAGGCTGATATTGCCACTGCTCATCCAAAATGCCCGCCGGGAAGTAGTGCTCGGGAACATAAAGGGCGGAACCATCCTCACAAATAAACGGATGCTCTAGGCGCAATTGCTGGCGCACATGTTCCAGTTGAGCCCGAGTCCGCAAGCTGTAGAGCACTAAAGGAATCGAGCGACGCTCTAAGGCGGACAACGCTTGTCGGGCAGCACCGTAGCTGTTGGACTCCATATCCAACAGGCTGCCATCCAAACTGGTGAGGATAAGTCGCATAGGCGCAGGCAGAGGAAAAGCGCTGATACCACGGGAACCCCACGAACCCCACTCCACTGGGATCCCGAAAGCAGGCTTTGGGGCTAAAGCGGCCAACATTCCCATAATCCAACAGCTTGACCCACCAGAATGGGGTTAGTCCGAAATGCCCTCCTCAGGACACCTGCTGAATGAGTGTAACGTCAATGGAGGTAAAAAGCTCGACTAACCCCTATAGAATGTGTGCCGTACTGATGTTGAAATTGAAAAACCCTAGATATAGGGTAAGCAGAGCATCTCCAGGACAGCTCTCCCCAACTTCTAGGTGAGACGTGCGGTTCAGCAGGTCATGTCAGCGGTGCAGAGCACTCATGCTTGACCTCCAACAATTGGTCTTTATCAACCGGTCACTGCTGGAAAAAGTTGTAAGTTAATTTTCCGTGCCAAAGGCGCGATCTCCTGCATCTCCTAGCCCCGGCATAATAAAACCCTGCTCATTTAAGCGCTCATCGATCATGGCGCAGAAGATTTGCACCATTGGGTAATGGGATCCCAGCCGCTGTAATCCCGGCGGCGCTGCCAACACACTGACAATCCTCACCAAACTGGGATCTGCCCCGCGCCCTTTCAGCTCATCCAACACCTGTACCAACGTGCCCCCAGTCGCTAGCATCGGTTCAGGGATAAGAATGTGCATTTGCTCCGGGATCCGCTCCGGCAGCCGATTCAGATAGCAACTGGCCTCTAGGGTTGCTTCATCCCTTACCATGCCCAAGTGGAAGATCCGCGCCTGTGGCAACAGAGCCTGACACCCCTCCAACATGGCCAACCCAGCTCGCAACACCGGCACAATGCCCATGGGGGTATCGGGGGCAATGACTTCCGCTGGGGCGGGTTCCAAAGGGGTTTGCACCTGTACCGGTTGGGTAGGGATCCAGTCCCGCATCGCCTCATAGGTGAGCCAACGGCCCAACTCCGACAGGGCACTGCGAAACAAAGGCATCGGGGTTTCCGCATCCCGAGCCACCGTTAACCAATGCTTGATCAAAGGATGAGGGGGAACATAGACACGAAGCTGCTGACTTGCCACAGAAGAATGCCTCAATCTGGGCGGTAGCATAGCGGGTTACCTCGCAAGAAAGCAAGCGTCCAACAGCGGTTGGAGGGTCTGTCGTTCTGGACTGACAGAGGGCCAAGGGATCTCGTGTGTAGGCAGCTTATGATGAGTGGGAAACCGACAAAAGATCCAACAAAACCATGCGGGCTATCCAAGTTATCCCTGTTTTACTGCTGTTGGGGCTTTTAGGTTGGCTGGGGATCCCAACTGCCG
>JAUQVI010000026.1:0-19052 GCA_039794885.1 Thermostichus sp. DG02_5_bins_236
ATTCTGAAACCGTTTCAATGCTGAGCTTGATCGTGCAACCGGCACAGTTGCGCTCCGCCGAAGCATCGGTAAACTCAAAGGCTTGCTCCACTTTCAGATCCGGCAAGCCTTCGATCTCCATAATCCGGCCGGCGAAGACATTCTTTTTGCCCTGTTTCTCAACCGTTAACAGGCCCTTTTGCATGGCTACGTAGGGGATAGCATGGACAACATCCCGCAGGGTGATCCCTGGTTGCAACTGGCCCGTAAACCGCACCAGCACCGATTCCGGCATATCCAAGGGCATCACCCCCAGTGCCGCTGCAAAGGCCACCAACCCCGATCCGGCGGGAAAGGAGATCCCCAAGGGAAAACGGGTGTGGGAGTCGCCGCCGGTGCCGACCGTATCCGGTAGCAGCATGCGATTGAGCCAGGAGTGGATGATGCCATCCCCAGGGCGCAGGGCTACCCCGCCGCGAGAGGCGAAAAAATCCGGCAATTCTTTCTGGGTTTTGATATCCACCGGCTTGGGATAAGCGGCTGTGTGGCAAAAGCTCTGCATCACCAAATCGGCGTTGAACCCCAAACAGGCCAGCTCTTTCAGCTCATCCCGAGTCATCGGCCCGGTGGTGTCTTGGGATCCCACGGTGGTCATGAGAGGTTCGCAGCTCATGCTTGGACGCACCCCCGGCAGGCCACAGGCTTTACCGACCATTTTTTGAGCCAGCGTGTAGCCTTTGCCCGTTTCTACGGGAGGGGTGGGGCGAATAAACAAGGTGGAGGGATCCCGGCCTAGGGCTTGGCGGGTTTTGTCGGTGAGGGCGCGGCCAATCAACAATGGGATCCGTCCCCCGGCCTGCACTTCATCGGTGATGGTATCCGGCTTGAGGCTGAAGGTGGACAAGCTCTGGCCGGACTCAGAGGTGATCACACCCTGGTAGGGATGGAGGGTAATCACCATGCCGGTTTCCAACCCAGACACATCGCACTGAATCGGCAATGCCCCCGCATCTTCAGCGGTGTTGAAGAAAATGGGTGCAATGGTGCCCCCCAGGATCACCCCCCCAGCCCGCTTATTGGGGACATGGGGAATATCGTGGCCGATATGCCAGAGAACAGAATTGATGGCGGATTTGCGGGAGGAGCCTGTACCCACCACATCCCCAACAAAGGCGACCGGATGCCCCTTTTGCTTCAGCTCGGCAATCGTGGCTAGGGATCCCGGCGCGCGCGACTCCAGCATGGCCAAGGCATGGAGGGGAATGTCGGGACGGGTGGTGGCATGAGCGGCGGGAGAGAGATCATCAGTGTTGATTTCCCCCGCAACTTTGAATACCGTCACGGTGATGGCTGCGGCGAGGGGAGCCTTGGCGGTAAACCATTCCCCATCGGCCCAGGAGTGGATTACCTGTTGGGCAGAGGGATTGCCGGCTTGGTGTAGCTCCCACACATCATGAAAGGCATCGAAAATCAGCAGCGTATGGCTGAGGGCCTTGGCAGCCGCTGTAGCAATTTCAGGCCGCCTATCCTGCAGCAACTCCACCAATACCTGAACGTTGTAGCCCCCCAGCATAGTGCCCAGGATCTGCACCGCCTGCAAAGGGGTGAGCAAAGGGGATTGAGTCTCCCCTTTGACTACAGAGGCCAAAAAGCCCGCCTTCACATAAGCGGCTTCATCCACCCCTGGTGGGATCCGCTCCGTGAGCAGGTGCAACAAAAACTCTTCTTCCCCGGCGGGGGGAGCCTTCAGTAAATCGCACAACTGGCTGGTCTGGGCCGCATTCAGGGGCAATGGAGGGATCCCTTGGGCCTCACGGGTAGCAGCGTGTGTGGGATAGTCGGCCAACATAGGGATCCCCTCCGCGAATCGGGATGAAATAGAAAAGGATCCCCATTTTACGCCTGGAGTAGGGATCCGAGGTGTTTGGGGTGGACTTAGCTCTCATGGGTTCAGGGCCAGTTGAATCTGTTCTGTCGTCAGCTCTCGAATCAGGGTGGTGCGCAGCGAGTTGGGGGTGAGAGCTTCGGCGTAGGATGAGTTCAGGTAAGCCGCATGGGCTTCTGAGTCTGCCTGCAAATAAGTTCTAAAGAAAGCGGTCGTCAAGCCCTTGAGCAAAGGTCGAGCAGCCTGGGGATCCGGCCCAATCAATTCCTGGGGCACCGGAAACGCCCCCTGGCCCCCCCCACCCAAGAAGGTGAAATGAGTGGATCCCTCCACCATTACCAGATACCGTTGCTGGGATCCCAGCCAAGTAAAGGGTTCGATCTGCTCCGGTAAAGAAGGGGCAAAGTAATCTTCGCTGCCGGCCATGATCATCACCGGGATCCCCACTTGGCCTAATCCTTTCGGGCCAAACACTGTGCTGGTGAGGGGGTTAAGAGCAAACACTGCTTGAATTCGTTCATCCACCAACTGCTCCGCCTGTTCCGCCAGGAAGGGATCCCGAAACACCTCGTTCGCCCGACATTGCAACAGCAAAGAGGCATTCAAGGTCAGGCCCAAAGAATTGGAGGTTTGGCAGTTCTCCTGCAAGCGGGTCGGATTCAGACTGGCTCCTGCTGTCGCCAACACCGTATACCCCCCCAAGGATTGGCCAAACAGCCCTACCGACTGCAAGTCCAAGCGGCCCCAGTGGCTCAGGTCTTGTTGGGCCTTCTCCTCCAGGGCATCCAATAGCAGAGAAATATCCCTGGGCCGTGCTACCCATTCATAGGCTCCTGGCAGAGAGCCAAACCCCGCCAAAAAACTGCGCACCTGATCCACATTGGTGCCCGGATGCTCCAGCACCGCTACCCCAAACCCTCGCGAGGCCAGATGACGGGCCAAATAGGCAAACGTCATGCGATCGGAGGCAATGCCATGGGAGATGACCACCAACGGCAGCGGCTCTGTCCCCTCTGGCAAATAGATATCCACCAGCACAGGTGTGTCTCGCTCAGGATTGGCAAACTGAAACTGCTCCACCTGCCACTCAAACTCTCCTGGTTGTTCGGGAGGAAGACTGGGGGAGGTCAAGTTTTGCCCGGCCGAAGGGAGCAAACCCACCAATGATGCAGACTCCACTTCTCGGCTGACCTCTTCCCTCAGCTCTGCGATCATCAAATCCCGTTGTCGAAACAGTTGGCTGGCCTCCCGCACCACGCGAATGCTCATGTCCAGATCGATCTGCAGCTTCTCCAGTGGATAGTGGCGCAAAATGTTGACCAAGGTGAACCCTTCTGGATCCCCAGCCGCCAGGATCAAGGCTGCCCGCAAGGCATAGAATTCCGCCTCTCCCTCCCCCGCAGAATGCAACACCAGCGTTAATCGCCGCAGCAGATCCTCCCCAATCGAGGAGTAGGTGAACTGGCTCACCGTGACTTGATTGAGGTTAAAATCCCGCCTCAGCAAGTCCGCCAAAGCCCTTTGTTGCTCAGGGGTAAGCCGCCGCCAATAAAAATCCAATTGCCGACTGACAGTGCCGTTTTCCGCAAATTGGGCCAAATCCCCCACCGGCAAAGAGATTTCAAACAAAGGGGGGAGAAACACTGCTAAGCGCTCCGCGCCCCACACCTGATCCAACCCGACCAAAACTGTTCCCAGCCCCAGTGTTAGGGCCAATAGCTTGCGGAGCCAACTCATGACTAGAGCACCCCCTTCGAGCTGGGGATCCCTTCTTGGCGGCGCGGATCCCGTTCTACCGCCGTGCGCAGAGCACGGGCAAACGCCTTAAAGCTGGCCTCGACAATGTGATGGGCATTGATGCCGGCCGCCTGACGAATGTGAAGGGTGAGCTGAGCATGGTTCACCACCGCCTGATAAAACTCCCGCACCAACTGGGTTTCGTAGCGGCCAATTCGTTCACTGGTCAACTCCAACCCGTAGCTGAGATGGGGTCGGCCCGAGAAATCCATTACCACCTGCACCAGAGCCTCATCCAAAGGTGCCCAAAAATGGCCGAAGCGATGAATGCCCCGCCGATCCTGCAAGGCTTGTGCCAAGGCTTGCCCGAGGGTAATGCCAACATCTTCATTGGTGTGGTGGTCGTCGATGTGCAGATCCCCTATCGCTTTGATGTGCAGATCGATCAACCCATGGGTGCTCAGTTGCGCCAGCATGTGATCCAGAAAAGGGATCCCGGTATCGATGTCGTGGTGACCATTGCCATCCAAATTGAGCTGGATCTGAACGTCGGTTTCACCGGTGCGACGGTGAACGGAGGCAGTTCTCGGCTGAAGCAGGCGGGAAGAATCGATGGCAGTCATGAAGAATTCATATAGAGAGGAGCAACAGGCCTAAGCCCAGCTACAGGATTGCACAAGCCCCTAGATTTCGACATCTCTAGCCTGCCACACTCTTGGACTGAGGAGCCCGCCAACACCCATCCACAGTCTCAGAGAGATCCACGTTCAGGTTATCGGTAAATACCTTTGGATCCCGGCTGGGGATCCCTATACTGGAGTAAAGACACTGGAAAACGTTAGAACGGCAAGGGTAGCATTAGGTCAGACCGCTAGGGAGAGAGATCAGATGGGATTGTTCGATCGGGTAAGCCGAATCATCAGATCCAACATCAACGCGTTGGTCAGTAGCGCTGAAGATCCAGAGAAAATCCTGAACCAAACCATCCAGGATATGTCTGAGGATCACTTCCAGATGCGGCAAGCGGTTGCTCAGGCCATTGCCAGCCAGAAGCGGATGGAACGGCAGTACGAGCAAGCGGTGCAAAGCGTCAATGAGTGGCAAAGCCGTGCTGAGCTGGCCCTACGCAACAACAACGAAGCCCTAGCCCGCGAAGCCTTGGTGCGTAAAAAAACCTTCTCCGAAACTGCCCAGAGTATGAAGCGGCAGTTGGATGAGCAGACCAAGCAGGTAGACATCCTGAAAACCAACATGACCAAGCTGGAGAGCAAAATCTCCGAAGCCAAGACCAAGAAAGACATGCTCATTGCCCGCGCTCGCTCGGCCAAAGCCTCCCAGCAAATCAACGAGGTGATTGGACGGGTGAACACCACCAATGCCTTCTCAGCTTTTGAACGGATGGAAGAGAAGGTAAATACCTTAGAGGCCCAATCAGCAGCGGTGGCAGAACTGGCGGTAGACACCCTCGAAAACCAATTTGCGGTTTTGGAGGCAGGCGGATCCGATGTGGATCATGAACTGCTGATGCTCAAAGCCTCGGTGCAGGGCCAGTTGCCCTCTGGAGATCTGAAAACCCCAGCCCAACAACCCGTTGGTGATGAAGTCGATCTGGAATTGGAAAACCTCCGCAAAGAGATCGACCAGCTCTGAACCGCTACGAGGCTATGCCTTTCCTAGTCCCTGCGGATCCCCACCTACTGAGCGGGATCCTGCTTTAATGCTGTCTAGGGGACACAGGGTGGTAAGCTAACCAACAAGGACTCTGACCCGCCTCTGAAAGGGTTGAGGCCTGATTCAAGGTAGCCTAACTGCGGTTTTGCGAGAGAATAAACAGCGATGACGACAGCGAGTATCAAACCCCTCTTAAACGCCAAGCAACTGTTACAGGCTTATGCCTCTGGCCAGCGAGATTTCACAGGATCTAATCTCAGTGGGGCGCAGTTGAGCGGGGTGAGTTTGAAGAACATCATCCTACGGGATGCGAACTTAAGCGGGGCGGACTTGCGGGAGTCGGATCTCTCAGGAGCAGATCTCACGGGTGCTGATCTGCGCGGGGCGAAGTTGCGGCGGGTGAACCTGATCGGGGCCAAGCTGGTCAAAGCAGACTTTCGTGGGGCCAATCTCTATCGGGCCAAGTTGCTCAGATCTGATTTGACAGAGGCCGAGCTGAACCGGGCGGATTTGCGAATTGGGGCAGATTTACGTGGGGCCACCATCACCAATACCCACTTCCGGGGTGCCCTTTACGACGAATACACCAAATTCCCGGATGGCTTTAACCCAGCTGAGATGGGAATGTAATGCCTGTCCTCCAAACCAAAATCTGGACACAATCCATTTGCAGTGATCCTTCACTCGACCAGGTCTTGCCACAACTGAGCTGCATCCTGAGCTACCACCACAAAGGGTGGGTTGTGTAAATCAGGTTTGTTATAACGCAAGGGATCCCCGCCTAGGCTGGTCACCTTTCCGCCTGCCTGTTCCACCACACATTGAGCCGCAGCGGTATCCCATTCCATGGTGGGGCCAAAGCGGGGATAAAGATGGGCGGATCCCTCCGCCACCAAACAAAATTTGAGGGAGCTGCCGAGGGAGCTAACCTCTAGTGGGCCGTAACGGGTTTGCAGCCGGCTTAAGAATTGTTCGGTTTCAGGATTGGCATGGGAACGGCTGGCCACAACCTTGAGGGATCCGTCCGGGTAAGTGCAGGTGCGAATTCGTGTCTCGCCTTTGTAGGCGCCGAGCTTTTGAGCAGCCGTGTAGGTGAGGGCCAAAACCGGCGCATGAACCACCCCCAAAATCGGGATCCCCTCCTCCACAAGGGCGATATTCACCGTGAACTGACCATTGCGCTGAATGAACTCTTGGGTGCCATCCAAGGGATCCACCAGCCAGAACCGCTGCCAATGTTGCCGCTCGGTGTAGGGGATCCCACCGGATTCTTCTGAGAGCACAGGGATCCCTGGGGTTAGATCTTTTAAGCCCCGCAAAATCAGATGGTGAGAGGCTAGATCCGCTTCCGTGAGAGGAGATTGATCAGCCTTGACGCTGACCTGAACCTGTTCCTGCTGGTAGATCTGGAGAATGGCTTGGCCTGCAGCTTCTGACAAGCGGGCAATGCGAGGTAACCAATCCGCCAACTCACTCTCTTCAGGATGATTCAACATCGGCGAAGTCCTTTGATATTTCATTTAATATTTCACTGCCAGATGCAGGTTCAAGTGCGCACCAACAGCCCATGGGCCGCCAAGTCTGCCTTGATTTGGGGGATCGTCAATTGACCATAGTGCAATAAAGAGGCCAAAAGCGCCGCTTCTGCCCCTCCTTCTTGGAGAGCTTGGCGAATATGGGTGCAATTACCGGCTCCGCCAGAAGCAATCACTGGCACAGAGACTGTATCCGCCACCTGACGGGTCAAGTTCAGGTCATAGCCGGCCTGAGTACCATCCGCATCCATACTGGTGAGCAAAATTTCTCCAGCCCCCCGCTCTGCCATCTGTTTTGCCCATTTAATCGCATCCAACCCGGTGGGCTCTCTGCCGCCCCGTACATACACTTCCCAGCCTGCCCCGCCGGCTTTGGCACGGGCATCAATAGCTACCACAATACATTGGGATCCAAACCAACGGCTGGCCTGCGTAACCAAGTCGGGATCCTTCACCGCCGCAGAGTTGAGGCTGACTTTATCTGCCCCTGCCCGCAACAGGGCTCGTACCCCCTCCAGATTGCGGATCCCACCCCCTACCGTCAGGGGAATGAACACCTGCTCCGCCGTCCGTTGGACCACCTCCAGCAAAATGGCCCGCTCCTCATGGGTGGCGGTGATATCCAAAAACACCAGCTCATCGGCCCCAGCCCGGTCATAGGCTTGCGCCAGCTCCACGGGATCCCCGGCATCCCGCAGCTGCACAAACTGGATCCCTTTCACCACCCGCCCGGCAGCCACATCGAGACAGGGAATGATCCGTTTGGCCAGCATCGCCTTCTCCGTCGGTGGGTTAATTGAGGCTCTTAACCAAAGCTAATCAGCAGAAAGGGTTCCTGAAACTTGGCTCCAGTCACCTGCCGACCGGCCAGACTAGGCGGCAAAAACAAGTTGCGCCGTTGATCGCCGGCGGTGATCGTCAGTTCCGGCCCCGATTGGCTCAGCTCAATTTGGGTTTTACTAAAGCCTGGAATAAACAGCTTCACCGTACGGGATCCCTCGTCAATGGCTAAGGGGGGAGGCACATCCGGCAGCGTAAACACACTGCCCACCGCCGCCTCCAAGCCAGACCACTCCATCCCGCTATCGCCACCGGAACCTTGGCGAATGGGTAAAACTCGCACGGGGAGGGGAGCAAAGTCTGCGGCAGCTACCTCTGCTGAGCCGATAGGGGTTACCCACACCCCCCCCACTGTCAACCCCACCATTTGGGCGCTGCCCCACAGGTAACGGGCGGTTTGAATGGCGATCGGATCGCGGGTGGTGACCAGATGGGCCAAGACCCGTCGCGGATCGGCAATGGCCTGTCGCCCCTGCTCCAAAATGTTGGTCATGCCTCCCATGCGATCCGGCAGATCCTCTAGGGAGGAAAACTCCACATTGCTGACAGAACGCAGCAGGGGCTCCGCAAAAGGGCGCAGCGTTTTGGCCAAATCTGAGCCCAAAAAAGCCTTAGAAGCTCGCCGCCAGTACCAACTGGCCACCTCAGGGATCCCAAACGCCCGTAGGGTGGTGAGATCCCCCGGCCCATCGTAGAGAATGCAGTCGTATTGGCCGCTGGCATCGTAGCGACGCAAAGCCTCCAGGGCAAGGGCTTGATCCATCCCCGGCAACACCCCCAACTCCTGCCCGTAGATCTCGCGGAAAAAAGGGGTACGCACATACTGGGCTTCCAACTCTTTGGCTGCTGTCCAGTTTTGCTCCAGCAGTTGGGTTGTCCGCAGTTGCACCACACTTAAATTGGCAGCAATGGTCAGAGGTTCCCCCGACAGCGGGATCCCACCCAAGAGTATTTCCAGCCCTGGCCCCGCCTGGTGCCCCACCAGCAACACCCGTCGTCCCTGTTGAGCCGCAGCGCGCGCTGCGGCCACTGCCAAGGTGCTTCGGCCTGTCCCCCCCTTGCCCAAGAACGTGAGAATTTGGCTCATTCCCGCCCCTCCCGATTCCGCTCCCCGCCATCTCCGTAGACTTCGATGTGCAGAGATTGCCCAGCCAACTGAGCCGCTGCCATCATTACCTGCCGAATCGCCTGCATGGTTCGCCCGCCCCGCCCGAACACCCGTCCCCGATCTTTCGAGTCAAAGGCTAGCCGTAGCCAGACTTTTTGCCCAGCACAGGTAGTTTCCAAATCCATCTGCAGCCCAGAGGGGCTGATTAGGGGTTCGATAAGAAGGTGAGCAAGCGCTTTGTAGTCTGGCATGGAGAGAAAACCGTTAAGGCCAGGTCTAACCGAAAGCGTAGCCGAATGTGGCGTTAAGCCTCAGCCGCTTCCTCAACTTGAGGTTCTGCCGGGGTTTCCACTGCCGCCACAACGGGCTCTTCTTCTACCGGCTGGACTGTTGTTTCCGCTTCGCTAATTTCGGCAACTTCAGCGACAGGCTCGGTAGCAGCTTCGGTGGCTTCAGTGATTTCCGGTGCATCGATAGCCTCAGGCTCAGCAGCTGCATCCACAGTAGGCTCTTCACTGACCTCAGGAATGCCAACTTCGGGCTTAGCCATGGCCGGGATCCGAATCGAAGCGACGACTCCACCTTCGCCCGCTTCCAGCATGTTATAAATGCCCGCTTTTTTGAGGATCCCTTGCAGGGTATCGGTGGGCTGAGCGCCATAACGCAACCATTTCAGCAGGCTACCCGTTTCCAGAACAGTTTCTTTGGTGCGGGGGTTGTAGTAGCCCAACTCCTCTAGCGGACGGGCTTCACGGCGAGTTTTACTTTCAATGGCGATGATGCGATAGCTAGGTTGCCGCTTTTTTCCGTAGCGCTTGAGCCGCAATTTTACCATGGTGGTGATCTGCTCCTTAGGGTGCTCCGCAAGCTGTAGAGAATTAGAGGAACGATTTCGGCTTGCCAAGTCCGCCAAAGCTCTGAAGTCTTGTCTGAAGTCTTGGCAGCTCGACAAATAAACACAGGCTTTCTATTGTAAGCTATTTTTCGGGCGGTTGAAAAACGCTTACCCTTGTTTCCGCAGGCAATCTTCGTGGCACAGTAAAGGGAAACCCCACATTCATCTGGTAGCCCCATGGTTAACTACGTCGATCTCACTGATGCACAGCGCCAGCTCTACCTGAAAGCTTTGATCTCAATAGCCCGAGTTGATGGTCAATTGGATGAGGAAGAAATCACCTTTTTCATGCAGGTGGCGGAAGGAGTAGGGCTGGATCCTCAACTGGCCCAAGCTTACTTAACAGATGAAACAGCAGCCTTGGATATCAGCAACATCCCGGCCATGCGCAACCCAGTTGGGGCACTCATTTTGCGGGATCTGGCGGCAATGGCGGTGGTGAATAGCGAATTGGTGGAAAAAGAGGAGGCGCTGATCTTTGAGATTGGCCAGGCGATGCAGTTCAGTACTGAAGAAGTGAACGAGTTTCTGGATTGGGCCTTTATGGGGTTGCAGTGGCAGCTAAAAAGTGCAGCTCTGCTGGAGCGCTACGCCTAGATATCTAGTGCTCGGAGGCTGCGGGCGGAATTGGCTTTGAAGGACTTAGCCGATAAAGCGATCCAAGGCCCGTTGCAGTTCTTCCAGTTCCACTTCGATATTGCCGGTCTCGATAGCATGACGGATGCAATGGCTGATGTGATCATCCAAAATCAGCCGCGCCACCCGATCC
Organism: Thermostichus sp. DG02_5_bins_236; assembly: GCA_039794885.1. Taxonomy (GTDB): domain Bacteria; phylum Cyanobacteriota; class Cyanobacteriia; order Thermostichales; family Thermostichaceae; genus Thermostichus. Next base: position 10,420 of record JAUQVI010000026.1, read on the forward strand.
AGCGCCCCCTTGACGGCGGCAATTTGCAGGAGCACATCTGGACAGGGTTGATCTTGCTCAATCATGGAGCGGATCCCGTGGACATGCCCTTGGATACGCGCCAGACGATTCACCAACTTGCGGCGTGACTGCGGGTCATGATGGTGAGGGTGGGCTCGCCCAGACAAAGGTGGCTGTTCTAAAGCCAGTTCCCAATCCTCCTGCCAATCTGGTTCCCCCTGATTCGGGATCCCGGAATCAGTAGTGGGGATGCGTGAAGACATGTGCGAATGGGCAGAGGGAACAGGATCCGGCATAGAGATGGTGAGATGCTGCTTGCATGATACCCCTGGGTTTCCCCCCGAGAACGGTGGGGTGCTCTAGAATAAGAAGAGATATGAAATTTTGTAAAACCCCTCGTGCTGTGGCTCCATGACCTCTGTGCTTTCCCCTTTTGGCCCTGTAGAAGCGGATCTGGAGCGTTTACGCCAGAACCTCACCCGGCTGGTCAGTGCCAAACACCCGATTCTGGCTACGGCTGCCGAGCACCTCTTTTCGGCGGGGGGAAAAGGGATCCGACCAGCGATTGTCCTCTTGATTGCCCGTGCTACCACCCCGGATGGCGAAATTACCCCACGCCATTGGCGTTTGGCGGAAATTACCGAGATGATCCACACCGCCAGCTTGGTGCACGACGATGTGATCGATACAGCCGATGTGCGACGCGGCATTGATACGGTCAATACCCTCTTTGACAATCGGGTAGCGGTGCTAGCCGGAGATTATCTATTTGGGCAGGCGGCTTGGTACTTGGCCAACTTAGATGATTTGGAGGTGGTGAAGCTGCTCTCCAAGGTGATTATGGATTTGCCGGAGGGAGAGGTACGCCAGAGCCTCACGCGCTTCGACCCAGATGTGTCGATGGAAGACTACCTGGCCAAGAGCTTTTACAAAACCGCCTCCCTCATGTCCGGCAGTTCCAAAGCCTCCGGACTGTTGAGTGGCGTGAAGGCTGAGGTGGCGGAGCGCTTATTCGATTTTGGCCGCGACTTGGGCATTGCTTTTCAGATCGTCGATGATTTGCTAGACTTCACTGCCTCGGCGGAGACACTCGGCAAACCTGTGGGATCCGATCTCAGCCAGGGGAATCTGACCGCCCCGGTGCTATTTGCCCTACAGGAGTTTCCTCAAATGCGGGAGCTGATTCTAACGGAACTCGAAGATCCGCAAGACCTGAAACAAGCCTTGGAGTGGATCTATCAAAGCGAAGGGATCCCGCGCTCCCGTCAGTTGGCCCGTGACTATGCCCATCGTGCTGCGGATGCCCTCCACAGCTTGCCCGATTCGATGGCCCGGCGTGCTCTGTTCCAGATGGTGGATTACGTGCTGGAGCGACTGCGCTGAGAAGCTTTGAGAAGCTTGTGTAAAATCCTATCCTACAAACCCAGGCTAGAGCGTCAACATTCAATTGCCTCCATCTTGAGTGGTTGGATTCCTCAAGACCTGGGCTTCCGAAGGCAACTCCGGATATTCTTGTGTGGCAAAAAAGTGTAGGCGATTCAGGGGCCAAAAGCGGAAGATAGTGTTGCCGATGATGTTGTCTTCCGGCAAAAATCCCCACACATGGGAGTCCTGGCTGTCGTTGCGGTTATCTCCCATCACGAAGTAGGAAGCGGGCGGCACCACAAAATCAGATCCCTGAACTCTCACGCCCGGGCAGCGCTCTCCCGGACAAGAATAGTTGGGGGGAGCATAGATGTAATCTTCCTGCAGGGGGATGCCATTGATGAAAACCTTCCCGTCTTCAATGCGGAGGCGCTCCCCTGGCAGGCCGATCACCCGTTTGATGTAAGCACCATCGAAATTCAGCTTGGCGGGCGGGTTGAAAACAATGATATCGCCCCGTTCGGGCGAGCTAAAGCGGTAGCTTATCTTCTCCACCACCAGTCGATCCCCTTCTTCCAGCGTCGGCAACATGGAATCTGACGGGATCCAACGGGCCTCTGCCACAAAGGTACGGATGCCAAAAGCCAGCAATAGCGCCAACAAAATGGTTAATACGTTCTCCCGTTGATTCTGCCACCAGCTACGGGATCCGGAAGGGCTAGGGGGCTCCGATTCCGGGGGGTTGAGCTTGGGTACGGAAGCAGGATCTTTTGGTGGCATGGATACTTAACGCGCAAGACTTCACGATCTCAAGATTATCGCACCCAACTTAGAGCAGCAGGATGGGATCCCGTCCCATTAAACCTGCGCTAGAGAGACAGATAGCCGCAAGTAGCATAGAAGCAGTTCTTCCTGTACCGTGCTCCCAACTGCCAGCCCCCATGACGATGTCAACAGAAGAGCGCCTAGTCAAGGCCAACAGCCAAGCGATAGCTCACCTCACCCAACAACAGGGGGAGGCTTTGGGGCGGATGGATCGGCTCTGAGAGGATACCGAAAAGCTCACTTTTAAGTTCGATACCTCACAAACCATCAGGGAACGGTTAGAACGTCTAGCCACCAGCCTGATTGCCGGAGTGATTTTGGTGCTGTTGCGGGAGGGATCCCGTTGAAGGGGTGTTGCTCAGGACTGGGTTTACGGGATCAACTGCCGGAATTGAGTTTTTCCCAATCCTGTTGATAAGCAGCAATCATCTGGGCTTGGGCTTGAATCGCTGCCAGAGTTTCCGTCATCAGGGGCCAGTCAGTATTGGGAGAGCTGGGATACTGCTTGAGTTTATCAACCGTGCTGCTCAGGGTCATTTGTAGTTGTTGCATAATTTGGTGGGCTTGTTGAGCGACAGCCAGAGCTTCGGTGACGCGGCTATTGTTCTGGTTCTGCTGATATTTCTGGAGGGCTTCTCCTCGCAGGATATTCAAGATTGCCCCTTCTTTGGAACGCTGTGGGATGATCCGCAACTGCAACACCAGTGGTTCGCCCTTATACACCCGTTCCACTTCCGCCTGCTGAGCTTCTCCGATCAAAGCAGGATCCAACATCATCATCCGCTTCATACTGGCCACCAACTTGGCCCGCACCGATTCAGACAGTTCCTTGAACAGCTCCCGTAAAATACCCTGCTGACGATAGCGCACCCGACACAAGCTTCCCTCCTGAGGCTCCACAAAAATTTGATCGGCCCGTTCGTCCAAAGCCCGCCGCAACATCGAATTGAGCAACTGCTGAACCGTTTCTTCCGATTCAGTTTGAGGCGGAGGGGGAGAGGTTTGCTTAGCTGGAGGAGAGGTATTGGATCCAAGCAGGGGGGGCTGGGGGGCGGGCACCTCTCGGGTGACTCGGTTGGCTTGGGCTTGTGACCGCAGTTGAGCTACCTCTGCCGGATCGGGGGGATGGCTAAAGTAGTAGGCGATCAGATCCTGTTGCTGCTGAAAGGTTAGGGGCATTGGCTCGACGGAGATTTGCGAATAGGCCAGCATTTTGCCTACGTAGTCCAGCGCTGCCAAATCTTGGGGATCCACCATGCCCAAAATTAAGCTGTCGGTATCTAGGGCAACGGGCACCACCTGGTAGTAGATGCAGATCTCGACTGGCAGATACTGAGCAATTAAGGCCGGCACCCGCGTCCGGTCAATTTTGGTGTGTCGTCCTACCGCCAGAGAGGCATCTGGATCAGTCATGGCAAGCCCGGATCCCGCGTAGGCGAGATATCGTTCCTAATCACTGTAGTCCATGGAGCGATGTGTGATCCCCATCGCTCTCAAGACTCGTCCGACTGACTCAAATTGACTAAAGTGTAATATTAGGACGATTCTTAACCCTCTCTCAACAAAAGAAGCGAAAGCCTTGTTAAGTCTTGGAGTCAACATTGATCACATCGCCACTGTCCGACAGGCACGCCGTACTGTAGAGCCCGATCCGGTGGCAGCAGCGGTGATTGCCGAGTTGGCAGGCGCGGATGGCATCACGGTGCATTTGCGCGAAGATCGCCGTCACATTCAAGATCGGGATGTACGCCTGCTACGGCAGACGGTGCGTTCCCACCTTAATCTGGAAATGGCGGCCACGGATGAAATGGTGGCCATAGCTCTGGAGATCAAACCCGACTATGTCACGTTGGTGCCGGAGCGGCGGGAAGAAGTGACCACCGAAGGGGGTCTGAATGTGGCTGGGCAGGTGTCTCGTCTGAGCGATGTCGTGGGCCAGTTACAGGGATCCGGCATACCTGTCAGCCTGTTTATCGACCCCGATGCCACCCAAATTGCTGCTGCCGCTCAGGTGGGATCCCAGTGGATCGAACTGCATACGGGGCGTTATGCTGAAGCCTCTTCAGAAACGGAGCGGGAGGTGGAACTCAGCCACCTGGAGGATGCCTGTAACCAGGCTATCGACTTGGGCTTGCGGGTGAATGCGGGGCATGGGCTCACCTACCGGAATGTTGGCCCTGTAGCGCGCATTCCAGGGATGGAGGAGCTGAATATCGGCCATAGCATTGTCAGTCGGGCGGTACTGGTGGGGTTGGATCGGGCGGTGCGAGAGATGCGTCAGGCGATGGGATTGGGCTCAGGGGTAGGCTCGGCATGAACTCGGATTACTACGGCTACGAAAACCACATTCTCGAGCAGGCTGAGATCGATCGTCTGTTGGACTTGCTCCCAGCCAGTATGCGGGAGAGTGTTAAAATTTTACCGGCCTCGGAGCGACAGACCCTGGTTATCAAAGGTCGTCGACAACTGCCTTGGGATCGGCAGATGCACTTATTTATCAAACCCTACGAATGGCGGCAGTTTACGCCAGTGCAACGGGCGGGGCTATTTTTGCACAAAGTGGGCTACTACAGTCGAGCGGTATCGCGACAGATCGACTTTTACCTGGCTTTGGCAGCTCTGGGGGGGATGAGCTTGATCTTCGAGGCCGTCCAACAAGATCCAGTGGGGGCAACGGTGTCGGGGGGGTTGAGTGGTTTGGCCCTCTGGCAGTTACGGCGTGATCAAACCAATGACCGTCGCCTGTTGGCTGCCGATGCCTATGCTGTGGATCGCATGGTCTTGCGCGGGATCCCGCGGTTGCAGGCAGTGGAGGCACTTGGACAAGCTCTGCATGTGGAGGCGCGATTGGAGGGGCGCTCCGGCAATGAGCTGCTGGATGTGTTGCGCTACCAAAATCTGAAGCGGCTGGCCCAACGTCCGGCGGAAGATATTGTCTTGAGCTGATGGGGGCGGATGTTATCGCCATCGCGATTGGCTGTTCTGGTGGGGCGAGAGGCTTGGGGTCAACACCTGCTGCAGGTGGCGGTGACCGATTCCACCAATCGCTTGCTCTTGGATTGGGGGCGTCACTTTCCGCAACCGCTCCCGCTGGGCACCGTTTTGGTCAGTACCCGCCAACGGGCCGGGCAGGGGCAGCATGGGCGGGTTTGGCAGTCGCCACCGGGAGGGTTGTATTTGTCGGTATGGTTGGCATCCCCACCCTTGCATCACTCGTTGCTGGAGCTGACTCTGACGTTGGCCTGGGGCATTGTGGGTAACTTGCGGCAAACGCTCGGCCTTCCATTGAGGTTGAAATGGCCCAATGATCTGGTGGTGGTGGATGAGAAGCGTCCAGGCCATCTGCTCAAGCTAGGGGGGATCCTGCTGCAAAGCCGCTTTGGTGGCGCCGGACAGCTGCTGGGTTTGGTGGCCGGCTGTGGGCTTAACCTGAACAATGGGGTGCCACAGGAGGCGATCTCCTTGTCACAACTGTTGGGAACCCGGCAGGATCGCACCTGGATTGGATCCCTGGTGTTACAGGGAATGGAGCGCGGGTTCTGCACCTGGCAGCAGTCGGGGTTTCAAGCCATTCGCCAAGAGTACGAAAGCTGGATGATCCCCACGCAGGTGGATTGGCCAGAAGCGGAGGGTGTTGCCACGGTTTTGGGCCTTGCCGAGGATGGCAAGATGCGGGTACAAACACAAGGGGAGCGCCCTTCCCAACAGCGGCAATCCATTCTGTCGCCCGACCAAGTTCGCTTGAGCTATCACATGCCCGTTGGGACTCCGTCCCGCTGACGCGAAGGGACTCCGTCCCGCTGACGCGAAGGGACTCCGTCCGAAGAGCGTGAACGTGGCAGCCTGTAGTTTTTCTTGTGTGGCCTGTGTTGAAACCGGTGATGAATTTGCGGTTCCCCCTGAGATGGACCCGGCAATGGCGCCGGCTGCGATTCTGGCTGGGGCTGGGGCTATGTCTGCTCTGGTTCTATCCCAGTACCCTTTTGGCGCAAACTCAACCGCAGAGCCTACCCCCACCGCCTGTGGTAGAACCGGCTTTGGATACTCCAGGAGGGGCAGCCCTGCTCCTGGATGGGGCAATCCCAATGCCAGACACTCCTCTGGAGGCCGCAGCATCACCTGTGGAAGCCGATGAACCTTTGACTCTGGAAGCCGAAACCCGCACTGAAACGGTGGTAGGACGGGAAATTATCATCGAACCGGAGGAAACCCGTAACTTGGCGGCTCCCCCGGATTCCGGCAACCCGATTGTGGTGCCGGTTGTGCTGATGGAACGAACCTCGGGTCGCCGCATCATCATCTCGCCTGGACAAGAGATTCGCATTGAGGATCCCAGCCAAGAAGCAGACCCCGAACCTCCGAGCCAGCCAGAGGTAGCAGCGGCAGATGAGCGCCTGCTATACCCCTTACCTCGCCCCGTGCCAATTACTTCCGGGTTTGGCATGCGGATGCACCCGATTCGCGGACAACCTGAATTTCATGCCGGTGTGGATTTGGGAGCCAGCATGGGCACACCGATTTTGGCTTCGTTCAGCGGTAGGGTGGTCAATGCGGGATCCCTGGGTGGGCTGGGCATTGCTGTAGTCTTGGAACACGTGGGCAACCAGCGCACTCGCTATGGCCATATGTCTGAGGTAGCGGTGGCTGCCGGAGAACAGGTGCAACAGGGATCCGTGATCGGCTATGTGGGTGCCTCTGGGGAAGTAACCGGGCCTCATTTGCATTTTGAGCTGTGGAAGCGGGCTAACAGGCAAGACTGGGTGGTGCTGGATGCAACGGATGATCTGAAAATGGCTGTGGCTCAGTTACCGGGTTAGCTAAATCAGCAGAAGCCCCGCACTGAGATTCAGTGTCGGGATGAATGCTGTATTATTTGGGTATGGCCTAACCGTGTAGGGAATTGGAGATATCCATCAGACAGTAGACACTCCTTGATGAGAAACAGCACTGAATCTGGAACTGTAAACAAAACAAAAATTGCAATACTCTGCGGTAGGGCATCCCGTGGAGTCTAAACAAAGCTCGTGGAGGTATTGGGATACCAAACCTGTGAAGCGAGTAGCCAATGTTTTGGAAGCCCGCACTCTAATCTTTGATTGAGTGTCGGGTAGGCGAAGACAGAGGATATGTCACCAGTGGCTGGGTTAATATCAGTGAGCGGGATCCCGGTTGATCCGGCTTTTGCGGACGTGGCGGAATGGCAGACGCGCTAGACTTAGGATCTAGTGCCGCAAGGCGTAAGGGTTCAAGTCCCTTCGTCCGCATTGGGATTAGGCAGGGCTAAGGCCAGAGTTAGGATCCCGGCATCCACATTGCCCCCGGAGAGGATCACCCCAATCCGCTGCCCAGGTAAAACTATCTTTTGGGCTAAGAGGGCGGCAACGCCAACTGCGCCTGTGGGTTCAATCACCAGCTTCATGCGGGTGAGCAACAGCTGCATAGCTCTCAAAATATCGGCATCACTGACCAGCACCACCTCATCCACATAACGCTGAATGACAGGAAACGTATGTTGCCCCGGATAGGTGGTACGAATGCCATCTGCAATGGTGTTGGGCACTGGGATCCGCACCCGCTCTCCTTTTTGCAAAGAGAGAAAATAATCATTGCCGGTCTCCGGTTCTACCCCGTAGAGGCGTATTGTCGGGTTCAGGGCCTTGGCCACCAGGGCACAGCCACTGAGCAACCCACCGCCACCAAGGGGCACCACCAACGCATCCAACGGCGGCACCTGCTCCAGGAACTCCAGTGCACAGGTTCCTTGTCCGGCCATAATGCGCGGATCATCATAGGGGGGGATGAGCAGGGATCCCTGTTCGGTCGCGATTTGCTGGGCTAGGGCCTCTCGGTCTGAGGACTCCGTCCCGCTGTCGCTTAAACGTTGCGTAGCAACAACGCGATCCGTTTGCCGGTTGTAGAAGCGGATTTGCGCCCCATAGCTTTGGGTGGCTTCTGTCTTGGCTTGGGGGGCATCCGTCGGCATGACAATTGTGGCCGGGATCCCGAATTCTGCCGCCGCAATTGCTACTCCTTGGGCATGGTTCCCAGAAGAAAAGGCCACCACCCCTTGCGGCAGGGATCCTTGCGCCCAAAAACTGCAGAGAACATTCATTGCCCCGCGCACCTTGAAGGATCCCCCCCGCTGAAAGGACTCCGCCTTGCAGAACACCTGAGCCCCTGTCCGCTGGTTGAGGTAGCGGCTGGTGTGAACAGGAGTACAGTGAACCCGCCGGCCAATCCGGCTCTGGGCCAAACGAACCTCCTCCAGAGTCAACATGACTCTAGGCAGGGAAGATCACTTGCAAAATTTGCTCGGCAGGGATCGAATCAATGACCCCATCCGCAGCAGTCACTGCCCGAAACGGCCCTTCGGAAGGCAGCAGTCGTGTCGGATCGGTGGGGCCAAATAGAGCCACCAAAGGGGTTTGAGTGGCCGCCGCCAA
>JAUQVI010000027.1:0-18748 GCA_039794885.1 Thermostichus sp. DG02_5_bins_236
CCTGCGAGTTCCTGAATGCGCTGCTGATCGGCAGTTTGCTGTTGAGCTGCCTGTTCGATTTGGGCGGCTAGCTGGGCTTCCAATTGAGCAATACGCTGTTGCTGCTCGTGTTGACGGGCTTGAAACTCCGCGATCTGCTGCACCGATTGGCCGGCCATGGCCCGTTGCTGTTCTCGTTGTTGTTCCAGTTGAGTCTCGAGGGTGGCCACTTGCTCTTTGTAGCTTTCCAATTGGGCTTTGTACTGCAGAGTGGCTTGGTAGGCCCCACGGGCCGCTTGTAAAGGGGAGCTATAGAGGGGGGGTTGATCGGGAATGGTAGACCAATGCTCCAACATCACTTCCCAACTGTTGGCAGTTCCCGCTTGGCGACGCAGCTGTTGTTGTTTCTCCAGGGCCCAGTCTAACCAGTGGGATTGCACCCAGCCGTGTTCCAGCAAGATTTCCCCGAGTTTCCGTTGGGGTTGTTGCTTTTGGTAGGTCAGAGCCTCATGAATTTGCTCCAGCTCTAGATAGCCGTGCAACAGAAGTACCTCGCCGATACGCACCAATTCGATCGGGATGAGGGGATAGAGATCTTCGGGGGCCACCCAGCCGTGCTCCATACAGAGCTCCCCCAGCATCAGGGGGGTATCGGCTTTTTCCCACATAGCCTGGGCCAGTTGAGCCGGGGTGAGCAGTCCAGCTTTGTTGAGAGCCTCTCCTAAGCGGATCTCAAATTTTTCGCGGTCAATCGCGGCTGGGGCAGGGCTGGTTGACCGATTCATCGGGACTCTCCAGTACAAGGAGCAAATTTCGTTACACCTATCATAGCGAGAAACCCTCAGGAAGACGGAGTGTAACGGCTGTTGTCAATAGGTTGGTCAATGGTTAGCTGGCATCCAAGTCAATCCTTCTGTATTATTTTCATCGTTTTACCTTTGTTTTTAATACTCAAGTTTTTATTTTCTGGCATGTTCTTGCTTCTGGGCAAACTGCTGGAGCTGCCGCAAGATCAACAATTGTCCCATGCCCAAAGGCAAGAGGGAAACCGCCTCCACCCGCAACTGTACCCAGCCATTTCCCCACAGCCAATCGCAGTACCCATCTGCTCCTCCCCACATCAGCAGACGCAAGCGCTCAGGTAGGAGGGTTTCCACTTGGTGCATAATCGAGATAGGGCCCCATTGGGCATTAAAGGTGCTGCCTATTTCCAAGCCTTCGGGCAGGGAGCCCTGTAATTGCTGAGGCCAGATCCATTGACGCAACAGATCCACTTCTGTCAAGCAGCGCCGCAATGTCGATGAGGCTGCCTCGACTTCAACCCGAATGGTGGATGATTGGAGTGTTCCTAACATAGCTATCCTGTGTGGGCCATTTTGTGATTAAGGCAGCAGTCTGTGCCCCTGCTCTCCCAACAACGTCTGACTCTATTCTGGTCGATTTGCGGGGTTTGCCTACTCTTTCCCGAAGATTTTGTCCTTGAAGGCCTCTCGTCCCCATCTGGTTGCCATCTTCGCCCAGAGCCTGGATGGGAAAATTGCCACCGATCGCCGGCAGCGCCCCTCCTTTGGTAGCCGCGAGGATTATCAGCACCTAGAAACCCAAGCCGCCCAGCAACAGGCCTTGATCATGGGGGCGGCTACCCTGCGGGCTTATGGCACCAGTCTGCGCATCCGGGATCCAGAACTCTTGCGCCAACGAGTGGCGCAGGGCCTCCCCCCCCAACCCCTGACGATCATCTGCTCTGCCAGTGGGCATATTTCCCCGGATCTGCCTTTTTTCCGACAACCCCTGACCCGCTGGCTCTGGACGACGCCGGCGGGAGCACAGGCATGGCCTCCGGGATCCGGCTTTGAGGAAGTTTGGGTGGCTCCGGATTGGGATTTACCGGCTCGACTGCTTCGCCTCAAAAGCTTGACCATAGAGCGAGTGGGGGTGCTGGGAGGGGGGCGACTCCTGGGGGCTTTTCTGCAGGCCCAGACGCTGGATGAGGTGTGGATGACTTTGGCCCCGGTTCTCCTGAGTGGATATCCTGACCCACCTGCCAGTATTGAAGGCTGGCAATTGCAGGGATCCCCACCCCGGTTACGCCTACTGGAGTGTCATCCGGGATCCGTAGAGCTGTTTTTGCGCTACCGGCTGGACTGGCCGGATCCCTAAGCAAATTTTTGTTCAAATCCAGATTTCCCAACTATCCACAGGTTTTCCCCATGTTTTCCACAGCTTTTGGAGTGGTTTTCCACAGGCAGATTCCCTTTGTTGGGGCCATCGAGGGTTTTTGTGGAAAAGCCAAGATGAGAAAGTTCATGTGAATACACTCGTGGGAAAGTAACAAAAAACAGCTGTTTTCCCCGATCTTATCTACTGAAAAGCTGAGATTTCTGTAACACTTTCGCCCCGGATCAGGATTGACATCCCCCATAGGGCAGAGGGCAGAATAGCCCCACCTGCGGATGAAGAGTGTGGTGGTTTTCCCCAACCGGATCCCCAGAATTAGCCAGTTTTGGCTCTCATACCCTACCCACTGAGTTATCAGCAGCCTGGTGTTTCTTCGCTTTTCTCCAGCCGCCTAGGCGTTTTGGGTTGTTCTGTCGCCGATCTGTCTTTTGCCGAGCAGTTCCGGTCTTGCCAGTGGCAACAAATCCATCTGTTCTCCCCTTCGACCCGGAGTGAGTATTTTTTATGAGTTCTCCCAGTGTCAGTATTTTGAGTGAAATTCCGGAGGAGCTGCACGATACCCTGAAGGGCTATCTCTCTCGCCATCCCGACTGGGATCAGGATCGGGTGGTGACGGCGGCACTCTCGCTGTTCCTGCTTCAGAACGGAGATACCGACCGACGGGCGGCACGCATTTATTTGGACAGCCTGTTTCGTCGTAGCTGAGCCTAGAGATTGGCCAATAGGAGCTATTTGCTAGCCTGGGCTAGAGATCCAAATCCAAATAGGGATAAGGGATAGCAACGTGCCACGCGGCTTTGGGCCTGGGAAAAGTACGGGTAAAAATAAAAACCAATCTGGGGGGCAGACCCAGGGTCTCCTAAGTTCTGGGAGGCAGGGATCCCCTTCAACTGCTACTCCCCTTGCCGATTCCTTGGCCCTAGCCCGCCGATATCAGCAATCCGGACAACTGGGGCCCGCCCTGCGCCTCTGTCAGCAGCTGATCCATGCCTACCCCGAAGATTTCCAGGCCCATTATTTGCTCGGATCCCTCTACCTACAAATGGGGGATCCCCGGCAAGCCTTGACCTGCCTGCAACTGGCCTTGCATCTGCAGGGAGATTGGATGCCGGCTTGGCGAGAGTTGGGCCATACCTGGATGATCCTGGGCAATCTGGAGGCGGCGGTGGGAGCCTATGAGCAGGGCTTGGCGCTGGCCCCACAGGATGGGGAGTTACTCTTGGGTTTGGGCAGTGGTTTACTGGCGCAGGGCAAACTGCCGCAGGCGATTGCCGTCTTGGAACAAGCTGTAGAAACCCAGCCCCCTCCCGTTTATGCTTTGGCCAGTTTGGGCAATGCCCTGCTGTTAAATGATCAACTTCCTCAAGCGGAAAGGTGGTTTCGCCAAGCCCTGGCTCTCAAACCAGCAGAGGGATCAATCCGGGTTAACCTCAGCTACTGTCTGCATCTCCAGGATCGCCTGGAGGAGGCTGCCGATTGTCTCAGACAGGCGCTTCCCCTACTGCCAAGGGATCCCCAGCCCCACAACAACTTGGGCACGATTTTGCAGGAGCAACATCAACTGCAAGCGGCCATTGCCTGCTACCGGCGCAGTTTAAGCTTGGCTCCCAACCTGGCAGAAGCCCATTGGAACTTGGGTACGGCTTTGCTCACCTTGGGCCGCTATGCCGAGGGCTGGCGGGAATATGAGTGGCGGATACAACAACAGAAGTCAGAATATCCGACCTTTGCCCAACCCCTGTGGACGGGATCCCCTCTCCAGCAACAAACCCTGTTGATCTACAGTGAGCAGGGGTTGGGAGACACCCTTCAATTTGTGCGCTACCTACCTTTACTGGCAGAAGCCCATCCCGAAGCCCATTTCCTCTTCCGTTGCCAGCAGCCTCTGGTGCAGCTTCTGAGGGGCAACTTCGAGGGCCCTCGCCTGCGGATACTTTCAGAAGGGGATCCCTTGCCGCCCTTCGATACCCATTTGCCTCTGCTCAGCTTACCCCAGCGGCTGGGCACAACCCTGGAGACGATTCCAGCTCGGATCCCTTATTTATTCAGTTGTGTTGCCGCTGCTTCCTTTGAGGAAAACCTGACCGAGCTTTCTTCTTTTGCCTCTCCCGGTACATACCCGAAAGTTGGCCTCGTGTGGGCGGGGGGGCGACGGGCCAACCTGGAACAAAGTCGGGCGCAAAGGCTGAAAAGCTGTCCCCTTCCTCTCCTCCTGCAGCAGCTCAAGTTGCCCCACATTCAGTGGGTCAGCCTCCAGGTGGGAGAGGATCTGACTGAGGTTGAGTCCCTGTTGGAGGAGTATCACGTGTGGGAATGGGGATCCCGCCTTCACAGTTTCGTCGATACGGCAGCAGCGCTGGAGCAGCTGGACTTGCTGATCAGTGTGGATACGGCGGTGGCCCACTTGGGCGGGGCCATGGGCAAACCTGTGTGGGTTCTCCTGCCTTTTGCTGCCGATTGGCGTTGGCTGCTGGAACGAGCGGATAGCCCCTGGTATCCGGGTGTGATGCGCCTGTTCCGACAAACAGCACCAGGAGATTGGACCGGGGTTTTGCAGCAGGTGCGGGCCTCTCTCCAGAGTTGGCGACAAGGGATCCCTATAGGCTAGGCACTCAATACCTTCCTTGGAGCAGGGCCTTGGAGCAGGGCCTTGGAGCAGAGATTCTGGCCTTAGAGAAGAAGGGATGCCTATGATCCAGATTCTCAGTACCGTCCTTGGATTTAATAAACTTGGAAAGGGAAAAAGTAAAAAGCTACTCATCCCCCTGAATGATGCGCTGGAAGAGGTAGCCTGTCCCCCGTGCCGTCAGGATCAATTCTGGGTTGCTCGGGTCATCTTCTAGTTTGGCCCGCAGCCGAGAAATGTGCACATCCACAACACGGGTATCCACATGGCGCTCAGGGGTATAGCCCCACACCTCTTGCAAAATTTCCGAGCGAGAAAAGGCCTCCCCCGACCGGCTGACCAGCAATTCCAACAAGCTAAACTCCATGCCCGTCAAGCGAATGCGCTCATCTCGCTTGTAAACTTGGCGCTTGTTGGTATCGATGCGAATATCCCCCACCTGAATCACGCCGGAGCTGGGGATCCCGTCATGGGCTGCCCGTGCTACTCGCCGCAGTACCGAACGAATGCGTGCTTCCAACTCTTTCGGCGAAAAGGGCTTGACCACATAATCATCTGCCCCCAGTTCCAACCCAGTGATCCGATCCGCCACATCCCCTAGGGCGGTGAGCATGATGATCGGAATATCCGATTCTTTGCGCAGCTCCTGACAGACCCCATAGCCATCCAGCTTCGGCATCATCACATCCAGCACCACCAGGTCAGGATCCTGCTTGTGAAAGGCATCTAGCGCTTCTTCTCCATCGGAGGCCGTGACCACGTCATACCCAATCATGGACAGACGAGTTTCCAAAATGCGTCGAATGCTGGCCTCATCATCGACCACGAGAATCCGTTCCTTACGCTGTGCTTCCACGATGCTGCAACTCCTGAACTTCTAAAAGGGATCCGAAAAAGGATTGCGGTAAGCGCCAACCTGAGGTTGCTAGAGCTAGATCCAGTAGAGTTCACGGACTTAGCTATTTGAAGGCAGACTCACCTAAGAAACTTCAAAATTCTCAAACCTTCACTCGTCAGCAACCAACCCGGCATCTAACCGATGCCTCTGCCCCAAGAACAGATAAGGGACAGTAAGGTTCTCTAGGAAATTGATTCAACCTTGTTAAAGACTCCAAAATCTTACCCAATATTCACTAACAACAAATGCAAATCACCCCTCTGTAGAAACCATCGCGGTCGGCTGCGATCAAGCCTGAGAAGTCTTCGCAAGAAGTTACTTTCCACAAACTAATTTATCATCCGGAACCGGCTGCTAGCTCACCTTAGCGTTCTATTTTCTGGCTATTTTGCCGATTTTGATACATACCTTCACAACTTCTTCAGGTTGCTGCCCATTTCCCCGCAATGAACCTCAGGAAAAACCGTGGCTCCCATTGACGGATCCCTGAAGCTTTGAAGGGGAGGTTAATGCTTCAGAAGGGGTGAGAGCGTAGCAACTGGCCAATAGACCAGCGGAGCGGATTTCCCGTTCGGCATGATGTTCTAAAATGCGCCGTAGCAGGCGTTCTGTTCCCAACCAGGCTGCCAAAGGCAGGGAATCTTCAGATAGGCTGGGCAAGGTCGGATTCGGTAGGGATCCCAAGGCTTGCAAAACGGAATCTGAGACCAGCGAAATGGGGTTGGGCCGCTGCGCCACTTGACAGGGCTCACAAACCATACCCCCCGACTGAGGGCTGAAAAACACACTGCCGGCTAACTGACCGCGACAATAGTGGCAAGCCTGTACCTGAGGGGCAAACCCCGCCAAAGCCAACAGGTGATACAACCCATGGGTGAGCAAAGGCAAGACGGTCTCACGGTCAGGGGCCTGTTCCAAACGCTCCAGATGTTCCACCAGCAGCACGAACAGATCCTCTTGGGTTTGATCCGACAGGGCCAACATTAAAGTCACCTCCGCCAGGTACTGGGCTGCCGTCAGATGGGCCAGGCTGCGGCTGAGGCGAGGGAAGCTCTGTAGGGTTTCAGCTTGGGCAATTCGTTGTAGTCGTTGGGAAGCATCGGTTTGAGCAGGCCAACGTCCGTGGGCAATCAGTAGATCGTTAATGACAAATTGCTCCATTCGCCCCCCTAGTTTGGAAGGCTGTTTACGGGATCCCTTGGCTACCGCCCGAATCAATCCCTGTTCGCGGGTGAGGATGGTGATAATCCGATCCGACTCCCCCAGAGGAATCCCTTTTAAGTTGATGCCAGTGACCCGATAGGTGCGCCCACTCATGCGCTGGCCGATCCTTTGGCGTTCAGCTCCTGCATCAGATCCAGGCCCCAAGAGGTACCAATGCGGCTTGCCCCTGCCTCGATCATCGCCTCTGCTTGGGCCACCGTTCGGATTCCTCCCGATGCCTTAACTGCGACTTTTCCCTGGCTCAGTTGCCACAGCAATTGCACATCGGCCACCGTTGCCCCCCCCATCCAACCGGTTGAGGTCATCAAAAAGGCCACTCCGGCATCAATGCACACTTCCCCGGCTATTTTTTTTTCCTCTTCTGTGAGCTGGGCCGTTTCCAAAATTGCTTTCACACATACCCCGGTTTCTTCCACCAGTTGGGCGATCTCGGCATGGAGGCGATCCAGTTCTCCTGCTTTGAGCCAGGCCAGGTTGATGCGCACATCCAGCTCTTGGCAGCCCTGTTCCACCGCCAGTTGGGCCTCGTAGAGCTTGACCTCTGCCGTTGTCGTGCCCATTGGAAACCCAACCACCGTGCTGACCTGTACCGGAGATCCGTGCAAACGCTCCACTGCCCGAGCTACATAACAGGGCGGGATGCAGAGGCTGGGGAAACGATAGCGCAGAGCCACTTCACACCCTTGATCGATCTGTTCTGGGGTGAGCATCGGTAACAGCAGGGTGTGGTCAATATAGTCCGCCAAGTTGATCGAGCCATCTACAGCGCCCTTCGGCTGCAATGAGAGCATCTGCTTAGTCCCCAGTTTTGACGATCTCCACTCTAGCGCCCGCCTCCAGCCACAGGGATCCGCAACTGAACCAGCAGCCTTTATCCCTTTTTGGGTGCAATAGTAGCAAGCACGACCACTGCAGTTGAAAGAATCGACTATTGTTCCCTACAGCCTTGACTGGTTCTGTGCAATGCTGGTGACCCAACAACCTGTCCTGAAGCGATTTTGGTATCCTGTTATCCCAGTAAACCATTTACAAGAGGGGCAGACTGAGGGTCAGTCCTCGCAGCCACAACCCTTTGAGCTGCTCGGGCAACGCATCGTTGTCTGGCTAGATCAGACGGGAAGCCCTGCTGCAGTGGAGGATCGCTGTTGTCATCGTACAGCGCAGTTGTCGAAGGGCTGTGTGGTGAAAGGGACAATTCAATGTCCTTACCACGGCTGGCAATTTGATGGCTCTGGGGCCTGTGTTAAAGTGCCTCAGTTGCAAGCGGATGAGCGGATCCCTGGCAGCTATAGGGTGAAGGCCTTTCAAGCCCAAATTCGCTACGACTACGTTTGGGTGTGCCTGCATGATCAACCTCTGCAGCCGATTCCGGATTTTCCTGAGGCCGAGGATCCCAGGTTTCGCGTCATTCATCACTTCTATCAGCGCTTTCCGTGTAGCGGCCTGCGCATGATGGAAAATCTCTTGGATAATGCTCACTTCAGCATCGTTCACACCAAAACCTTTGGGGATACCAGCAACCCCATCCCACCCCAGATGGAGCTAGAAGAGTTGAGCTGGGGTTTACGGGCTCGCACTGCCATCCCCGCCACCAATCCACCCCTACAACAGAAAAACCTGGGCATTTTCGAGGAGAAAACCGTTCGTTATACCGATGCCATCTGGTTTATGCCGTTTGTGCATCGAGGTCGCATTACCTACCCGAATGGGTTAATCGCCGTCTTGTTTATGGCCGCCACCCCAATCAATGACCGCGAGTCTCAGTTGGTGCATTTCTGGATTCGCAGTGACCGCGAAGAAGACATCCCTGCGGCAGGGATCATCGAGTTCAATCGCATGGTGGTTCAAGAAGACGAGGCCATCCTACAAACCACCGATTGGGATACCCCCCTTAGCATTGATGGCGAACAACACTTGGCTGCCGATAAGCCCGGGATCCTGATGCGACGTAAACTTGCAGCTCTGCTTAAAGCCTACGGAGAAACCGAGCAACGGCGCAAGGCCTAGAGGCACTCCTTGAGCCATTCAGCATGAAGAATTGAGAACAATCCCAGCCAATCCATCTCATCAGGATCTGTTTGGCTGTGTGGGATCCCCGCTTTACAAGTTCGTGTCAAGCGATACCGTCTTGCGGCAGGGACTATGGCAGCCTTTGGTATCTCAGATGGATCCCAGTGGGGTTGCTCTTCACTTTCAGCCGAGGTTTTGCCGATGTTTGTTTCTCGACGCAGATCCTTACAAGCCCTTTTGCTCACCCTCGCCGGATGCTTAACCTTAGGGGCAACCCAGGGATCCCTGATGGCCCAAAGCAGCGACCTATTAGCCCAAGTTCAAGGACGGGGGGTGCTGCGGGTTTCCACAGACTCCAATTACCGTCCCCAAAGTTACCTCAACCCTGATGGTTCTTGGGAAGGCTTTGATGTGGATGTGGCCCGCGAGATCGCCAGTCGTTTGGGGGTGGAAGCCGAGTTTTTGGATATCAACTTCGATGTGATCACCGCTGGATCTTGGAATGGCCGCTGGGATATCAATGTCGGCTCCATGACCATAACCGCGGAACGCCAACAAGCCCTGCTCTTCACCATTCCCTACTACTACACCCCTGCCAGCTTTATCGTGCATGAAACCTCCACCACAGCCGATATCCCCGCACTAGAGGGCAAACGGGTTGGGGTCGGCACCGCCACTACCTATCAAGCCTATTTGGAGGGCACCCTCACGCTAGAGGGAGAAACCATTGAAATCCCGGCCCCGAGAGTGGATATTCGCATCTACGATACCGACAGCTTGGCCTTGCAGGATTTGTCCCTTGGGGATGGCGTCCGCTTGGATGCGGTTCTGACAGCTTTGCCAACGGCAGAAGATGCCATTCAAGAAGGGCTACCCCTAAAAACGCTTGCGGATCCCGTCTATTACGAAGCTTTGGCTGTAGCCTTGGATCGCTCCAGTCCCGCTAGCTCAGAGAGTTTACAAGCCGAAATTACAGAGATTCTGGAAGCCATGCATGCTGATGGCACCCTGACGGCACTCTCGGAGCGTTACTACGGCATTGACTTAACGAAAAAAGTCGAGTGAACAAGGACTCCATCCCGCTGGTGCAACCCACCCAGCCACCGCCACCCCTTCAGAAAGGGATCCCTTTTCCAGTGGCACGGGGATTGTGGTTGGTTCTATGGCTAGCGTTGTTGGCGTTCGCCTTCAGTGGGGTACGGTTTGAGTTGGCTGGGATCCCAATCCGCACTCTGCGTCTGAACGGCAACTTTGTGCGGGAATGGTGGTGGTTTATCTCGCAAGGGGTGAGCATTACCTTTCAACTGTCACTGGTCTCGATTCTCTGTGCCACCACTTTGGCCTTTTTGTCGGCGTTGGCGGGCCTTTCACAAGTGGCTCCCCTGAATAGCCTGTCGGCTTTGTATGTGTCTCTGATGCGGGGCACGCCCCTATTTCTGCAGTTTTTGTTTATTTATCAGGCTTTACCCCAATTGGGTCTGGTGTTGGGATCCTTTGCTTCAGCGGTATTGGCCCTGACCCTGAATTATGGGGCTTACATGAGCGAAATCTTTCGGGCCGGGATCCAAGCTATTCATCGTGGACAAACGGAAGCTGCCTATGCACTGGGGTTAAAACCTTGGCAAACCATGTGGCGCATAATTCTGCCGCAAGCTTTTCGGATTGTCTTACCGGATATTGGCAATCAATTTATCGCGATGCAGAAAGATACGGCTCTGGCCAGTGCCATTGCTCTGCAAGAACTCATGGGCCGTGCCCGCCAAGCCGGGTTGCCACGCCAACATTTTTTTGAAGCTTTGGTGGTGGCCGCTTTGTGGTACTGGCTGCTGACCTTGATCTTGTCCTTTTTTCAGGGGCGCTTGGAACGGTATCTGACTCGTTAAGGGGACAACAACTATGGGATCTTCAGTATTCAAATTATTCCTGCTAGGGAAATCCTTTTGACCACCCGGGATCCCTCCTAGCTCAATCTCTTCAGCCACTCTGTCAAATCTGCCAGGGATCCAAAATCGAGTTCGAGTCACTCTGCCGCTATCCAAGAGTTCTCGGTAGTGCTCAAACCCTCCGCCTTCTATGCCGGGGATAAATGACCACAGGCCGCCAATCGCCGCAAAGTTTGTGTTGGGACAAGTAGAGAAAGAGTTCGGCAAACAGCCGTGCATACAATCTCTCATCCCGCTAAAACTGGATTTCCGCAAAAAAGAGGGGATCCCCTTCTTGCTGAGGGAGGAAGAGGCCATCGATACGGAAGGCGAGTTGTTTGACCTCAACAGAGCTGAAGCGATAATTTTCCGCGAACTGGATTGGCAAGCCAAGAATTTCAAAGGATAACCCTGGATAGAGCTGGAAGAAGCGGTAGAAGAGAGAAACGGTTTCCATCTCTTCAGATATTCGACTATTCGAGGCTCATCCTGAACGGAAGACTTGGCCCTAAGGTAGGAAAACCATGCCCAAATCGCTGGGATTGAGGCTGGGATCCAGTTGGGTGTTGCTATCGTAGAGTGCGCCCGTTAGGTCGGCCTCTACCAAGAAGGCACCCCGTAAGTCAGCCCCCCGCAAATCGGTATTGTGCAACTTGGCCCCGGTTAAATCGGTCTGGCGTAGGGTGGCTCGGCGCAGATCCGCCTCACTCAAATCCGCGACCTGTAGGTTCGCACCCGTCAGATCTGCCTGCTGCAGATTGGCGTGGGATAGGTCTGCCTCCCACAAAAAAGCCCCCGATTGATTCGACTCGCTCAGGTTGGCTTGGCTCAAATCTGCCAAATTCAAAATCGACTGGGAAAGGTCAGCCGCCTGTAGATTGGCCTGTTTCAGGATCACCTCTTTCAGGTTGGCCCCTTGCAAATCCACCCCCGGTAGTTCTGCCCCTGTCAGGTCACAGGCTGGGCAATCTTTGGTAGGGGAGACTATTTGAGATCGGCCCAACTGGGCATCCAACTCCAACTGCGCGGAAGCCATCGCCCCGAATATCCCGAAGGCCAGCATTGTCCCCATCCAAAAGAAGCTTTGTTGGGTTAAACCCAACGGCTTCACAGATTGACTGCGAGTCCATCCCATGATTTTCACCGGGATCCCCTCATTTCAGCATGTTATGGGTGTGTTGAGAAGGCTTCTACTACTGATGGTATCCGCTTTGGTGCCGCGCAGGTTGCGGAGGTCAATCTCCATACAGGTGTGGGTAGTGCATCGTAAGTAATGCTGAGTTAATACATGATTTCTAAGTTTCCAAAGAATGATCGTGGTGCAATGCCCCGAATGCAACTCAACTAGCGTCGTTAAGTATGGAAAGATACACAATGGCAAGCAGGGCTATCGCTATCATTCTTGTCATCGACAGTTCGTACCTAATTCCACCAAGAAGTTTGTCTCGAAAGAATCTAAGTCTCTCATTGATCAACTTCTTCTTGAACGACTTTCTCTAGCAGCGATCGCCAGGGTGGCGGAAGTCTCTGAGACCGGGTTGCAAGATTATGTAAATCACAAAGTTATTTATACTTCTCCGCTGCTGGAGAATCAGCCGAAAAAAGGGGGCTCTAATCCTGCAATGCGATGAGCTGTGGTCGTTTGTGGGATCCAAAAATAACCCCCAATGGTTGTGGATAGCAATGGATTCTGATACCCACAAAGTTGTAGCTGCTTAGGTTGGAGATAGAAGCAGAAAGAGTACCAGAAGACTATGGCAATGGATCCCAGGAAATTATCGTAAAAACACTCTGATTTATACAGACTTTTAGGAGGCGTATGTGGGTGTGATAGCAGCTAAACAGCATCAGGTGGTTCATAAAAGAAGCGAGAAGACTGCATGGGTTGAAAGGTTGAGTAACCCATTGCGATAGTGAGTGGGGCGACTGGCTAGAAAGAATTTTTCATTTTCCAGGAAGATTGACAATCACATGGCAGCGATTTTTAACTTTCTACGCCATTGTAATGAATCATTACTTGTTTAGGACTACCCACTTACTGCCGTGATGATGTTAGTAGGGGCAGGCATTATCGGCATTTGTTACGCCCTGCTCAACGATTTCATTTTGGGATCTCGGTTGCGGCAGGTGTGGGATGTGGCGCGAGCACCTCAGCGGGGCCATTTCATCATCTGTGGCCTGGGGGGGATTGGCATCAATATTGCCAGCCAGTTGCAGTCCAGCGGCTACGAGGTGGTGGTGATCGAGCGGGATAGTGAGTGTCGCTTTTTGAGTAGTGCGCGGAAGCAACGGATCCCGGTGTTAATTGCCGATGCCAGTCTGTCGGACACCCTCAGTGCGGCCCATATTCAACAGGCAGAAGCCCTGATCGCCGTCACCAGTACTGATCACAGCTTTACAAGAAGGGGATGTGCTCTACCTAACGATCCCGGCAGCGCAGTTGGATCATCTGTGGCGCTCGGCCTCCAGCTCAACCCATCCTCAGCATCGAGAACGGGATCCCCAATTTGTCAGTCAAATGGAGGGTTTGGCCGAAGCTTGACAGTTCTGAATCCGAGAGACTTACATCGACTCGGGGGCGCTTAATCCGAGAATGCCCGTGAGCAAGTTAAACAAGACCTGTCGAGTGGCCTGTACCAACTGAATTCGGGCTAGCGCCAAAACAGGATTCTCCTGCAACAGCGGCAAAATGCGGCAGTTGTCGTAGAACTTATTGAAATCAGCGGCAATCGCTTCTGTGTAGCGAATGATTTTATGGGGGGCACGTTCTTCGGCAGCAGCAATTAATTCATCCGGCAAAGCCAACAGACGCAGCAACAGGGTGCGTTCTTCCGGTTCTGTGTAGGGCAGTTCTGCGTTCTCATTGAGAGAGACTTTCTCGGTAAGTTCTACTTTTTCTTCCTCTTGTAATCGCCGCAGTAGAGTACAGCAACGGGCATGGCTGTAGTGGACATACACCACTGGGTTATCGAAAGTTTGTTTGACGGCCAAATCCAAGTCGAAATTGATCGGGCTATCCATGCTATTGCTGAGCAAAAACCAGCGGGCAGCGTCCGCTCCTACTCCAATCTCGGGATCCTCGATCAGATCATTTAAGGAGACAAAGTTACCGGTGCGCTTGGACATACGCACTTCAGTTTTCTCGCCTGTTTCTGGATCCGTCTTAAATAATTTGACAAATTGACCGATTAAAATCTCCAACTTGACATCCAAGCTGAAAGCTCCCACCGCCGCATTTAAGCGGCCCACGTATCCATGGTGATCGGAGCCGAGAATGTTGATCAGTCGTTGATATCCCCGCCGGACTTTGTCTCGGTGATAGGCAATATCTGCCGCCAGATAGGTTACGGATCCATCCGCCTTCTGCACAACCCGATCTTTGTCATCCCCAAATTCTTGGGTTTTGAAATAGAGTGCTTCTTCCGCATTGGCTTTGGGCTCCTCCCCTCGGGGTGCTTTGGCCGTATAGAGAAAGCCGTGCTCTTGCAGTTCTTGCAAAGATTGTTGAATGGCACTGAGGCCCAGAACAGGGTCAGGAGTGTGTAGGCGGCGCTCGCTAAACCATTGCTCAAATTCCGTTTTCAGTTGCCGCAGGGTATCTTTTTGCCAAGCGAGCATTTCCCCATAGGCAAAATCGGTATACTCCTCCAAGGTGATGGGTAGGGAGCGGATCCCGGCTTTCACTTGATCCAACAGCCGCTGTGCCACATCGATCAGATAAGTACCCCGATAAGCATCATCGGGCAGTGGGATCTCTTCTCCTTGGAGCTGTTTCACCCGCACCGCCAAGGATTTGCCCAAAATCTGCATTTGGTTGCCAGCATCGTTGATGTAAAACTCCCGATCCACCTGATGCCCTGTCCAGCGCAGCAGATTGGCCACCGTAGAACCAACAGCAGCCCAGCGCCCATGACCCACATGCAAAGGCCCTGTCGGATTAGCAGAGACAAACTCCAGCAGGATGCGCTGCGGGTGAGGTGCGGGAGTTTTGCCAAACTCTGGCCCCAGGTTGAGTAATTCCTGTAGGCGCTCAGCCAAAAAGGGATCCCCAAGTCGGAAATTGATGAAGCCGGCTCCCGCCACACTGGTTTCTATGTGGGGCAAATCCAGATGCTTACAAAGAGTCTTGGCAATTTGGGCCGGGGCCATACCACAGAGCTTCTTCATGCCCAGGGCAGTTGGGCAGGCATAGTCGCCGTAACGGGTATCGTTGGGAATCTGAATAACAGGTGTGATTTGGACGATTGGGTCGGAAGTCAGGGATCCCAGTTCGCCGGCTTCTGCCGCCCGTTGAATGGCTTCTGAGACCGCAGAGGTGAGAAACCGAATCAGAGAGGTGGTCTGGGATTGGGTTGCCATGATTAACACGTTAAAAGGGGATGGAGAAATAAAAGATGTCATCCTGCAGAGCGCGTACTTCCGTCAGCGCCTCAGTTGGGGTGACTTCCATTCGTTCCAGCCTATTTTCGCCCATGACGGAACTCAGACACCTCGAATTCAAGTATGACAAAAGACCTCCTACCCCAGCGGATCCAAACGGGAATCGGTGATGGATAGTAGGGAATGGCCATGTTTTCCGGGATTCCTTGCTATGCGTGACCATGCCCCCATTTCTCCCCCTTTGCTTGTCCCTGAGGATGAGGAAGAGTCTTACCTGGATTATTACTACGACGATCCAGGAGATGCCCCTGGCACTTTGGATATCGATCCAGATGCACCCCTACCGGAAATTCTGCTGATCGACTACACCCCAGAACACGCTCTTTGCCGACCCCTGACCACGTTAGAGGAATGTCGCGATAGCCTCTTGTCTGCTTCGGTCTCTTGGATTGACATTCGAGGCTTGGGTAGCCAAGCGGTAATGGAACAGGTGGGGTATATGTTTGGCCTGCACCCACTAGCCCTAGAAGATGTGGTGAATGTTCCACAACGGCCCAAGGTAGAAGAGTACGAAGAGCACTTAATTTTGATCTGTCGATTGGTACAGTTGAATCCGGATCCTGAGGCAGATGACAGCCTCATCTACAGCCAGGTCAGCTTTGTTTTGGGAGAACACTACCTGCTCAGCCTACAGGAAACTCCCGACTTTGATTTGTTCGAACCGATTCGAGAGCGTATTCGCACCCAAAAAGGCACCATCCGTCGCCAGGGATCCGATTACTTAGCTTATGCCCTGCTGGACACCATCATTGATGGTTACTTTCCCATCCCAGAAGAATTTGGCGAACGGATCGAACAGTTAGAAGCTGAGGTGATGGCATCCCCTACCCGCCGCACCCTAGAGAAAATTCAAACCCTAAAGCGAGATTTGCACAGTTTGCGTCGTGCCATTTGGCCCCACCGTGATGCGATCAACACCCTGATTCGAGATGGCAATCCTCTGATTCACCGCGAGTTGCGTACCTATTTACGAGATTGCTACGACCACAGCATCCAGGTGCTGGATATTGTGGAAACTTACCGAGAATTGACCTCCAGTTTGATGGATGTGTATCTCTCGGCAGTGAGTAACCGCATGAATGAAGTGATGAAATTTTTGACAGTAGTGTCCTCCGTTTTTATTCCCCTCACTTTTGTGGCTGGGGTCTACGGCATGAACTTTAACCCTGAGCGCTCCCCCTTCAATATGCCGGAGTTAGATGCCTACTGGGGATATCCGCTTTGTCTACTGTCTATGGTCTGTCTGGGAGGACTTCAGATCTTCTGGTTCTGGCGTAAAGGCTGGTTTGAAAATTTCTCCGCCCCCAAGCGGGATCCCTCGACTTAAGGATCGGATCCCCTGGCTTCCGAGGAAGGATCGTTTCCTCACCGCATAAAAGTATCCCTGAATACAAAAGTCTGGCTGTACCCTGCTAAGTTTACTGTTTGTTATTGTTGACTCATTTTTTGCCGCATTCCCGGTGCGGATCCCTCCTAAGCTAAGTAGTGTGGAGCTTACAGACATGTCAATCACGAAATCGTCGCGTCGCCAATTCATTCAATTTGCTGCTGCTGCTGCCTCCCTGGTTGCTGCTGGAGGGTACGGCTTGCAAGCCAAGGCCCAGAGCCGAGGCCCTGTTCTCATTTCCCAAGCTTTAACCCCCGTCAAATACACCCTCTCCTGGTTGCCCTCTTCGACAGATATTGGTCTGATTACGGCAATGTTAAAGGGATATTTTACCGATAATGGCCTTGAGGTTACCTACGAGCGTGGCTTTGGATCTGCCGATTCCGTCACCAAGATTGCGGCAGGTCAATATGATTTGGGAGAAGGGGATCCCTACTCCATGATCGAGTTCAATGCCAAAAACCCCGATGTGCCTTTGGTAGCCATTTATGTCCATTTCAACCGATCTCCCTTCGGCATCTACACCCTCAAGAAAAGCGGCATTACGGATCCCAAACAGTTGGTCGGCAAAAAACTGGGTGCCCCGACAGGAGATGCGCCGCGGCGGCTCTGGCCCGTGTTCGCCAAACAAATCGGGGTGGATCCCGGTTCAGTAGAATGGCTGTCGATGGAGCCACAACTGCGGGAACCATTCCTGATTCAAGGACGGGTCGATGCCATCAGCGGCTTTATGACCTCGGCCATGCCTAATATTGTGCGTGGGGGGGTCAACCTGAACGATATTACGCCCTTTTTCTACAATGATTTCGGCCTCGATATGTATGGCAATGCTTTGATCACCCGTGTGGATGTGATTAAAGAAAAACCAGAGGTTCTCAAGTCTTTCCTGGCCGCCTATACTAAAGGTTGGCAAGATAGTATTCAAGATACCGATGGCAATATGTTTGCTTTGATCGATAAGCTGAAGGATCAAGGGCAAGTACTAGATACCACCATTGAAAAGTTGCGGCTCTCCCTGGCAATGCCCCGCTTATTTGTAACTGATGAAGTTCGGGAAAATGGCCTAGGAGATGTGGTGCCCTCTCGTATGGAATCCTCCATTGCCCAAGTCGTGAATGGGTTTGGTTTGCCCTCTAAGCCCTCTCTTGAGCAGGTGTTTAACGGCAGCTTGTTGCCGCCGAAATCGGAACGAATGATCGGTTAGTTACAACGGTGTTGTCAGGTTGGCATCTGCCTCAGTTGTTACCGAGTTGAGGTAGATGCTTTTTTGTTGTTTGTTGATCTGTTGCGATGACTTTTCGGATTGCGATTGCAGGAGCAGGTGTGGCGGGGGCCATTGTAGCGGGGGCTTTCCGAGGCTCTAGTGATATTGAGGTGATCTGCCTGGAGAAGATGGGGCCTAAGGATCATGAACATGCAGGTAATGGCTTGAATGTTAGCCCTAATGCCTTAAAAGCTCTGGGCGAGGTTTCAGGCGAGCTGGTCTCTGCTCTGGAGAAAAATAGCCTGCCTTGGGAACGCTGGTTAGCCTGTTTGGCTGATGGATTCCTCCTGTATCACATTCCTTTAGAGGCAGTAGCGGAGCGTTCTGGGATCCGTATTCGTTGGTCGGAATTATATCGTTTATTGCGGGCAGATGCGATTGAAAACACCCAATTCCATGCGCAATGTGTTGGTCTTGACTTTCAAGAGAATGGCAAAGTTAGGGAGTGTTTGAAAAGGGCTGATAGGGTGGGGATGACGAACACAATTCATCAATAGTGGCTCATTACCCTAACCAGAGAGGAGACCTCACCGACGCTCAATGGGAACGCCTCCAACCTTTACTCCCCCCTCGTCAATCTGGTTCTCGTGGGGGTAGACCCCCTAAAGACCATCGGCCAAGAGCACGCTGGCGCGAACGGCTCATCATCAGTAGACCTCTTGTACGAATCAACAAGAGGGTAAGGGCGGCAAGGTGAGCTCGTAGTTGTGGATGCCAGCAGTGACATTCAACCTCAGTTTCAATCCTTGCCTCCGATTGCGATAGCGACTGCCAATGATCCGCCATACTTTTAAGCGTCGATGCACAGGCTCACCTCTGA
>JAUQVI010000028.1:0-18745 GCA_039794885.1 Thermostichus sp. DG02_5_bins_236
GCCCGATTCCAGAAATAGGGCTTCCAATAATAAGGGCGGAGCTGTTCAGCAAACTCTTGGCGCATTTTCCGGGCTGATACTGACTTCAAGTTTTTCACCAAGTCAGAGAGTCGAACCGTTGGATCGATCTCGAACAATAGATAAGACCTCGCCACCAAACTCAATCAGTTCCCCGCCCCACTTCACCAGGAGGTCACGGAATAGCACCTCTAGCCTATCAAGCATCTCTGCGGTCAGGCATTTATGCCGATACTTCATTGACAAAACCAGATGGTAACAAAGCCTGTAAGCGCTGTGATTCCTGGTTTTTAGGGGAGGAAATTCCTGCTCCATGCCCTAACATCTTGATTATGGGTAAATCAGCTATTATACGCACTGACAAGTGGGGCTTGAAGCCGTTGCCAGAGGTGAAACTTCACCTTCTAGCGACGGTCGATGAATACCGAGCTTACTGCAAGGCGCTGAGCTATGTGGTCATGGGTCATTGGCCCAACCTGGTAGCCGCGCCTAGTTTTTGTGCGGCAGTAGAGAAGCTAATCCATCCCACCAGTAAGAACCTATCGCCAAAATACCGCTACTTCCAGACACGGTTCTATAAGTTCCCGTCTTACCTGAGGCGGGCGGCGATTGCATTTGTGAAGGGTCAAGTTTCGTCCTACCTAACTCGATACCGGGATTGGCAGGCAGGGATTAGAAACCGCCGTGACGCAAAGCCACCTGTCTTTAACATAGGGGCAGGGTGCTACCCGGCACTCTACAAAGGGCAATTGGTCAAGTTCGACGACGACTTACTGGTGGCCTCCATTAAGGTGTGGAACGGCTCTGATTGGGTCTGGGCTGAGGTGCCCATTGCTAGCAAGCAGAAACGGCACCTAAGCGGCGCAATCAAGTCACCCTACCTGGTGATTTCTGAAAAGCACTGCCACTTGGCGGTGCCCTTCAGCATCAGTCCACCAACTCTAAAACTAAAAAGTGATGCGGTGTGTGGTGTGGACGTAGGGATTAACACCCTGGCCACAGCCTCCATTACTTGTCCTGACGGCACTGTATTGGCGCGGAGATTCATTCACCCCGCCTCTGACATAGACCGTCGAGACAAGCAGGCCAACCTCATTCGCCAAAAGGCGAGAAAGACCAAAACGTTGCACCGTGGATTTGCCAAGACTCCCTACCGCAAGGCGAGAGGCATCCAGGCCAACATCGCTCAGCAAGTCTCGCGGCAGATTGTCAACTTCGCCCTGGAGCATGGAGCCAGCACGATTGTCTTTGAACATCTCAAGGGCTGGCGTCCCAAAGGGGGCAGAAAGCGGTCAAGCCTGAAACAAAAGTTTCACGGTTGGCTGCATCGCCGCCTGGTGAGGCTCACCGAGCAGAAGTTCCAAGAAGAGGGCGGCAAGGTCGTCTACGTCTGTGCTCGTGGCACATCGTCTTGGGCGTATGACGGAAGTGGCAAGGTGCGGCGGTCTAAAACCCAGTACGAGCTAGCGACGTTTGTCAACGGCAAGCAGTACAATTCCAATCTTTCCGCCAGCTGTAACATCGCGGCTCGATACCTGGCTTACAAACTAAAGCTGACCCACCGAAAGGATGGGCAGGTAGCGAAAGGCAAAAGTTCCTGCGCTACACCGAGAATGCCGGTCACCCTCTCTCTGCTACGGGATTGGGAAGCCGCTTATGCACGCGAAGCGTCATGAGCGGAGCATTCACGCGATCTCACCACTCCAACCCACCTAGTCCTCCTGATCCAGATCCAGAGCCTCCTGAATTTCTGTATCGGTATAACCCACCGCCCGCATTTTTTCCGATACCACCTGGATTTCCTCGGGTGACAGCTCCTGTTGCCGCACCCGATCCCAGAGATTAGCCACAATTTGCATCAATAAGCCGCTGCTCTCCGCCTCAAACAACTCAAAGGCGGTGGCCAACTCGATCGCCTGCAACACCTCTTCTCCAGTGCCAATCGGCTGATCGATGGATTGATCCTCCAACTGAACAAGCAACTGACGCAACTGGTTCAGGCCATCCCCAAGAGCAGACATGCAGCAGCCTCAAAACGGCACTTGGATCCCCACCCTATCAGACTGCAATCGTTCAACAGAAGGGATCCGACAGATTCCACTCCAGCTGGGGCTATCCTGATAAAGAGGAATCGATATGATTGTCAGAAAACCAAGAGGAGATGCATCGGTATGGCCCAAGCGAATGTCCTGCCCAACAGCCCCCAGTCCTTGGCGGGAGAAGCTCGCACCGCCCCTGACTACAGCAGTACAGTCTACCGGCAGGCCTACTCACGCATCAACGGCATTGTCATTGAAGGGGAACAGGAAGCCAACGACAACTACCTGAAGCTAGCAGAGATGTTGCCCGATGCTGCAGACGAGTTGCGCAAACTGGCGAAAATGGAATTGCGCCACATGAAAGGCTTCCAATCCTGTGGCAAAAACCTTCAGGTGGAGCCAGATATGGAGTTTGCCCGCGCTTTCTTTTCCCCGTTACACGACAACTTTCAAAAAGCAGCGGCAGTTGGGGATTTGGTGACCTGCTTTGTGATTCAGTCTCTAATCATCGAGTGCTTTGCCATTGCCGCCTACAACATCTACATCCCGGTCGCCGATGATTTTGCTCGCAAGATCACCGAAGGGGTGGTCAAGGATGAGTATCTCCACCTGAACTTTGGGGAACGCTGGCTTGGAGAGCACTTCACCGAAGCTAAGGCCCAAATTGAAGTGGCCAATGCGCAAAACCTACCCTTGGTTTGGCAAATGCTGCAACAGGTGGACGAAGATGTGGAGGGCATTCACATGGATCGGGAAGCCATCGTGGAAGATTTTATGATTGCCTACGGTGAGGCTTTGGCGAATATCGGCTTTAGTACCCGCGAAGTGATGCGCCTTTCGGCCCAGGGATTACGAGCCGCGTGACCGATTGACCCCGTTGCCCTGTTTGGCATGAGGCGAGAGGATTGGGTGATTAGCCCAGAGCTAGAAAAAAGCCTACCCCTCAGGGCATGGTCGTGCTCTGATGAGATCCAAGAATTGAATTATCCAAGTGAGTAAACCTCTATGTTCGGCCTGATTGGGCACTTAACCAGCCTTACCCATGCACAACGGGTGGCAGACAAGCTGGGCTATCCAGAATATGCAGACAGCGATCTTGAGTTTTGGTGCATGGCTCCCCCTCAGGTCGTGGATGAGATCACTGTCACCAGCATCACCGGCCAAAAGATCCACGGACAATACGTCGAATCCTGCTTCTTGCCAGAAATGTTGGCAGGCGGACGGGTAAAAGCAGCTTGTCGGAAAATCCTCAATGCGATGGCTTTGGCCCAACGACGTGGACTTAGCATCACTGCCTTGGGAGGGTTTAGCAGCATCATTTTCGAGAATTTTCGCCTCGATAGCCTGCGGCGAGTCCGCAATATCGACCTGGAAGTACAGCGGTTCACCACCGGCAACACCCATACCGCCTACGTCATCTGTCAGCAGTTGCAATCAGCCGCTCAACGCTATGTTATGGATTTGGCGGCGGCGACAGTAGCTGTGGTGGGGGCAAGTGGGGATATTGGCAGTGCCATCTGCCAATGGTTGGCGGCCCATACCCAGCTGGGCAAATTGTTGTTGGTGGCGCGGGATCGACAACGGCTAGAAGAATTACAGGTCAACCTCAAGCAGGGGGAGATCTGTTCGGTGGAAGATGCCCTCCCTCGGGCCGATTTCATTGTTTGGGTGGCAAGTATGAATCAGGGCATGGTTCTCAATCCGCAGGTGTTGCGGGATCCCTGCGTGATCATCGACGGCGGTTACCCGAAAAATATTGCTTCCAGCCTGCAACGGCAGGGAGTGTATGTGATTGATGGCGGCATGGTGGAGCACTCCCTCGACATTGAATGGAACATTATGCAGTTTCTCAATGTGGCCAATCCGGCTCGTCAGCTTTTTGCCTGCTTTGCCGAGTCAATGCTCTTGGAGTTTGAGGGTCTACATACCAATTTCAGTTGGGGACGCAATCTGATTACCCTAGAAAAGCTAGATCTAATTGGGCAGCTTTCCCGTAAGCATGGATTCCGACCGCTGATGCCGGAAGCTTAAAAAACTAGAGTTTGCCGGGATCCCTATTGGCTTTGGTAAAGTCAAGAGTTTATACCGTTGCTGGAGGAGGGATCCCTAAGAACTTGTAACTCTGTGAAAGTTGTTTTTCATCATGTCCAATTCCTTTGTTGCCCACCTTTGGCAAGCCATTCAACCGATTTATCAGCAGATTTTGGCCCATCCTTTTAACCAGGAATTGGCCGCTGGGATCCTATCTCGTGCACGGTTCCAATTTTATTTACAACAGGATGCGCTCTACCTGACAGATTTTGCCCGTGCTTTGGGCCTGATTGCCGCCCGGTCGGAAGGGGCTGAGCAGGTGGTGAGCTTTTTGAACTTCGCCATCGGAGCGATTGTGGCCGAACGCAGCCTGCACGAAAGTTATTTTCGCCTCTACGAAATCCAACCCCAGACCACCTATACCCCTGCTTGTTTTGCTTATACACGAGCGCTGTTGGCTGCGGCAGCTTTGGATCCTTACGAGGTAGCAATTGCTACTGTACTGCCTTGTTTTTGGATCTATCGAGAGGTGGGATCCGAGATTTACCGAACGGCACAACCCAACAACCCCTATCAACAGTGGATCGATACCTATGCTGGGGAAGAATTTGCCCAGGTGGTACAGCAGGCCATCGACATCACTGAATCGCTTGCCCAGCAGACCCCTGTGATGCTGCAAGACAGAATGACAGCAGCCTTTGTCACTGCCTCCCGTCTGGAATGGCTATTTTGGGACAGTGCCTATCGTTTAGAGACTTGGCTGCCCAGTTAATGTGATGGTTGCGCTCTCCTCAGTAACTGCTTAGCCTGGCTAAAGACGGCATCCAGCATGTCTTCGGTGAGCAACTTGGTGGCTGTATTGCGTTGGCTGGGATGGTAGGAGGTTAGTAAATACTGCCCCCGGGCAAGAGGGATAACTTGGTTATGGCCGAAATGGGGGCCAGGCTTGGGCAAGTTGAGCAGAAGGAGAGTGTACCGGAAGGCAAAGTGGCCCAAGGCCAAGATGACCTGTACCCGAGAGAGCAAACTCAGCTCCTGCTTCAGGTAGGGCAAACAAGTCTTGGCCTCTGTGGCGGTGGGGCGATTGGCCGGGGGAACACAACGAACCACCGCCGAAATGTAGCAATCCGTGAGCTGAAGGCCATCCTGTCGATGGGTAGAGATGGGCTGATTGGCAAAGCCAGCTCGGTGCAAAGCCCGAAATAACCAGTCGCCGCTTGGATCCCCGGTAAATACTCGCCCTGTTCGATTGCCACCATGGGCTGCCGGTGCCAGTCCAATTACCCACAACCGCGCCTGCGGATCTCCAAAGCCAGGAACGGGCCGCCCCCAGTAGGAGTGCTCCTGAAAGCGAGCCACTTTTTGGGCTGCTACCTCCTCTCGCCAACTGACCAAGCGTGGGCAGCGACGGCACTCGATGATTTCAGCCTCTAGGGCAAGCCAGTCCCAAGATCGAGCACTGGGATGCGGATCACTCGTCCTCGTCATCCTCCTCCAATTCATCGAAGGCAGGCGTGGAGTCGTCGATCAGCTGGTCATCCTCGAGGATCAGACGCGGTGGCAGCTCCGGCAGCAATACCAACTCTTCCTCTTCCTCGTAGGGCTCCGGTTCAGGAGCGATCTCTTCGTAGGTACTAAAGCCGGTACCAGCTGGGATCAAGCGCCCAATGATCACGTTTTCTTTGAGGCCGCGCAACCAGTCCGACTTGCCTTCGATGGCTGCCTCGGTCAGGACGCGGGTGGTTTCCTGGAAGCTGGCCGCCGAGATGAAGCTGTCGGTGTTCAAACTGGCCTTGGTGATCCCGAGCAAAACAGGGGTGTACTTGGCTGGAGCCCCACCGGTAATGGCCATGGTGGCATTGGTCTGCTGGATTTCCCGCAGCTCCACCAACTCACCCGGCAGCAGAATGGTGTCGCCACTGTCGTCTACCCGCACCTTCGAGGTCATTTGGCGCACCACAACCTCGATGTGTTTGTCGGAGATCTCCACCCCTTGGGAGCGGTACACATTCTGCACCTCGTTGACAAAAAAGCGCTGTACCTCCCGCAAGGCCAAACGAGCCGCTTGATCATCCCCTAAGTTTTGGCGATGGTACTCGTAATAGCTCTCCAGAATGTCGTGGGGGTTAGCAGGGCCGTCCGTGAGGGGATCCCCCACTTCCACCGGCTGTCCATCGGCCACCATCAGATTTTGCCCGGGCAGTAGCGGGTAATCGGTGACCGTGCCATCGCTCTCGATAATTTTCAGATCCGGCTCTTCCCCCCGCCAGCTCAGTTGAATCGTACCGGGCCGTTTGGCGAGAATACACATTTCCTTGGGCTTGCGAGCCTCCAACAGCTCCTCAATCCGCGGCAGCCCCTGGATGATATCCCCAGTTTTGGCTCGCTCAAACACCAGCAGACCGAGAGAATCTCCCCGTTGCACCAAGTCGCCATCCCCCACCTGCAAAATGGCCCCGGTGGAAACCAGGTAGGGCCGTGCCATACGCAAGACCAGTTGTCCTTCCGCCACCTGCATCACTTGACCCGACTCCGGCAACGGGCTCCCAGGAACAATCTCATCCCCGGCTCGCACCAGATCCCCCACCTTCAGCAGAGTACTGCCCGTGAAGGGCACCGTCACCTGATCCTCTTCGGTGACCACCAATACCCGGCGCACCACTTCTGCCCCTTGGCGGATCCCTTGCACAATCCCAGCCTTCTTTGCCTGAATTTCCGTGCGGGCAATCACGGATCCAGTGCTGATACTGTCCCCTTCCCCGACCAACAGTCGGGTATGGGTGCTGCCCTGAGTCAGGTCCGCTTCCACATCGCGGCGCAGCAGCAGCGTTTCCAGAATCACCAGTTGCAGGCGGCGAATCTCGGGATCCGCTTCATCCTGGATTAACTCAATGTCGGCCTTCAGTTGCGGGGCATCAGTGTCGATCTCCAGCACCAGTTGGGTACGCAACAGTTCTACTCCCCCCACCGACCGGACACGTTCACCATCCTTGAAGGGAATGCGCTGTACTGCCCGTAGGCGAATCGAGCGGCCCGACTCGCTGGTGGAATCCTGGCTGGGCACGGAAGGATGGTCGGGAATTTCATACTCCTGCACTGGGCGCAGCAGCAACCCCGGTCCTTCCGGAGTTTCCACATGCTCCAGATAAACCAATCGATCCGGAACAATGCTACTGAGCACCTGTTGTCCTGGCTGGATCAACGTGCCACTTTTCACTTCTAGGTCAGCGGGGTTTTCTACCAAATGGAGATCCCCCGGCTTGATAACAATCTCCCGTAGAATGTCGTTTTTTTGGATCACCTCAACGATGCCGGCATTTTGGCAGAAGATATCCTTTACCACCTCGGTGCCTGCCTCTACAAATTGGCCATCCTCCACATTCAATAGCGAGATGTCCTTGTTGACCTCGTGGGTTTCTTCCGGGATCCACAGCAGCGTGCCCCCCTGGATCACCTCATAGCCCTGTTTGGCCTTGCCCCGCCGTGCCACCTCAATGCCTGCAAACTTGACCAAGCCGCCGGTTTGGGTGCGGAAATCGCTTTCGATCAGCTCCGCCACCACTTCGTCGTTGCCCACCTTCGTGCCAGGGGTTGCCTTGAGAACGAAGGTTTGCCCCCCTGCCGTATCTAGCAAAAACTGTTCCCGACTTTGGTGGGACTCTACCCGCACCCGTGCCTCATGCAAAACCACAGAAGCGTTGATGATCTCCACTTCCCGTCCACTCTTGCTGTCGGTGCGCTCTGGCAGTCGTACAATACCGCCGTGCTCGGTTTTGATGGAGGTTTCTGCGATCACATCCCCCGCTTGCACTGCATCCCCGTTTTGCACCACAGGTTCAGCTCCAGGGGGGAGGTTGTACACCTGGCCTGACATCACCCAAATCAAGCCCTGCCGTTGGGCCGTGTAGGTGACGTTACCTTGGCGGTCAGTTTTTTCTTCGATGGGCAGATCGGCGAAGCGAATCTCTCCGGCCAGATCAGCAATCACCTCTTTTTGCGCTTTTTCGGTGCTCTTGCGGGTGGCCTTGGCCAGCGATACCTCCGCGATCATCTGGTCAGCCTGTACCTTGCCTCCATCCCGTACCAGCAGAGTGGATCCCTGAGTGACATCGAAAGTTTCCCGTCGTCCATCGGATCCCTCAAGGGTAATTTGGTTGTTCACCTCCACCTGCAGGGCATCATCCCCATGACGGGTGCGGAAGGGACGGGTACGTAGGTTTTTGGGAAAGCGAACCACACCCGCAAAGGGAGCACGGATTTGCCGAGCTACCTCCCCTGTAAACACCCCTCCGGTATGGAAGGTGCGCATCGTTAATTGGGTGCCCGGCTCGCCAATGGATTGGGCAGCAATAATTCCCACGGCTTCTCCCATATCCACTAAGCGGGAATGGGCTAAGCTCCAACCATAGCAGAGACGACAGACGGAACGGTTGGCCTCACAGGTGAGGGGAGAACGAACCATTGCCTGACGAACACCAGCATTGACAATCGCTTTGGCCAGGTCGTGATTTACCTCTTGGTTGCGATGGGCGATCACTGCTTGGGTTTCAGGGTGTAGCACATCCTGTGCCAGTACACGTCCCACCAGGCGGTCTTCCAGAGACACCACCACCTTGTCCCCGTCCATTAGATATTCCAGCAGGATGCCCTGTTCGGTGCCGCAGTCAGCTTCCCGCACAATCACATCCTGGGACACATCCACCAAACGACGGGTCAGGTAGCCGGAGTCGGCGGTGCGCAACGCGGTATCCACCAAGCCCTTGCGGGCACCGTAGGAGGAGATGATGTATTCCGTAACCGTCAGGCCCTCGCGGAAATTGGTTTTAATGGGCAGGTCGATGATTTCCCCCTGTGGGTTGGCCATCAGGCCACGCATCCCCACCAACTGCCGCACCTGAGACACATTTCCCCGTGCCCCAGAGTTGGCCATCATGTAAACGGAATTGAGGGGATCGTTTTGCTTGAAGTTGCTAAGCAGCTCGTCTTTGATCTGGTCGTTGGTTTGGTTCCAGGTGTCGATGACCTTCTGATAGCGCTCTACTTCCGTAATTTCACCGCGGGTAAAACGCTCCGTTGCTGCCTCAATTTCCGCTTCTGCCTGGGCCAACAATTGCCGCTTACTGGGGGGGACGCGCAGATCTTCGACGCTGATGGAAACCGCCGCTTGTGTGGCATACTTGAAACCCATCACCTTCAGGGCATCGGCCATCTGAGCAGTGCGGGCGGTGCCATAGCGGGCAAAGGACCAGGCAATCAGGCTGCGCAGCTCTTTTTTACCAATTTGATAATTGCGAAAGGGCACGGCGGGCGGAGTGGTGTTGCCGTCAGCAGCCTGTCGCAACAGGTCAGCAGAAGGTCGTCCTTTTTCGCTCATGATTCCTCGATGATGACTGGGTGATGGTGGCAATAGGGCTAGGCAGTGACAGAAGAAGGGAGCCCTTCGTGTCCTGCACAATGGGGTTGCAATTAGGTGGAAAGGGCTTCCTGCACAATTTTGTTGAAGATGATCCGGCCTGGAGTGGTGCGAATGTATTGGCTGAGGATGTTACCGTCTAGGTCTTCGCGGATGCGGCGATAGTTAGTCACCTTGAGGCGAATGCCGCCTGGTTCTTCAGTGACCTCAGGCTCCGACTCTTTTTCTCCTTTGCCCAGCTCCATCGGGCCGTTGTAGCGTACCCAAACCTTGGCGTGTAGATCCACAGCACCGCGGTCGTAGGCGATCAGGGCATCCTCAAGACTGGAGAAGTAGCGTTCCCCATTCAGGGGCTGTTGTGGGTTGTCGGCAGTCAGATAGTAGCAGCCCAAAACCATATCCTGGCTGGGGGTGATAATTGGGGTGCCGGTGGCGGGGGAGAGGACGTTGTTGGTGGCCAACATCAGCAATCGTGCCTCGGCTTGGGATTCCAGCGAGAGCGGAACGTGTACGGCCATTTGGTCGCCGTCAAAGTCGGCGTTAAAAGCAGGACACACCAGTGGGTGCAGCTGAATGGCTCGACCTTCCACCAAAATCGGCTCAAAGGCTTGGATGCCGAGGCGGTGCAAAGTTGGGGCCCGGTTGAGCAACACGGGGTGGCCGTCGATCACCTCCTCCAGCACATCCCAAATTTGGGGATCGTTGCTTTGGATCAGCTTTTTGGCCGCTTTGATGTTGTTGACAATACCCCGTTTGATCAGCTTGTGGATGACAAAGGGCTGAAACAATTCAATCGCCATCTCCTTGGGCAAGCCGCATTGGTTCATGCGCAAGCTGGGGCCGACCACAATTACCGAGCGCCCTGAGTAGTCCACCCGTTTGCCCAGCAGGTTTTGCCGGAAGCGACCTTGTTTGCCTTCGATGATGTCTGATAAGGACTTAAGGGGACGGTTGTTGGCCCCCACCACAGTGCGTCCGCGACGGCCATTGTCGATCAGGGCATCCACCGCCTCCTGCAACATGCGCTTCTCGTTACGGACGATGATCTCAGGGGCGAGAATCTCCTGCAGGCGAGCCAGACGGTTGTTGCGGTTAATGACGCGGCGATAGAGATCATTCAGGTCACTGGTGGCGAAACGACCCCCATCCAACTGCACCATCGGGCGCAAATCCGGTGGGATCACCGGGATTACCTGCAACACCATCCACTCAGGCCGGGATCCGGTGGCAATGAAGTTGTCGATCACCCGCAGCCGTTTGATCAGACGGGCCCGTTTTTGGCCGCGAGCACTGGCAATTTCTTCTCGCAACTGCTCGGCTTCTTTTTCCAGCTCAATGTCCATTAACAGGCGTTCGATCGCCTCCGCCCCAATCATCGCCCAGTGATCCGGCAGTTGTAGCTCGGATCCCTCCTCGTACATTTGATCCTCGATTTCGAGGAATTGGTCTTCTGTGAGCAGTTGCTTGTAGGAGAGATTTTGGGCGTTGCCTGGATCCACCACTACGTAGGCGTTGAAATAAACCACCTGCTCCACATCCCGCAGCGGCATATCCAATAAGGTGGCAATGTGGCTAGGGATCCCTTTCAAATACCAAACATGGGTGACAGGAGCCGCCAACTTGATATAACCCATGCGATGGCGACGCACCCGTGACTCGGTTACCTCCACCCCGCAACGCTCGCAGACAATGCCGCGATGCCGTACCCGTTTGTACTTGCCACAGTGGCATTCCCAATCTTTGGCTGGCCCGAAGATGCGCTCGCAAAAGAGGCCATCCATCTCCGGCTTGAGGGTGCGGTAGTTAATAGTCTCTGGTTTGGTGACTTCCCCAACCAATTGGCCATTGGGTAGCGTGCGCTGTCCCCACTCCATAATTCGGTCGGGAGAGGCCAACCCAATTTTGACGTAATCAAAACGCTGCTCTATTCTCGCCATAGCGATTTGCTCCTGACTTGCTGCGACCCTTGCACCTGATCTGATGGATTTGTAGGGATGGTCAATGCCACCCCTGAGCGGGACGGGATCCCGACCCGCTCCCTTTACATGCGATTAAAAGTCATCCTCATCCTCTCCATCGTCCTCGTCCTCATGGCTACGACTGGCAAAGGCAAAGGCTGCCGCCGGCGCAGGGGAGAGATCATCTGACGTGACAGATTCATAGGTGGGCCGAGAGGGAGTATGGCGACTGGACACATCCGTCATCAGATCCGCTTCCACGTCGCGGGTTTGCCCATCGCTGTCCACCTCCACCTTGTGTACTGACACATCTAGGCAGAGGGACTGCAACTCCCGCACCAACACCTTGAAGGACTCCGGCGTGCCGGGGCGAGGGATCGGCCTACCTTTGACAATGGCGTTCAGAGCCTCGTTGCGACCGACCATATCGTCCGACTTAACGGTGAGCAGCTCCTGCAGGATGTAGGCGGCTCCGAAAGCCTCCAGAGCCCACACTTCCATTTCCCCAAAGCGCTGTCCACCCTGCTGAGCCTTCCCACCAAGGGGTTGCTGCGTCACCAACGAGTAGGGGCCGGTGGAGCGGGCGTGAATTTTGTCGTCCACCAAGTGCACCAACTTCAACATATAGGCGCGGCCCACCGTGACGGGCTGATCGAAAGGTTCACCCGTGCGGCCGTCGAACACCTGCACTTTGCCGCGGTGCTTTCCTTCCGAATTGAAGATCCAATCCCGCCCCGTTTTTGCTTGGGCTTCCTTGAGTTTGGCTTCTACCGTCAGGCGCGAGGCTTCCAATCCATGCATCTCATCGAAAGGCATCAACTTGAAGCGCACCCCCAAGTTTTCGGCTGCCCAACCCAGCAGACACTCAAACACCTGACCCACATTCATCCGAGAGGGCACCCCCAGCGGGTTCAGCACTACATCTACCGGCGTGCCATCCGCCAGGTAGGGCATATCCTCACCGGGCAAGATACGGGAGATGATCCCTTTGTTGCCGTGGCGACCGGCGATCTTATCTCCCACCTGGATCTTGCGTTTCAGGGCGATATAGACCCGCACCACCATGTTGGCCCCTGGCGGTAGCTCATCCCCCTGTTCACGGGTAAAGATGCGCACATCCACCACCCGCCCCCGCTCACCGTTGGGCACCCGCAGAGAGTTGTCCCGCACATCGCGTGCTTTTTCCCCGAAGATGGCCCGCAATAGGCGCTCTTCCGGCGGCTGATCCGATTCCCCTTTCGGGGTGACTTTACCCACCAGAATGTCCCCAGATTCCACCCAGGCACCGACGCGCACAATACCGTTCTCATCCAGGTTGCGCAGGGCATCTTCCCCAACGTTGGGGATCTCGCGGGTGATCTCTTCCGGGCCTAGCTTGGTTTGCCGGGCTTCGATCTCGTGCTTTTCGATGTGTACCGAGGTAAAGACATCGTCGTACACCAACCGCTCGCTGATCAGGATGGCATCTTCATAGTTGTAGCCCTCCCAGGGCATGTAGGCCACCAGGACATTTTGCCCCAACGCCAGTTCACCCCCCTCTGTGGCGGGGCCATCGGCCAAAACCTGACCAGCCACCACACGCTCCCCGGTTTTAACCAAAGGACGCTGATTCAAACAGGTATCTTGGTTGGAGCGCTGGTACTTCTGTAAACGGTAAACAATGGGATCCCCACCATCCTCAGGGCGAACCACCACCTGGTCGGCACAAACATCCACCACCACACCATTGGTGCGGGACACCACCACCATGCCGGAATCTCGGGCTGCTTGGGCCTCCAAACCTGTACCCACGTAGGGCCGATCCGGCTTGAGTAAAGGCACCGCTTGCCGCTGCATGTTGGCCCCCATGAGAGCCCGGTTGGCATCGTCGTGTTCCAGGAAGGGAATCAAGGAGGTGGCCACCGAGATCACCTGTACCGGCACCACTTGCACGTAGTGCACCTCCGTGGGATGGGCGGTGGTGAACTCCTGGCGATAGCGTACAGGCACCAAATCCCCGATGATGCGGCCTTCTTGATCAACGGGTACATCGCCAGGGGCTACGCGGTACTCGTCTTCCTCATCGGCGGTGAGGTAAACCATCCCCAAGTCCTTGCGCACCACACCGTTTTCAACACGGTAGTAGGGGCTTTCCACAAAGCCGTAGCGGTTGACCCGGGCATGGGTGGCCAGGGATCCGATCAACCCAGCATTGGGACCTTCTGGAGTTTCAATCGGACAAATGCGACCGTAGTGGCTGGGGTGAATATCCCGCACCGCAAAACCGGCCCGTTCCCGACTCAAGCCACCAGGGCCAAGCGCCGAGAGCCGCCGCTTGTGGGTCAGCTCCGCCAAGGGATTGGTTTGATCCATAAACTGGGACAGTTGGCTGGAGCCAAAAAACTCCTTGATTGCCGCCACCAAGGGCTTGGGGTTCACCAAAGAGGCCGGGGTGAGATTTTCCGACTCGGATACCGTCATCCGCTCGCGAATGATCCGCTCCAGACGGTTCAGGCCCACCCGCACTTGGTTTTGCAGCAGCTCACCCACCGAGCGCACACGGCGGTTACCCAAGTGGTCGATGTCGTCCACATGGCCGATGTCGTACTCCAAGTTAATCAGATAGTCGATGACCGCCAGGATGTCGGGGATGGTGAGCACCCGTACATTTTCCGGCACCGCTAAATTCAACTTTTTGTTCAGCTTGTAGCGACCAACCCGGCCCAAGTCGTAGCGTTTCGGGTCAAAAAAGCGGGACTCCAGCAACTGCTGCCCCCCAGAGACGGTGGGCGGTTCACCGGGCCGCAACTTGCGATAGAGCTCCATCAGGGCTTCTTCTTCGCTGTAGTGCCCCTCTTTTTCCATGGTTTTTTGGAAATATTCGGGGTGGCGTAGGCCATCGTAGATCTCGGAATCGCTGAGGCCGAGGGCTTTGAGCAGGACAGCCGCCGAGAG
The DNA here is from genome assembly GCA_039794885.1 of Thermostichus sp. DG02_5_bins_236. GTDB lineage: Bacteria > Cyanobacteriota > Cyanobacteriia > Thermostichales > Thermostichaceae > Thermostichus. The sequence goes on from JAUQVI010000028.1 coordinate 14,394, forward strand.
CTTACGGGTTTTGTCAATGCGTACCCAAACCAAGCTATTTTTGTCGGTCTCAAACTTCAGCCAAGCGCCCCGGTTGGGAATGAGGCTGGCACTGTAGGTGCGCCGACCATTTTTGTCCAAATCAGACTTGTAGTAAACACCGGGGCTACGGACAATCTGGTTGACGATCACCCGCTCGGCACCGTTGATGATGAAGGTACCCCGATCCGTCATCAAGGGCAGCTCGCCGATGAAGACGTCCATGTCCTTGATTTCGCCCGTCTCTTTGTTGATGAGGCGGGTGGGCACACGCAGTTGCGCTTGATAGGTGGCATCTCGCCGCTTAGCCTCATCAGGGTCATAGCGAGGCTGGTTGATTTTGTAGCCTTTGGAGGGATCCCCTAGACGAAAATCCGGTAGGAAATGCAATTCCAACTTGCCGGTATAGTCAACGATGGGGGAAAAGCTGAGGAGCTCCTCTTCAAACCCTTCTCTCAAAAACCATAAAAAACTCTCCCGCTGAATCTCTACCAGGTCAGGAAAGGTAGGAGCGGAAGGAAATTGCACTAATTGTGTCATGCGTTGCTTAGGAGGGGTCGCGCTGCAGTCAGGTCTTCAATTATAGAAACCTCTCCGAAGATCGTCAACGAACGTTACAAAGGAAGAGGGCATTTCCGCCACCCTCGCCTGGGATCCGCGAAATGCCCGCAGAACCGCCTCGGATCCCGCTTCCTGCTGCGGGAGAGAGCCTCTGTTCTGTCTCGCGCCTTAAGGATTGTTAATATCCATTCATACTCAGGCGAATTATTCTAATCATTGACCATCTGTTCGCACGATCTTGGATCATTAGGGATCTGGGAGCGTGGGGTAGTGCTGGCAAGGTGAAGTGACGAGCTGGGCCTGTCGGCGAAGGTGGCTTCTTTAAGGTGTCGATTTGTCGCTGTTTCTGATGTGGGGATTGAGAGAATTCCCCCTGCCCCGCTGCGGTGGGGAGGCAATTGAGGATGAGAAGTGAACAGGAATAGGTTTACAAAGCTTCTCAGGCTGAGGAAACCGTTCGGATGGATAAAAGTTGGTTTGCAAGGAGGGTTTTGTGAGTCAGAGCTTGAATGCCAGTTTGTCGGCACAACTGCGGGAAGGCACGAAGCAATCCCACACAATGGCGGAGAACGTTGGCTTTATTAAGTGCTTTCTGAAAGGGGTGGTGGATAAGCCCGCCTACAGCCGTTATGTGGGCAATTTTTACTTTGTCTACGGTGCTCTGGAAGAGAGCTTCACGCAACTGCGGCAGCACCCGGTGGTGGGCAAACTCTACTACCCGGAGCTGTGGCGCAAGTCCAGCATTGAACAGGATTTGGCCTATTTCGTCGGCTCAAACTGGCGTGCAACCGTACAGCCTTCCCCCGCTTGCCAAGTGTATGTGGATCGGATTCGGGAGATTGCCCAAAATGATCCGGTGCTGCTGGTGGCCCATGCCTACACTCGCTATATCGGCGATCTCTCTGGTGGCCAAATTCTCAAGAAAATTGCCCGACGGGCCATGGGTTTACCGGAAGGAGAGGGGACAGCTTTTTACGATTTTGAGCAAATTCCCCACGAAGGTAAGTTCAAGCAGCGTTACCGGGCCCAGATGGATGCTTTGGGTTTGGATCAAGTCACCATCGACCGCATTGTGGCGGAGGCCAACTATGCCTTCAAGATGAATATGGATTTGTTTAGAGAATTGGAAGGGAACTGGCTGTTGTCCATGGCTCGTTTGGCCTGGAACTCCCTAAAAAGTCAGTTTCAGCGCAAACCAGCTCGCTCAGAAGCAGCGGCCCCTAGCTCTTAAATGTTCCTCAGGCTGATTTGAGTATGAGAGGGATCCCTGCCAGCATTTGTAGGGATCCTTTTTTGTGGTTTTGGGGGTTCACTCACATTCGAGGGTATCGCGGGTGGCTCGCCCTGTTACGGGGTTAACGCCTGTTGCCCGTTCGCAGAGGATGGAGAGAGCATCTTGCCGAACCAACACATTGGTAAAGTCCGCCCCTTCGATCTGGATCCCGTCCACCCGAGCTAGCCACATCATGCTGTCTTGAAGTTGGGCTTCTCGCAAATCTGCCCCCTGCAAGTTGGCCATATCCAAGGTGGCGCTGCGCAGATCCGCCCCCTGTAAATTGGCTTTGCTCAGGTTGGCCCCAAATAAATTCACCCCCGCAGCCTTGACATGGTTGAGATCGCTTTGGCGCAGGTTGGCTTTGAGAAATTTGGAGCGGGTTAGGTCTTGCCCAGCAAAGCTCATCCCCTGCAGATCCCGTTTGGTGTAGTCTTCTGCCTGGGCTGGGGATCCCAACAAGGTCATCAACAGGCCAATCATCAGTAGGAAAACCAAGATACCCGGGAAGAGCCGGGTTAACGGAGCTGTTCTTGCCAGAAAGGACGCGGACAGGGCAGCAGACATCATGGAGTCCTAACCTATCGATACGGTGCTGATTACTGTGCAGCTTACTTTTATCCTACCGGATGGGGATCCCGCCTGTAGATTGGGCTATCTTGGCTTTTTGTGGGCTGAATCTGCGACTCGCTGGGCGAGGTGCAGAGCACTGTCGGTGAGGGGATGGTAGGGATCCATGTCCAAAGTTGAGATCCTCAATGCAGACCACTTGGCGAAGTTAATCGATCAGCTAGCCAGCGAGATTGGGGTGGATCATCCTCACTTGGAACGGCTGGCTTTGATCGGGATTCGCACCCGTGGGGTTCCCTTGGCCTATCGGTTGCGGGATCAGATGGCAACTCGGTTTGGGATCCCACCCCAGGTGGGGGAATTGGACATTACTTTCTTTCGGGATGATTTGGGCCGTGGCGGCTTGCGCACCCCAGACCGGAGTGAGATGCCGCGGGATCTGACCGGCAAAGAGGTGGTGCTGGTGGATGATGTCATTTTTCGCGGACGGACAATTCGGGCGGCTTTGGAAGCCCTTAACCATTTCGGACGACCGGAACGGGTACGACTGGCGGTATTGATTGACCGTGGGCATCGGCAGTTTCCCATTCAACCGGACTACTGTGGCCAACAGTTGTCAACGCAGCCGGAGCAAATTGTGCGGGTGCATCTACTGGAAACGGATGGAGAAGAACGAGTGTTGCTCTGTGCTTTAGATCCCGCTGGCTAGGCAAAATCAGGCTCCGGGGTGGGGTATTTTGGGGATAGCCTGCCGAACTGCTTCACCATGTTCTTGCTGCCGGGAACCCATCGTTATGCTGTCTTGGGTACAGGTGCTCTGGGGGGGTTTTACGGGGCGAAGCTGCAACAGGCCGGTTTTGAGGTCCATTTCTTGCTCCACAGTGACTACGAGCATGTTCGCCACCATGGGTTGCGGGTACAGTCCTGCTGGGGGGATTTTCATCTGCCGCAGGTCAATGCCTACGCAGCGGTGGGGAAGATGCCCCCTTGTGAAGTGGTGATCGTTGCTTTGAAAGGTACCCAGAATGCTCTTTTACCGCACCTGATCCCACCAGTGTTGGCGGAGGGTGGCGTGGTGATTCTGTTACAAAATGGACTGGGAGTGGAGCCTGAGATTGCCGAGTATGTTGGCCCAGAGCAGGTGATGGGAGGGTTGTGTTTCATCAGCTCCAATAAGGTTGGCCCTGGTCATATTCACCACCTCGACTATGGCTCGATCCTATTGGCCCAGTACGGCCCTGACTATGCCGCCCAAGGGATCCCACCCCGACTGGAACAGGTTCAAGCGGATTTTCAAAGGGCTGGGATACCCACCTCCCTTTCTCCCGATTTGATGATGGCCCGCTGGCAAAAGCTGGTTTGGAACATTCCCTTCAACGGCCTGTCGGTGGTCTTCAATGCCAACACCCAGCAAATGATCCGGGATCCGGAGGCCCGGATCTTAGCCGAAACCTTGATGAGGGAGGTGGTAGAGGGAGCGGCTGCCTGCCAGCGCTCGATTCCTGACTCGGTGATTGAACAAATGCTGACCAATACCGAAAAGATGGCGCCTTACCGGACCAGCATGAAGATTGACTACGAACGCAAGCGCCCCCTGGAGCTGCAAGTGATTTTCGCCAATCCACTGCGCTATGCCCAACAGGCTGGGATCTACCTGCCCCGTATCGAGATGCTCTATCAGCAGTTGCAGGTGCTGGATCGGTTGAATCGGAGGATCCCTGTGTCTTAATGCACCTAGTCAAAGCAGAAGGAGGGTTGAGACAATGGATCAGCATTTAGCTATTAGGCGGGAAGCCCCGCGCCGTACCGGAACGGTCAGCGTCGGGATGAGAGCCGCGTGACTGAGCGAAGCGAAGGAACAAACTATCTAGGAATCCTGACAGATAAGCCTTTATCGCAATGATGGGTTTATGCTAATATAGAGACATGT
>JAUQVI010000029.1:0-18456 GCA_039794885.1 Thermostichus sp. DG02_5_bins_236
GGCATTGGCCCCCAACAGGGATCCCGAGGCAAAATGGCCCCAATCTCCGGCAAAGCTGCCCCAAACCAACGGGGAAATTAAGATTAACACCACTCCCCAAATCCCCAAGATCCGCTTGAGATAGGGGATCCATTCCAATACCGGCCAGCAGAAGGGAAAAGCCTCCCGCAACTCTTCGTACTGTTGTAGTGGCTGCTGCTCTACAGGAATCGGATGGGAAGGCTCCACCATACATCCTTAATGTATCTACACAAAATCATACTGGTCGGGCCAGTCCCCCGCCAACCCCGCACTGAGTATCTCTGGGGTTGCGGAAACTCTACAGGAGGCGCATCTTGAGGCGGTCAAGGTATTGTATTAAGGTGCGGTCGTGCCCACGAGTATCTTAATCATGAGCCAATCTGCCACCACTGCTGCTCCTTATGTGCTTTTGAAAGAGCCCGATGGCGGCCAGAGGAAACATATTTTGGCCGGGGCTAGGGCTTGGACGTTGGGCCGCGATGAAGACAATGCCATTGTCCTAAAGGATCCCAGTGTTTCTCGCCAACATGCTCTGCTGCAATACCTTGATGACAAGAGCATCTATCTGATTGATCTGGGCAGCCGCAATGGATCTTTTGTTAACCATCGTCGTGTCAGTATTCCCACCCTGCTTCAAGATGGGGATCAACTCACCCTCGGGCAATCGGAGCTGGAGTTTCACAGCGGATCCCTAGCCGGTTCTGAGCCCAACCCCTCACCTGGATCCAAGCAATCCGAGACGCTGGTTTTGCAAACCCGCTGGCTGATCTCGGTGGCAGTGGTGGATGTGCGCGGATACGGGCAACTCACCCAGCAACTGGACGAACGCCTACTTTCCCAGGTGATGGGGGATTGGTTCCGGCGCGGCGGCGATATCATTCAGCAGCATGGCGGCACCGTCGATAAGTACATCGGCGACGCGATTATGGCGGTCTGGTTTCATGCACCTCAGGCCAATACTCCCCCATTTGCACCTGCCCAGCTGGAGGTAAATCCAGATGTGAAGTCGGTGCTGCGGGCCTTGGCAACGCTCTTTCAGATGACCGAGCAACTGAACCACGAATTTCCGCTCCCTTCCCGGATTCGCTTGGGGGCTGGGGTCAATACCGGTTCGGCAATTGTACGTCAGGTGGGCAACAACACCCGTCAGGAATACACCGCTCTTGGGGATACGGTCAATTTGGCCTTTCGCATCGAAAGTTCCACCCGTGCCCTCAATGCTGATTTGGCCATCAGTCAGGATAGCTATGCCTGCTTGGTCAAACAACTGGGGCAGCCTGCTCCCTGTTTCTTGCAACAGGCGGTGGAGCTGAAGGGGTATGCTGAGCATCACCAGGTGTATCACTGCAATATGGGCTCTTTACAGGTTTTGCTGGGTGCATAATCCTCAGGGATCCCGGTCAACCTTCTAAACCAAAGGTCGGGATCCTGCTGTTCTCTAAGAACCTTTCGTAAACTGTTGTCCCCTTAGGATGGCTAGGCCTTTGTTGAGATGTGAAGAGTTTGACCCATGTCTGTGGTGAATCGTCCCGAGGTGGTGGCAGAGCTAACGGAACTCTATCAACAGTACGAAACCGCCCTCACCCGCAATGATGTGCCTACCCTGACCCATCTATTTTGGGATGGGCCGCAGGTGGTGCGGTTTGGAGTCGGAGAAAACCTCTACGGAGGGGAAGAAATCGAGGCTTTTCGCAAACAGCGCCCCGCCATGAACTTGGCCCGTGAGATGCTGCGTTTGCAGGTGGTCACGTTTGGGGAAAACTGTGGCTCGGTCACCCTGGAGTTTCGCCGCCCCGTGAACGGGATCCCGCGTTTGGGCCGCCAAAGCCAGATGTGGTACAGATTTCCCGATATTGGCTGGAAGATCGTTTCTGCCCATGTTTCTTTTTTGCCGGAGGGATCCTAGCTAGGGCAAAGGGCTGAGATTGGGGGCCAACTTACCCACCTCACCCACATACGTATTCAGACCCATCGCCGTTGCCACCAAAGCCCCATCCACCTCCACACCTCGATATTGAGCCACCGCCTCCGCCAAGGGGACAGCCACCACCCGCCGATTTTGCCAAGCCACCATGTGGTCAAACTGCCCACGGGCAACCAAGTCCACCGCTGCTACCCCAAAGGCCGCCCCCAGCAGCCGATCCAAAGGTGAGGGTGTGCCCCCTCGCTGCAAGTGGCCTAGGATCATCACTCGAGTTTCAATGCCGGTGCGCAGGGCAATCTCATTGCCGATGTACTGACCAATACCGCCGTAGAGACACTGCCCTAAGCTGTTGGTATAGGTAACCGGTGCGCCGGACTCGGTTTTAACCGCCTCAGCCACCACCACAATGCTGAAGTTATTGCCCCGCTCTTTGCGGTCGATGATTTTTCTACAGACATTCTCCAAAGTGTAGGGAATCTCCGGGATCAAGATGACGTGGGCCCCACCGGCAATGCCGGCACTAATGGCAATGTGACCCGCATCTCGCCCCATCACCTCCATCACCATGACCCGACTGTGGCTAATGGCAGTGTAGGTCAGTTGATCCAGTGCCTCCACCGCCACACTCAGAGCTGTATTAAACCCAACCGAATACTCCGTAGCGCCGACATCGTTGTCAATGGTTTTGGGTACGCCGACAAAGTTCCAATTGCCTTGAATAGCCAATTTGCGCAGAATGGCCAAGCTACCGTCCCCGCCCACTCCGATTAGGGCATCTAACCCCAGCCGATGATACCCCTCGATCACTTCTGCAGACCGATCCGCTAAGCTGCCATCGGGCATGGGAAAAGCAAAAGGATTACCCTTGTTGACGGTGCCCAGGATCGTGCCGCCGTAGCGCAAAATGCCAGATACTCGCTTGACATCCAGCATTTCAGCTTCCACCGGACGCGCCATCAGCCCTACCGTCGCATCCTTGATGCCATAGACCTCCATGTCATAGTCCCGTGCCCGTCGTACCACCGCCCGAGTCACTGCATTCAGGCCGCCACAGTCGCCGCCGCTGGTGAGGATCCCGACTCGCTTACGCTTTGGCATAGATCTCCATTTAGAACCCGTCAACACCTAGCCCATAAGAAGGGGAATAGGGATGAGTGTCCAACCCGGTGTGAAGAAAGGGGGAGAATTTAAGATAATCTTAAAAATTTAGTTTGACGATCCAAAAGATTCTGTTCAGAGCTGTTGAGCCCATTTTTACAAAAGATCACACTCGACAAATCCAAGAACTCTGTTTTGCCAACGGTCTTGGATCGGTGTGCCTTTGGGAGAGCGTTGAAAAAGGCATAAAACTCATTTTCTTTGTATTTCCCAACGAATCAGGATTAATTCTGCAGATTCCTTCATGGGTTTTGACCGAATGTACCGGTTCTCGCAGCCGCTCTAGAATAGAGACATACAGACAAAATAAAGCCAAGGGCAAAAAACAACACAATTGTTGAGAAATATCAGCTAAATCATCCTGAATCCAATCTCAACTGCAATCCACATGCTCTCGGCTGAATAGATTCTGTCTTTGCACTGAATGCACCTAATCTTAGGAGAGCAGATATGGTTGTCGATGTACTATCACGACCTCAGGGACATAAAACAGCCGGACAGGATGCTCCCAAGCCATTTGTCCCAGGATCCTGGCAAACCAGCATCGATGTCAGAGATTTCATTCAGCGGAATGTCACTCCTTACACAGGCGATGAGTCCTTTCTGATGGGAGCTACCGAGCGCACAGAGCAGCTGTGGGCTAAAGTCAAAAACTTGATGGCGCAAGAGCGGGAGCGCGGCATCCTGGATGTTGATACGGCTGTGCCCTCCACCATCACCAGCCATGCCCCTGGCTACATCGACTCGAATCTGGAGCAGATTGTCGGGCTCCAAACCGACAAACCCCTGAAACGGGCCATCATGCCCTTCGGCGGCATTCGCGTGGTGCAGGGATCCCTGGAGGATTACGGCTATAAACTGGATCCCCAAACCGAGGAGATTTTCACGAAATATCGCAAAACCCACAACGATGGGGTTTTTGATGCTTACACCGAAGAGATGCGCCGCTGCCGCCGCTCCGGGATCATCACCGGTTTGCCGGATGCCTATGGGCGAGGACGGATTATCGGGGATTACCGGCGGGTGGCTCTCTACGGGGTGGATCGGCTGATCGAGGACAAGCAGGCCCAAAAAGAAAGCCTTGATCTAGACACCATGGACGAAGAGACCATTCGTCTGCGGGAAGAGATCTCCGAGCAAATCAAGGCCTTGGCGGAGCTAAAAGAACTGGGATCCCGTTATGGGTTTGATTTGGCTCGTCCGGCAAGCAATGCCCGCGAAGCAATCCAATGGCTGTATTTTGGCTATTTGGCGGCAGTGAAGGAGCAAAATGGGGCGGCCATGTCCTTGGGGCGGGTTTCTACCTTTTTGGATATCTACATCCAGCGGGATCTGCAAGCCGGGATCCTCACCGAAACAGAAGCCCAGGAACTGATCGATCACTTTGTGATGAAGCTGCGCATGGTGCGGTTTTTGCGCACCCCTGACTACAACGAGCTGTTTAGCGGGGATCCCACCTGGGTGACGGAGTGCATTGGTGGCATCGGCATTGACGGTCGCCCCCTGGTGACCCAAACCAGTTTCCGGGTTCTGCACACCCTCACCACCCTCGGCCCTGCTCCCGAGCCGAACCTGACGGTGCTGTGGTCAGAGCGGCTGCCGGAGAACTTCAAACGCTACTGCGCCAAGGTTTCCATTCAAACCAGCTCCATCCAGTACGAAAATGACGACTTGATGCGGCCCTACTGGGGGGATGACTACGGGATTGCCTGCTGTGTTTCTGCCATGCGCATCGGCAAGCAGATGCAGTTCTTTGGGGCACGGGTCAATCTGGCCAAGTGTTTGCTCTACGCCATCAACGGCGGCAGAGATGAAAAATCAGGGGTACAGGTGGCTCCGGCCTATGCCCCCATCACCGCAGAGGTGCTGGACTACGCCGAGGTTTGGCCGCGCATGGTGCAGATGATGGCTTGGTTGGCGAAAACCTACGTCAACACCATGAACATCATCCACTACATGCACGACAAATACTGCTATGAGCGCATCGAGATGGCCCTCCACGACCGGGACATCCTGCGCACCATGGCCTTCGGGATTGCCGGTTTGTCAGTGGTAGCGGATTCCCTCTCCGCCATCAAACACGCGCGGGTGCGGGTGATCCGGGATGAGCGGGGTCTGGCGGTGGATTATGCCATCGACGGGGACTTTCCCAAATACGGCAACAATGACGACCGAGCCGATCAACTCGCGGTGCAACTGGTGCAAACCTTTATGGCAGAGTTGCGCAAGCACAAAACCTATCGGAATGCTGTGCCTACCCAGTCCATCCTTACCATCACCTCCAATGTTGTGTATGGCAAAAAGACGGGCAATACCCCCGATGGACGACGGGCAGGTCAGCCTTTTGCGCCGGGGGCCAATCCGATGCACGGGCGGGATACCCAGGGGGCGGTGGCCTCTCTAGCTTCGGTGGCCAAGCTGCCCTACCCAGATGCTCAAGATGGCATTTCCAATACCTTCTCGATTGTACCGGCGGCCTTGGGACGCACAGAAGCAGAGCGGGTAGACAACTTGGTGGGGCTCCTAGATGGCTATGTGCAGGATGGCGGCTTTCACCTGAATGTGAATGTCTTTAGCCGCGAGACCCTGCTAGATGCCATGGATCACCCAGAGCTGTACCCTCAGCTCACCATTCGGGTATCGGGCTATGCGGTGAACTTCATCAAGCTCACCCGTGAACAACAACTGGATGTTATCAATCGCACATTCCATCACCACTGTTGAGAATCTAGCTGAGCGAACAGGGATCCCTGCCATTTCCCTGAAACTGGGTCAAAAAAGGGGATCCCTGATGAATTCATCGAGGAGGCTCTATGACCATGACTGCCTATCGTGTTGAAGATCTTGTCAGTCACTATGCATCCGGACGACGAGATTTTCAGGAGATTGAACTACAATACACTGATCTACGCGGGATCCAGTTGGCGGGATCTGATCTGAGCTATACCGATTTCAGTGGAGCCAACCTAACGGGAGCCAATTTTCGTGGGTGTGATCTTAGTTTTGCTGATTTTAGTGGCGCTAACTTATCAGGAGCTGATTTGCGAGGATGTCTGCTATTTGGCAGTAATTTCCAGGGAGCAGTCCTAGAAAAGACTTTGCTGGATCAATCGGATTTTGATGCCTATACCCACTTTCCCAAAGAGTTTGATCCCAGAGTTCATCGCATGCATGACACGTCAATTTAGATCGCCTGGAATTACCCAAAATTGCTTTTCTAAAGAAAAACAAAAAACCGTATTGGATTTAACACAAGAATATCAATTCGAAAGAAAACCTCAAGATCGGTTGATGTTTTCAAAAAGCAATCCAGGATGAAAGTATGGACACTGTGATCAACACCCTTGCTCCAATTACGGGACAGATTCACTCTATCGAGACCTGTGGCACTGTCGATGGCCCTGGGATCCGCTTTGTGATTTTCACTCAGGGGTGCCCATTGCGCTGTCAGTATTGCCACAACCCCGATTGTCGGGATCCCCATGAAGGGAAAGCAGTAACTGTCGAAGAGTTGATTTCGGAGGTGCGAAAGTACAAACCCTATTTACGGAAAGGGGGTGTTACGGTAACTGGGGGGGAGCCCCTGATGCAGCCCAATTTTGTCGCCGAGATTTTTCGTCGCTGCCATGAATTAGGATTACATACAGCCTTGGATACATCTGGTTTTGTGGAGCTTGAAGCGGCGAAATCTGTGTTAGAGCTTACGGATTTGGTGTTACTTGACATTAAGTCTTTTCTGCCAGATCTGTATCGCGAAGTCACCCATGTGCCATTGGAGCCAACGTTGACATTTGCCAGATATTTGGCCCAAATTCATAAGCCTACCTGGATTCGCTTTGTGCTCGTTCCCGGGCTGACGGATCCCGAAGAAAATGTGAAGGGTCTAGCTCGGTTTGTAGCGACTTTATCCAATGTCGAACGAGTAGAGGTGCTGCCCTTTCACAAGATGGGGGAATACAAATGGCAGCAGTTAGGTCTGTCCTATCTACTCAAGGATGTGGAGCCACCTTCACCAGAACAGGTGACCAAGGTGGTGCAGATATTTCGGGATCAGGGCCTTAGGGCTAGTTAAGTTTACCGCTACGCGGAAGCAAGCTACAGGAGTTTCGATATGGATGTACGCATCACCTATCAAGATGGGGTCAAATTTCAGGCCGAAAGTCGTGGCCATCGCATCTTGAGCGATCAACCCCTCGATAACCATGGCCAAGATGGCGGCATGACTCCGCCGGAATGGTTCTTGGCTTCGTTAGGAGCTTGTGTCGGGTTTTATGCGGTGAAATATCTGGAGGCGCGACAGTTGGATCCCAGTGGGTTGGATGTGGTGGTGACGGCAGAAAAAGTCTTGAATCCCACTCGCCTAGACAATATTTGCATTCAAGTTAAAACTGGGATCCCACTTGATGAACGGCACCAAAAGGGCTTGGAGAAAGCCGTCGATGCCTGCATCATTCACAATACCCTGACTCACAATCCAACCTTGATCACCGAGATTCAAGTTCCTGCTGGGGTCTAGAGATGAGATCACCACTTCAACTCCACTGTAATGATTAGGATTTTGTATTTGTAATTGTGTTCGTAGTTGCTAAATAGCTTTGGAGGGATCCATCCATGCCAGTCACGAATCTAGCTGAACTCGAAACCTTAATCCAACAGGTCAAGGCCGCCCAAACTCAGTATGCCTCTTTCACCCAAGAACAGGTGGATCAGGTTTTCCGCAAGGCAGCCTTGGCGGCCAATAATGAACGGATCCCATTGGCCAAGCTAGCCGTGCAAGAAACTGGCATGGGCATCGTCGAAGACAAGGTGATCAAAAATCACTTTGCCTCCGAATACATCTATAACAAATACAAACACGAAAAGACCTGCGGGGTCATCGAGCACGACGAAGGCTTTGGCTACGAAAAAATTGCGGAGCCAATTGGGATCCTGGCCGGCATTGTGCCTGTAACTAACCCCACCTCTACCACCATTTTCAAAGCCCTGATTGCCCTGAAAACCCGTAATGCCATTGTCTTTTCGCCGCACCCCAGGGCCAAAGGCTGTAGTGTGGCTGCGGCCAAAATCGTCAAAGCCGCCGCCGAGGCTGCCGGTGCTCCTGTAGGCTTGATTGGCTGGATTGATGAACCCACCGTTGAACTTTCTCAGGCCCTGATGCAGCACCCTGAGGTGAAATTGATCTTGGCTACAGGTGGCCCTGGCATGGTCAAAGCCGCCTATTCCTCCGGGCATCCTTCCTTGGGGGTCGGCGCGGGCAATACCCCGGCGGTGATCGATGCCAGTGCCGATATTCCGATGGCGGTCAGCTCGATTTTGTTGAGCAAAACCTTTGATAACGGCATGATCTGTGCCTCTGAGCAATCGGTGGTGGTGGTGGATGCCATTTATGAGCAGGTGAAAGCCGAGTTTCAGAATCGCGGCGCCTACATCCTGAATCCAGAGCAAACGGACGCAGTCCGACAAATCATCCTCAAAGATGGCCGTTTGAATGCCGGTATAGTAGGCCAGCCCGTAGAGGCAATTGCAAACTTGGCCGGGATCCAAGTGCCCGAAGGATCCAAAGTATTGATTGGGGAAGTGGATAACGTTGGGATTGAGGAACCCTTCTCTTATGAAAAATTAGCTCCGGTGTTGGCCCTTTATCGCACCCATGATTTTCATGCTGCTGTAGAGATTGCCTCACAACTGGTCAATTTTGGCGGACGAGGTCATACCTCGGTGCTCTATACGGATCCTGCCAATCGGGATGATATCGCCTACTTTGAAAATGCTCTGCAAACCGCAAGGGTGCTGATTAACACACCTTCCTCGCAGGGGGCGATTGGGGATCTCTACAACTTTAGGTTGGATCCCTCCCTCACCCTCGGCTGCGGCACTTGGGGAGGCAACTCAGTTTCCGAAAATGTGGGGCCGCAGCACCTACTCAACCTGAAAACCGTCACCCAACGACGGGAAAACATGCTCTGGTTCCGGATCCCGCCGAAGATTTATTTTAAGCCGGGCTGTTTGCCCATAGCCTTGCGGGAGTTGGAAGGGAAGAAACGCGCCTTTTTGATTACTGATAAGCCCCTATTTGATCTGGGCATGTTGCACCCAATCACCCACGTTTTGGATGAGATCAAGGTCAATTGGGATGTTTATCACGATGTGGAGCCGGATCCCACCCTTAGCAACGTCAATCGGGGTCTGGAGCAACTGCGCAATTTTCAGCCGGATGTGATCATTGCTGTTGGCGGGGGATCCCCGATGGATGCGGCCAAGGTGATGTGGTTGATGTATGAGCAGCCGCAGGTGGAGTTTGAGGGGCTGGCGATGCGCTTTATGGACATCCGCAAGCGCGTTTACGAGCTGCCAGCTCTGGGGCAAAAGGCGCAGCTAATCTGCATCCCCACCACTTCCGGCACGGGATCGGAAGTAACTCCCTTTGCAGTGGTTACGGATGACCGGGTGGGGATCAAGTATCCCCTGGCGGATTATGCCCTCACCCCCAGTATGGCGATTGTGGATCCCGATTTGACCTTAAATATGCCCAGGCGGCTAACTGCCTACGGTGGCATTGATGCCCTCACCCATGCCCTAGAGAGCTATGTGTCGATCATGGCCAGCGACTTTACCGATGGGCTGGCGCTGCAGGCAATCAAACTGTTACTCACCTATTTACCACGGGCTTATGAGCGGGGAGCCCAGGATCCAGAAGCCCGTGAGCGGGTTCACTACGCCGCCACCATTGCCGGCATGGCCTTTGCCAATGCCTTTTTGGGGGTGTGCCACTCGCTGGCCCACAAACTGGGTTCCACCTTCCATGTGCCGCATGGGCTGGCCAATGCTTTGATGATCAGTCATGTCATCCGCTACAACGCCACGGATGCTCCCTTCAAGCAGGCCATCTTCCCGCAATATCGCTATCCCAACGCCAAGCACCGCTATGCCGAGATTGCCGATCACCTGCAACTGGGGGGCAGCACCGATGACGAAAAAGTGATGCGGCTCATCGATGCTATCGAAGACCTCAAGCAAAAAGTTGGCATCCCCAAAACCATCCGGGAAACCCTAAGTGAAAGTGAGCAGGAGTTTTACGATCATCTGGAAACAATGGCGGAGCAAGCCTTTGATGACCAATGTACCGGGGCTAACCCCCGCTATCCGCTGATTCGGGATATGAAAGAGTTGTACGTTTTGGCCTATCGCGGCTTTAAGGTGGATGCTGCCCTTTACCACCAGGAGGATCCGGTTTTAGCTTGAGCGTGTAGCTTTTTTAACTTCGTAAGTCTGGGTCGAGTAGGGGGTTCCTCTGTGCTCGATGGAGTGGATAAAGGACGAGGTTCCGTCGCGGTAGCATGCCCTCAAGACCATTTTTTATTTTCCATCCCAGAGAGGGAAAGCCCCCTTAGCGAATCCCGGCAGGTCAGACTCAGAGTTTTTGCTTACGCTTCGGCCATCCCTTGCTGCCGGCAGTTCAAATTGAGGAAGTGAAGTTTGGGCGACATTCACTCTAAAAACTGAGCGAGTCTGTGGCTCTCATCTGATGTGAAGGAGAACTTTATGTTGTACTGCCCAGACCCTATCACTAATGTCTGGAAAACGGGATCCCATCCCCTCGATCCGATCTTTTCCCCTGGCTCGGTGGCTGTGATTGGTGCTACTGAACGAGAGGGAAGTGTGGGGCGAACGGTTTTGTGGAACCTGATCAGCCGCCCCTTTGGGGGCACGGTTTATCCGCTCAATCCCAAACGGCACAATGTCCTGGGGATCCGAGCCTATGACCGGATTACATCCTTACCTGAGCCGGTGGATCTGGCGGTGATTGCCATTCCTGCGGCTGGGGTGCCTGCTGTTGTGCAAGAGTGTGTTGAAGTTGGGGTTAAAGGCGCGATTATCCTCTCGGCTGGCTTTAAGGAAACAGGAGCAGCAGGGATTCAGCTGGAACAGCAAATCAAGCAAATTGCCCAGGGAAAGTTGCGCCTTATCGGTCCCAACTGTCTAGGGATCCAAAACCCGCACACGGGGTTAAATGCGACTTTTGCTAACCAAATGGCCCGTCCCGGCAATGTCGGATTTATCAGCCAAAGTGGGGCCTTGTGTACCTCGATTTTAGATTGGAGCTGGCAAGAAAATGTGGGTTTTAGCGCCTTTATTTCCTTAGGCTCCATGCTGGATGTGGGCTGGGGGGATTTGATCGACTATCTGGGGGATGATCCCCATACCCACAGCATTGTCCTCTACATGGAATCCATCGGGGATGCCCGCTCTTTTCTCTCGGCAGCCCGCGAAGTGGCCCTGAGCAAACCGATCATCGTGATCAAGGCCGGTCGTACCCAGGCGGCGGCTCAGGCAGCGGCTTCCCATACGGGATCCCTAACCGGCAGTGATGATGTGCTGGATGCGGCCTTCCGCCGTTGTGGTGTGCTGCGGGTCAACCACATTGAAGATCTCTTCGATATGGCCGAAGTGCTGGCCAAACAACCCCGCCCCAAGGGGCCTCATCTCAGCATTATCACCAATGCAGGCGGGCCGGGGGTGCTGGCCACCGATGCTTTGATTCGGGCCGGCGGATTCCTGACGGAACTCTCTTCTGCCACAGTCGAGGCCCTCAACCGCTTCTTGCCCCCCCACTGGAGCCACGGCAACCCCATCGACATTTTGGGGGATGCGGAGCCAGAGCGTTTTGCCCAAACCTTGCAAGTGGTGTTGCAAGATCCCAACAGTCAGGGTTGTCTGCTCATCCTCACCCCACAAGCGATGACGGATCCCACCCTCACAGCCACCCAAGTGGTGGAGACCTGGCGCAACAGCGGATCCCGGCAACCGATTTTGGCCAGTTGGATGGGAGGGAGCCAAGTGGATGCAGGGGAAGCAATTCTCAATCAAGCCGGGATCCCCACCTATCGCTACCCGGATCAGGCAGCTCGTGTGTTCAGCCATCTCTGGCGGTTCAGCTATAGCCTCAAAGCCCTCTACGAAACCCCCACCCTGGCCACTCACGAACAGATCGAGCGGGACAAGGTGGAACAAATCCTGCAGCAGGGGCAGGTGGAACAACGCACCCTTCTGACTGAAGCCGAATCCAAAGGGATCCTAGCCGCTTATGGGATCCCGGTGGTGCCCACCCTGGTGGCGGATAGCCCTGAAGCCGCTGTACGAGCTGCCGAAGGCATGGGGTATCCGGTGGTGCTCAAGCTCTACTCCCATACTCTGACCCATAAAACCGATGTGGGTGGGGTACAGCTGAATCTACCGGATGCCGAGGCAGTGCGCCGAGCCTATCAGCAAATTCAAACCAATGTCAGCGAAAAAGCAGGGCTAAACCATTTCCAAGGGGTGACGGTGCAGCCCATGATCCGCACCGATGGTTATGAGTTAATCCTGGGCAGCAGTCAAGATCCGCAATTTGGCCCGGTACTGGTGTTTGGCAGTGGTGGCCAATTGGTGGAGGTGTTTCAAGATCGCTCCATTGGCCTGCCCCCCCTCAATACCACCCTGGCCCGACGCATGATGGAGAATACCCTTATCTACAAGGCCCTCAAGGGGGTACGGGGCCGCAAAGCGGTGGATTTAGAGGCCCTAGAGCAACTTTTGGTGCGCTTCAGCCAATTGGTGGCCGAACAACCTCGCATCAAAGAAATTGACATCAACCCGCTGTTGGCCTCACCCGATGGTTTGTTGGCTCTCGATGCCCGCGTCATTTTGCGATCGGAGCAGGATCCCCAGGTGCCATTAGCGATTCGGCCTTACCCGATGCAATACACCTGGCCCTTCCGGGATGGCATCACCATTCGCCCGATTCGCCCAGAAGATGAACCCCTGATCATTGCTTTTCACCAGCATGTTTCCGACGAGAGCGTCTATCTCCGTTATTTCCATGCGATGAAATACAGTGCCCGTGTTGACCATGAGCGCCTCACCCGCATCTGTTTCAATGACTATGACCGAGAAATTGCTCTGGTGGCAGAGCGGCTAGAGCCAGAGCCCACCATCCTAGGGGTCTGCCGCCTCACCCAAAAACATGGGATCCCAGAAGCGGAGTTTGCCATGCTGGTGCCGGATCCTCATCAGCGGCAGGGGATTGGTACCGCTTTGCTGACCCATCTGATCGAAGTGGCCCGTCAGGAAGGACTTGAGCGACTAACAGGGGAGGTATTGTCGGAGAATGAAGCCATGCGTCGTCTGTGCAAACGGGTTGGCTTCCATCTAGAACCGGCAAGGGATCCCGGAATCCTCAATGCTTCCCTGCCGCTGACCCATCTTCCCAAACCTGAACCATCCTTGCGATCCATTTTCCCATCTCCATAGGAGGCAAGGAGATGGGGTGTGAGGATGCCTGGGTCATCTCAACGGGTACGGTCATGAGCAGGCACAGAACCTGAACGTCCCCCAGATGCCGCCGGTTGAGGAGGAGAGAGCAACCGACTCTGTAGCCAGTTGATCAGGGCCAAAGTATCCCCGCGCCGGCTGTATGCCTACCACCTAGGGATTCCTCCCCCGTAGTGAATGGCTCCCAACTCTCATTCGGGTATACAGGGGTTCTCGCATGTATGGACTTACGCCCCACACTCTGTAGGAAAGGGAATGGATTGAGTTTTTATACCGACTCGGTAAGCGCCTCTGGCAAACAGACCTTGGTACCGCCCAAGCCACAGTAGCCCCCCGGATTTTTGGCTAGGTACTGCTGATGGTAGTCTTCGGCGTAGTAAAACTCAGGCGCATCCAGAATTTCTGTGGTGATCTTGCCGTAACCCTGGGCTCGCAGGGCCTCTTGATAGATATCCCGAGTTTTTTCTGCCCATTCCCGCTGAGCCTGAGAGTAAACATAGATGCCAGAGCGGTACTGGGTGCCGACGTCATTGCCTTGACGCATCCCCTGAGTGGGGTCGTGGTTTTCCCAAAACACCTTCAACAGCTGCTCGTAGCTGACTTGAGCCGGATCGTAAATCACCCGCACCACCTCATTGTGTCCTGTGAGGCCGCTGCACACTTCCCGGTAGGTCGGATTGGGAGTGAGTCCGGCGGCATAACCCACAGAAGTGCTAAACACGCCGGGAACCTGCCAAAACTTACGCTCCGCCCCCCAGAAGCAGCCCATGCCAAACAGGGCCCATTCCATCCCTTCTGGAAAGGGGGGGTGCAGCGGATTGCCGTTCACAAAGTGCCGGTTGGTAATCGACATGGGCTCAGCACGTCCGGGCAGGGCCTCGCGTTCTGTAGGCAAGGAGGACTTTTTGCCAAATCCAAAGAGCACCATAGAGACAATCCGATATATTTATTCAACATTTCTTAGTCTAACTCATGTCTCTCGCAGATGTCCTTGGCAAGGATGCACAGGATGAAGAAACAGGATGAAGGATAATACGGTTCTTCTCCAGATCACTGGATACAAACTTTTACAGCCACCGCTTTTGCTGAGAAGAGAGAAAAATGAGACTGTGCTTTATCATTGAGGGCGTAAATGTAAATAATCAGAATAGCAGCCAGATTAGCACACAAATCAAAATACCTTTTGATACTTCCAAAGATGATTCAAATACAGTCCTAAATGCACTCTTATGGGAAAAGCCCCTGAAACTTGAGTTGCATTTGCCACAGTTGCCAAAGCATATTTTTTCATTTTACTTGCCTTCCTCTGAGAGTCTTGCCGGTCGCAGGATCCCTTCTGTTTGAGTTTCAATGTTTAGCCTAACCCTCAATCCTTCTCCCCTTGGGAGAGGGATCTCCAATCTGTATTGGTTGATCCTGCCCAATACTGTTTGTGTTCAGCGGGACAATCTGGAGCAATCTGGAGAGAGTCTATCGGCAATTGCGCAGGCGGTAACTCTCAAGGGTATTGTGCAGCAGCATGGTTACTGTCATTGGTCCTACACCCCCCGGTACAGGGGTAATGGCAGAGGCCACCTCCTTCACCTCCTCATAGCGCACATCACCCACCAATTGGCTGGCTCCTGAGGGGGTGAGGGTGCGGTTGATGCCGACGTCGATAACCACTGCTCCCGGTTTGACCATGTCGGCAGAGAGCAAATGGGGTTTACCCACCGCCATCACCACAAGGTCGGCACGACGGGTCACCTCCGCCAAATCGGGGGTACGAGAATGGGCCAGGGTGACGGTGGCATCGGCAGCCAACAACATTAAGCTCAAGGGCTTGCCCACCAGAATGCTCCGCCCCACCACGGCAGCCTGCTTGCCGGATAGCGGGATCCCTTCTGTTTGTAATAGGTGCATCACCCCCAGAGGCGTACAACTTTGCAAGCCCGGCTCCCCCCGCAGCAGTCGCCCCAGGTTCATCGGGTGCAGCCCATCCACATCCTTATCAGGGTCAATGGCCAAAAGGGGTGGAATTGGATCCCAGCCGGGGGGTAGCGGTAGCTGGACCAGGATCCCGTCCACGCGTTCATCCTGATTCAGCCGGTGGATGGTATCCAGCAACAGAGAAGGGGATGACTGGGCAGGAAAGTGCTGACCAAAGGAGGCCATACCTACTCGCTCACAGGCCCGCTCCTTTCCCCGGACATAAGCAGCACTAGCGGGATCCTCCCCAACCCGCAACACCGCCAAACCCGGCGGACGACCCACCTGCGGTATCCAGGCTTGGACCTGTTCTGCCATCTTGGTTTGCAGGCGAGCCGCTAGGGCCTTGCCATCCAGGATCTTCGCGGACATATTCGAGTCAGCCTCTCGGGAAAAAATCAGGGAATCAGAATCGGAACATTTGGGGGGAATGGGGAAATCCGTAGGATCGAGACTAGAGCAGGGATCCCTAAAACTCCTCCAGATCCTCTATCTGATCTGCTTCATCCAGTTGCTCAGTAATAATTTCCACCTGTTGACGCTTTTCCTGTAAAAAGTCTTCACAGGTTTTCAAGGTTTGGGCAGCCTGCTGAAAGCGTTCCACCACTTCCGCCAAATCCAGATCCCCCGATTCAATCTGATCGATCAGGGTTTCCACTTCGGCGATCGCTGCTTCATAACGCCAGGGATCCTTACTTTTACGCTGTTTCATGCTTTTCTTCCCCCTGTACCTGTACCCGTAGATGTCCCGAGGCCAGTTGTATCACCAGGCGGGTCTGGGGTGGCAGATGATGGGTGCGGATCAGGGATCCCTGTTCATCCCGCACCAGCGCGTAGCCTCGTCTGAGCACAGCTTCTGGGTCAAGGGCTTGCAGGTGCTGCTGCAGGGCCTGTTGCTGCTGTTGTTGCTGATGGAGATGATGCTGTACGGATTGGATCAGCCGTTGGCGCTGTTGACCCAGGTGGTCTTGGGCCGCTTGGAGCAGCCGTTCTGGATGAACAAGAGCCAGATGCTGCTGGGTGTGGTTGAGGTGCTGCTGAGCTCTATGGAGCGCTTGGCTGATGCGATCGATTAAGGTTTGCCGCAGCTGGTAGAGCTGACGGAGCAATTCCTCCAGATCCGGCACGATTCGCTCAGCAGCTGCGGTAGGGGTATGGGCCGCATAGTCCGCCGCATAATCCGCCAGGGTTTCATCCCGTTGGTGGCCGATGCCTGTGATCACCGGGATCCGACATTCGGCAATCGCCCGCACCACCCGTTCATCGTTAAAACAGGCTAGATCCTCACTGGCTCCTCCGCCCCGCGCCACCAAGAGCACTTCTGCCCGTCCATCCTGTTCTATCCGTTGAATGGCTCGCACAATCGACTCAGGCGCAGCCTCCCCCTGTACTTGCGCTGAGGAAAACAGCACCCGTAAGCCTGGGTAGCGATGGTTCAAGGTGCGCTGAATATCTCCCCAACCGGCGGCATGAGGCGAACTGACCACGGCAATGCATTGTGGGTGTGCAGGTAGGGGCCGTTGATTGTCGAATAGCCCTTCGGCACTAAGACGGGCTTTGAGTTGTTGAAATCGGAGCGCCAGCAGCCCTGCTCCGGCCGGTAAGACTTGCCAAATGACCATGCGATAGAGGCTGCTACGGCTGTAGATACCCACCTGCCCGAGCACGATCACCTGCTGCCCCACTTCCGGCCAAAAGCTGAGCTTGGCTGCTTGACTCTGCCAGATCACCCCACTCAAAGCGTCGCCCGTTTCCGGATCCGTCAGGGTGAGAAAAAGATGCCCATTGCGGCTGCGGTTGCAACTGGAGACCTCCCCCGTCACCCAGAGGCGAACCAGATAGGGATCCCCTCCCAGCAAAGACTGTAGGTAACCGGATACTCCGCCCACGGAAAGGAGAGGCACTTCGTCGGTCAGATCGGCTAAGGCCAAAGCGGCTTCCAAAGGAACGGGATCACGCATAGAGGCTTAAAAGGAGGCTGTCTGGAACCTTATCAAAATCCTTGCGGCCAAAGCCAAGGGTCAACTGAAAGTAGGGACAGTGTTTATCCCTATCTTTCTCAACGTCCCAAGAGGTAAAGGCAATACACACACAATAGGTCACAAAGGGATCCCTAGATAGGCCATCCCCCCTTTCGGCGCGAATATGCGACGATAGGGCGAACAGAGGAGTTGGGTTGAGCTGTGACATTCGCCCAGTGGTTGGGGTTGGGGGCATTGCTAGGTTTGCTGGTTCTGCTCTGGCAGATTCGGCAGATTGCTTTGTTGGTGTTCGGGGCAATCGTGTTGGCGGTGGCACTGGATACTCTAGCCCAGATCCCGCAACGCTATGGCTTTCGGCGTGGCCCCTCGATTGCAATCACCGGCCTAACGGTCTTAGTGGGGACGATCTTGGTGGGGTTAATTGTAGTGCCCCCCTTGGCGGATCAGTTGGGGCGGTTGTTTACCGATGTGGTGCCAGACGGGATCTTCCAGGCGCAGCGGCTGATTGAGAACTTTATTCTTTCCTTACCCACCGATATTGAGTTGCCCACTCTACGGGAGTTAGCCAACAGCCTGGTTCCCCAAGCAACAGAGTTGGTACGGCAGGCGCGAGACTTTTTCTCCCAGTCGTTTACAGCCTTCTTCGCCACCCTGATCAATCTGCTGTTTGTAATCATCCTCACCATTTTGTTGTTGGTGGATCCCCAAGCCTATAATCGCGCCTTTGTGTCGGTGTTTCCCGCCTTTTATCGGCCCCGCATCCGCTACATTCTCAAGCGCTGCGAGTTGGCACTGCGGGGTTGGCTGATGGGGATCATGCTCACCAGTACCTTGGTGATGTTGCTGAGTGGGATCGGGCTGTGGATTTTGGGGGTACCCCTGATCCTGGCCAATGCCGTGCTGGCGGGGGTATTTAACTTTATCCCCAATATCGGCCCGACGCTGAGTGTGGTGGCCCCGATGCTGGTGGCCCTGACGGATGCTCCCTGGAAATCTTTGGCTGTCCTGGGTTTGTATGTTTTGATCCAACAGTTGGAAAGCAGCGTCTTCACCCCGATTGTGATGTCGCGGCAGGTCTCCCTTCTACCAGCC
>JAUQVI010000030.1:0-18443 GCA_039794885.1 Thermostichus sp. DG02_5_bins_236
GGCCCCGGCATAGGGATGGGGAAGCGAGGACGGAGGTCATTCCCGCACCATCCACCGGCTACAGTTTCCAGTTCCTCATTCGTTAATTCATCTTGGTTTAGGCCAGCAGGACGCAGTTCTTCAGCAGAATCCCAAGCCTTCTTGTTATTGTTAGCCATGATCACTTCTCCTTGAGGTTGTGGGGGGAGTGCGCCTTTCCTCAGCGCATGTCCTTACGATAAAAACTGCAAGAGAGAATCGAAGTGATGCGGATCAAGACTGAGCTGTGATGTAAATTACGTTAGGGGTTAGCCTCAAGTGAGTTTGCCAAAAGGGATCCCTTGACAAAACTGAGGGGATCTAACTTCGTAAGGTGACCTGGAATTGTTTTTCCAATTGGGTTCTCACCTGGCTTTGGGCGGTTTCCACTTCAGCGTCAGTGAGGGTGCGATCCGGAGCACGATATACCAAACGGAACGCTAGGCTGCGCTGACCTTCAGGCACCCCCTGGCCACGATACTCATCAAACAATTGCACCGACTGGAGCAGCTCTCCTCCAGCCTGGCGAATGACCTGTTCCAATTCACCCACAGAAAGAGCAACTGGGGCAAAAAAGGCGATATCCCGATCCGAAGCAGGAAAAGACGAGAAGGGCAGAAATTGCACGATGCCCCGCTTCTCCATGCCTTCTAGCAAGGGATCCAGCTCCAGCTCAAATCCATACACGTGATCCGGCAGACCTTTTTCTTGGCAAAGGTGGGGGTGCAACTGCCCAAATTGGCCGATCCGGGATCCCTTGATCCACAGGCTGGCTTGACGACCGGGATGCAACTGCGGCGACTGCTGGGCAGCAGAGTCAACGCGAAACTCCGGGTTAAATCCCAACCGTTCTAGAGCTGAGACCAACAGCCCTTTGGCCCCGAACCAGTCCATCGGTCGGTTGTGGTGCTGCCAGTCGTTGGGGTTGGGATCCCCACCCAAAATGCCGCCAATGTGATCCGCTTCTAGGTAGGGATGAGTGCTCGGGGGAAGGGCACGGGCAAAGACCCGACCGATTTCAAAAGCCTGCAGCGGGCCATTACCTTGATCCCAATTGAAGCGGAAGGCTTCCACCAAACCGGGTAGGAGGGCATCCCGTACAGCTGAATATTCTGGCGAGAGGGGGTTGGCAATGGTCACCAATGTACTGTTCTCTGCCGCATCTGCCGGGCACAGAGAAATGTGATAAAGTTCCGTCAGGCCAATACCCCGCAATACCTCCCGAATCTGGCGAGTCAGGGATTCCCGCACCGAAAGGGATCCCACCTGAGGTTCCGGGGGCAGGGTTTCCGAGAAGCGGTCGTAGCCGTAGAGACGGGCAAACTCTTCGATCAAGTCAATCTCCCGTTCGATATCCCGCAGACGATAGGGAGGAACGTTGACCTGCCAGACACAACGAGCCACGGTTGCCGTTTCGGTTTCGGGAGCAGCAGATTTTACACTGGGTTTGCTCAGCGGCACACAGGGGGACAGCTGAAAGCCCAAGGCAGGCAAGATTTCTTCCACATCTGCCACCCGCACATCATCCCCCAACACATCGATCAACCGAGACAGTCGCAGTTCTAGGCTGCGCTCCAAGGAGGGGCGTTGGTCAAAGGAGGTAAGACCAGTGACTTTTCCTCCGGCCCATTCCAGGATCAACTGCACCGCCCGATCCCGGGCCTGATCCAGGCTGGCAAAATTGACTCCCCGTTCATAACGAGCAGAAGCCTCGGTACGTAAGGATTGCGAACGGGCGGAGCGCCGCGTCACCACGGGGTCGAAAAGGGCAGCTTCTAGAAAAATGGAGGTGGTTTCCGGGTTGACCTCGGTTTCTTCACCCCCCATCACCCCCGCTAGGGCTACAGGTTTGTCGGCGGCGGTGATCAGATGGCTTTCCGCCTGTAAGGTACGGGTTTGGCCATCCAAGGTTTTTAGGGTTTCTCCAGCTTGGGCGAGGCGCACCCCGATGGTGGGTTTCTTCGGTTTTCCCATCACCCCAAGCAGACGATCCCAATCGAAGGCGTGTAGCGGTTGTCCCCACTCCAGCAGGATCAAATTGGTAATATCCACTACATTGTTGATGGAGCGCGTGCCAGCGGCAGCCAGACGGTGCTTCAGCCAATCGGGAGAAGGGCCAATGCTCACCCCTTCAATCAACACACCGCTGTAGGCGGGGCAGGCTTTGGCATCGGTAATCTGCAGGTTGAGGCCGGCGATAGATTTGGCGCTGAGATCGGGGATAGGGGGTAGGTGCAGGGGGTTGCGGGTGAGAGCAGCCACTTCGCGGGCAATTCCTACCATGCTCAGGGCATCGGCACGGTTGGCGGTTGAGGTGAGATCCAAAACCACATCATCCAAGCCGAGCAAAGGGCGCACATCGGATCCCAAAGGGGAAGCGTGTAGATCAAGGTTGGGTGGAAATTCGTGGATCCCTTCCGAGGTTTTCTCGAGTCCTAACTCAGACAAGGAGCAGATCATACCCGCAGAGGTGACGCCGCGCTTTTCCGCTTTTTCGATGGTGAGGTGGATAGCAGGCAAATGGGTGCCGGGGGTGGCAACGGCAACGAGGATCCCAGCGCGGGCATTGGCGGCTCCACAGACAATGGTGACAGGCTGTTTGGCCCCCAGATCCACTTGGCAAATCTGCAGTTTGTCAGCGTTGGGATGAGGCTCTGCTTTGAGAATCTTGCCCAGCACGACCCCATCGGCCCAAGTGCGGCGATCTTCGATGTCTTCCACCTCAAATCCCACCAGGGTTAGGGCTTCCCCCAATTCTTCCGGTTCAAGTTCAAAATCTACCAGTTCTCGCAACCACTTCAAAGAGATGCGCATCGCTGAGCCATTAGAGCAAACGCCGCACCCATTATCGCTTACAAGGCCCTCTCCTCCAGTAGGGATCCCTGGCTTTATCCTTCCCCCTTGTGTCGAAGGTATGGCCCCATCCCGAACAAAGCTCAATGGAGCTCACCCAAACTGAAAAGCCGCCATGCTCAGCACTCCGTAGGTATACCCCTGGAAGATCTGTTGCCAGGCATCTGGAGTTCCTCCTGCCCCAGCCGCCACAAAGAGGGGCAGCAAATGTTCGTCGCGGGGATGATTACGCATGGCTTCTGGAGCCAAGCTGCGGTAGGTGGTTCACGCAGGCAGCCAGAGCCGGATCGCCAGAAGCAGGGTAGCGCAGTTGGTAAAGCTGTGGGGGAAATCCGTAAAAGTCGTGGATGGTGGCGGGGTGGGGGGCGGCACTAACGGTGGGAATGGCCGTTTCCCAGTGGGCGGAAATGACCAAGATAGCGCGGGGCTGGGGCAAACGGGATCCCAACTCTCGGAGGAACTGCACCACAGAGCCAGATTCTAGAGGTAAAGTGGCGGCTCCATGAGAGATAAACAGACTGGGCAAGATATTCATTGTTTACTCTTAATATGTTTTTATTCGTACAATCTGATTGTAGCAGAACCATTGTTAAGATAGGGCCTGTCTGGATCCTGGAGGGCTGGGGGCTGGGGAGGCTTGGGTTGAATGCTAGAACGGTGAAGGCAGAGGGATAAAGGTGAGGGATCCCTGGTTTTGATGCAAAGTTGGCCTTGGAAGCAGTACCTGTAGATCAGAAGAGGAACTAGGCATGAGCGAAAGCTGGGCAAAACGACTGCGCAATGGGTTAATTGCTGTAGCAGCAGTGATTCTGGCAACGGGACTCTTTTTGGCCAATCAAAGTCGGAGTGCTAGTACCAGCCTGGAAGCTCTGGCGCAACGAAGTGTGCCGCTCGAAGAAGCTCAGGCCAATGCCAAGCCGTCTTTGGTGGAGTTTTACGCCGATTGGTGTACCAGTTGTCGATCGATGGCACCGGTGCTGGCTAGCCTGAAAGAGGAGTTTGCCCAACAGGTTAACTTTGTCATGCTGAATGTGGACAATCCGAAATGGTTACCGGAACTGAGTCGCTATCGAGTGAACGGGATCCCTCATTTTCTGTTTTTGGATCGGGAAGGCGTAGCTCTGGGATCAGCGATTGGGGAGCAACCGGAGTCAGTTTTACAGGCCAATTTGCTGGCTCTAGCCTCAGGGGATCCCTTAGATTTGGCGGGAAAGGGCCCTGTGTCCGGGTTGGATCGCAGTTCTCCCATCCTGCCCGATCAACCGGATCCCCGTAGTCATGGGTAAGGGATCTCCTTCGAGTCTGCTCACTGGTTCTGGCAACCAGCCGTTGAAGTTTGGTAGATTCCATTCATTCATCTCAGCTCACGAGAGCCACCTATGTCGGTCAGGGCAACTCCGGTTGATGTAGATCTAAATCATCTAAATCCGCAGCGCTTGATCCCGGTCGAGCGCCTCAAACAGCTGAATATCCGCTCCAACCAAGCCGGACTTTTGCAACTGGCGGGCCATCTGGCGGTGATGGGGGTGAGTGGTACCCTGTGGCTCACTCAGATGGGATCCCCCTGGATTGCCCTGCCGGCACTGCTGGTGTACGGGGTGAGTTTGGCAACGATGTTTGCGGCTCTGCATGAATGTGTACACCGTACTGCCTTTGCCAGCCCCAAGCTCAATGATGCCGTTGCTTGGTTGGCAGGTTTACTGTCGTTCTACAACAGCACCTTTTATCGCCGCTATCACAAGTGGCACCACCGCTACACCCAGATTCCGGGCAAGGATCCCGAACTGGAGGATCCCAAGCCGCGAAACGGGCGGGACTATCTGATCGAGCTGAGCGGCATCACCTGGTGGGTCGGCAAGGTCAAGGGCTATTTTCGCTTGGCCAGTGGGCAATTACAGGGGTATCCTTACATTCCCGAGTCGGCCCGGGCAGAGGTGATCCGTTCGGTACGCTGGCAACTGGCGGTGTATGGCCTCGGCATCCTACTGTCGATCCTGTCGGGGTATCCCGGATTTGTGCTGGGGTGGCTGTTGCCCTTGGCAGTGGGGCAGCCAATTTTGCGCTTCATTTTGCTGGCGGAACACACCGGCTGTAGTCAGGATGAGGATCCCCTTGCTAATACCCGCACCACGCTTACCCTTTGGCCAATTCGGTTTTTGATGTGGAATATGCCCTATCACGCTGAGCATCACCTCTATCCGTCGATCCCTTTCTACGCCTTGGCCAAGGCTCACGAGCATCTTAAGCCCCATCTCACCCATTTGGAGCAGGGGTATGTGCGGGTACATCAACGGGTGGTTGAACAATTTCAGGCATGACCGTCCATACCTGGATCCAGAGGGATTTTGAGCTGCACTGCGGGATCCGACTGCCCCAGATTACCCTTGTTTATGCCACCTATGGTCAGCTCTCGCCCCGGCGAGATAACCTCATCCTCTACCCCACCTCCTACGGAGCGCAGCACCCCGACATCGACTGGTTGATCCGCCCGGATGGGATTCTCAACCCGGAGCGCTGGTTTATTGTCATGCCCAATATGCTGGGCAATGGCCTTTCCACCTCTCCGAGTAATGAGGCCGCCTGTGGCCTCCGAGAGGATGGGTTTTGGTTCAGTCACTGGGACAATGTGCGTCTGCAAGAGAGCCTGCTCACCCAGCACTTGGGCGTTGAGCGGATCCGCTTGATCTACGGCTGGTCGATGGGAGCACAGCAAGCCTATCATTGGGGAGCCCTGTTTCCAGAGCGGGTGGAACGAATTGCTGCCCTCTGTGGCACCGCCAAAACCACGGTTCACAATCGGGTGTTTCTGGAAAGTTTGCGCTCGGCCCTAACGGCGGATCCCAGCTGGAATGGGCAGCGATTTGTGGGAGTACCCGAGCGAGGTTTTCGCGCCTTTGCCCATATCTACGCCAGCTGGGCAGCCTCGCAGCCCTTCTTTAACCAAAAGCTCTACGAAGGGCTAGGCTATGCCACTTTGGACGACTATCTAACCCAAGCTTGGGAGGCCAGTTATCGCCGCCGGGATCCCCACAATCTGCTGTCGATGATCGAGACTTGGATCCGTTGTGACATCAGCGATAACCCGGTGTACAAGGGCAACTATGAAGCGGCTCTTGGTGCTATTCAAGCGCGCACGTTGGTTATGCCCAGCCTGACAGATCTCTATTTCACCCCAGCCGATTGTCAGGCGGAAGCGGAGCGGATCCCGAATGCCCTCTACAAGGAGATCCCTTCCATCTGGGGACATCGGGCGGGAAATCCCTATCAAAATCCGGTAGATGAAGTGTTTATTCGAGATGCCATCCAAGATCTTATGCAGAGTTGATGTTGTTTTCATCACCCTCTACCGGAATATCGAAATGTAGGACATTTTCTCTCTTTCCTAACTTGCTATACAAGGCAATTGCCGCTTCATCTTCAGGGTCAGTATCGGCTTGGACAAAGATGATATAAGCTCCTCGGGCAGCCGCCAGTTTCTTCAATTCCTGAATCAAGGCTGTGGCAATACCTTGGCGTCTGTGCTCTTTAGCAATCGCCAATCGTAAATGTAAATCTCACTCCGCTCCTGCTCAAACTTCTTCAATTCGTAGGCGGCGATTCCTCCCACCACAGCTCCATCCTGCACAGCCACAAGCGCAATGAAGGTGTCACTCCCCAATAGGCGTCGCATGTAGTCAGCACTGGGCCGTTTTTGCAGATAGGTCTCGATCTGGTTAAACGCCTTGCCGAAGGTGACCAGCAGGGCATCCAGCAAGGCTCCATCCTCTTGAGTGAGGTGCTGAATGACGTAGGAGTGTGGCATTGATGTTTTCTCTCCTTGAGCTATGGATCGGAATAACCATACCGTTGTTGCGTCAGGAACTTTGTCTTCCAATCCCAGAAACTCCATAAGTCATTCCACTATTCGGATGACTTTTGCGTAAGTCCAGCCTTCTTGAAAAGCTGGATCACCTCAGAGCTACCTTTCCTTTTGGGCTTGATGGCAGAACTAGCCCACATCCCAGTCTAGGCTCATCGGTCTGGCCAATATCAAAGATGTCCCCTTGCCCTGAGTGGCCAGGTAAAATCACTCCTAATGTCTGAAAATTGTCTGAAAAGTCTGAAAGCTCTACGGAACGAAGATCTGTCTGAAAGAACTATGGGCAAGGTCGGATTCGAACCGACACGGTTTCCCGCCGCATTTTGAGTGCGGTGCGTCTACCAGTTTCGCCACTCGCCCAGAGCAAGATTAATATACTACAGAACCGGCAGAACCTCGTCAACTGGCCGGAACGGGATCCCGTCCCCTCTAGTTGCCGCGAGATTTCTCCAGTTGTTGGGCCTTTTGCCGCAGCTTACGGGTTTGCTCCATGACGTCCTCAAGATCCTCATGAGATAGCCGCTCTACGTAGTTGATCTTGATCTCTTCCAGCAGGTCTCCCAGCAGTGAGCGAATCTCCTCCAGGGCATGTTGTTGGGTCAGTTCTCGCACCAAAGCTTCCCCAAACCGTTGTGTCAGTTGGGCTGTGAGTTTGGAACCGACAGGATCCTCAAAGCTGCCGGTCAGAGTTTGGTAGGTGGTGGTGGTCAGCTCATTGGCTAGGCGCTGCGTCAGTTGAGAAGGTAGGGATCCCAATCCGGGCAACTGCTCCAGGGTTTGGATGGCGGGTAGTTGTTTGAGAAGGCTATCCAGGTTGTAGCGGAGCAGTTGTTCCACATCCGGCTGCACTTGCGGCAAAACACGGTAGAGAACAATCCGAACCAGAATATTGGCAATTGCCTCGATCTCGTTGATATTGTTGATATCGATGTAGTCGCGGGGAGTATTGGCTGCCGAAAGCAAGGGCAGAGATCCCCGTTGAATGGATCCCTGAATTTGGTTGATCACCCGCACCACCACCACTTCCGTCAGATCTTCAGCAAAATTGGTAACAAAGCCTTGGCTCACCTGTGCCCGTACCCGCTCCAGATCCACTAACTGCGATTGTCCCAGCCGGATGGTGACCGGGAGCACCCGTAGCCAGCGCCAAAAGGGGATCAGTAGCAGAGCATCGTACCAGCGCCAGAGCATAGCATCCAGCCAGTTCACCCCGGTGTAACGGCGACTAATCACCACCGTCCGCAACAAAAATTCCAGCCCAAACAGCAGCACAAAGGGAAAATCTAGCGCCGGGAAAAAATCAACGGGGTTACCGCTCTCTCCAATTGGGCGGGAGTAGTTGGTTTCAAACAGGGGGCGAAGCTGAGTCTGAAAAAATTCGATGCCATCTTCTGGCTCAACAGTGGCCAGATATTGAGGGGTCCAAAAGCGAGAGAAAGCAGCCCGAGCAGACTCTTCCTGCATGTGCTCCCGCATCAGATTGAGGATGCGAGCCAACTGACCCGTTTTGCCCGCCGCCTGAAAGGGGTTGGTATCAATGAGTTCGTTGCTGCGAGCCCGCAATTGAAAGAGAATCTGTCGAGCAGGTTCTGATTCCACCCCGAAGCGCAGGGTCACCTGCCGCAGTTCATCCACCAGTTCTAAATACTGTTCAGTTTCTGGGTTAGGCTCAATGCCTTTCACTCGGTCGTAGAGATCAGTTACCGGGGAACGACTGGTTTCGGTGGAGAGAATCGGCAGGGGGATCGGTGGGCCAAACCCACCAAAAATTTGTACCCGCCCCTGCAACCAAAAGTCTCGCCCAGGCACGTAGCTGATATCGAAGAGCACCAAACACAAGTTGCTCAGAGCGATCAGAGCCATTCCCTTCTCGTAGAGGAGCATCCAGCGATTGCGTCCCTTCAAGGTGGAACGTTTAATGATCCGTTGAGCAGACTTCATGGCGCAGCTTCAAACCCTCTCCTCAGATTGGCCTGCCCCAGACTACCATTCCCCTGGCTTTGAGCTAGCGAGCCGAACGCCCAACTGCCCCCACCCGCCGAAAGTTCTGCCAAAGGGTTTCCGCTTGGTACCCTACCTGCCGCAGAATCCATCCTTTACAGACCGGATCCGGTGACTTCACCAGCCAGTGTTCTGCATCGGTGGGCCAATCCGGCTCAGGCCAGTCCCCCAGCAAATACAGGGATCCCCAGCACAAATGGGATCCAAGCACCGACCCAGAAGCAATCTGCTCGTGGGGAAAGCACAAATCCATCTGTTCTTGCAGCCACAGGAGTTTGTCCGGTTGAGGCGAAAGGGTAGGGGTTTCGGGCCGGTTGGTCACCCATACCTGCAGGTGATTGTGCAGACGCTTAAATTGCCACAGTTCCCCCATGGCCAGTCGTCCGGCGGTCCAAATCTCGGCATAGGCCAAACGGGCGCTTGGGGCCAACTGAATCTGTACCTGCTGGCGGAAATCGGCCCCGGCCCCGGGGATGATCGGGTGGGCAATCCAGACCAGTTCGCTCTTGGGGGCCAGATTGATTCGCACCTGTTGCTCAATCACACCGGGGTGTAGGCGTGTTGCCCCTTGGGTGCGAATTTCCAGCGCGGAGGCAGTTCCCACTTCAATATGAATCCGATGCTGATCCCCTCCCAACAGGCCGCCATTGGGGTTGCGCAAGTAGTAAACCGGCGGATCCCCAGGAGATCTCCACGGGCCAAAGCTTGGCCCGCCCAACCATTGCAACGGGGCCTGAGAATATTGCCAAACTCGGGTGTGCTGGCCCTGCCGAGCCGTTTTTAGGGTGGCGCTGCCGAAGTTCACAGGAGACCAAAAGAAGGGGATCCGACACTGAGGGGGCGAAACAACACCTCTCGTTCTAGCCAACTGATGATCTGATCCAGTCCCTCACCCGTGCGCAAATTGGTGAATACAAACGGTTTGTCTCCCCGCATACGGCGTGTATCCCGTTCCATCACCCCTAAGTCTGCTCCCACATAGGGAGCCAGATCGATTTTGTTGATCACCAGCAGATCCGAGCGGGTAATCCCTGGCCCTCCCTTGCGGGGAATTTTGTCCCCTTCCGCCACGTCAATGACGTAAACACAGGCATCCACCAGTTCTGGGCTAAAGGTGGCTGCCAGGTTGTCTCCTCCCGATTCCACCAGGATCAAATCCAATTGCAAGAAGCGCCGCTCCAGTTCCTGAATGGCATCCAAGTTCAGAGAGGCATCTTCTCGAATCGCAGTGTGAGGGCAACCGCCGGTTTCGACGCCGATAATCCGCTCTGCTGCTAGAGCCTTGGCCCGCACCAAAAATTCGGCATCTTCGCGGGTATAAATATCGTTGGTTACCACTGCCAAAGACAAGGGATCCCGTAGCGCTAAACAGAGCTTTTCCACCAAGGCCGTTTTCCCGGATCCCACTGGCCCGCCAATGCCCACCCTCAACGGCTGCTGCGGCAAGGGCTGCGTTACTTCACCCGACATCTGACATCCCACGCTCTTTCAGGGCATTCTAGAACCAGACGGTCGCAAGGGATCCCTGATATGGTCAGGCTTTTGGTGGTAACAGCGGTGGTATTGGTCGGTTTTTTGGTGGTCAACCGCCTCTATCGCAACCCCTTCAGTTCCGAACCGAGGCCGGAACAGACCCGCCCGGAAGCGGCTCAGCAAGGGATCCCACAGGGTGCGCCGATGGAGGTGTATCAATCTCGAGAACAGCTACAGCAAACCTTGAACCAGAGCGTCAGCGGCACTCAGCAGCAGGTGGAAGCCATTGAGCAATCCCTGAGCAATCCTTGATCCATCTTCTTCACAGACGTCTTCACTGGGCTGTGGAATGCTCTTGTCTTGGGCCACTCTGCAATTAACTCCGGTGGCCCTAAGGAGGGCTACTCCCAAGATAGTCAAGTCAAGAAGGCTTGGGTGGATCCCCCAAACGCGCTAAAGTCAAGGATGCCTGAATCGATTGTGTTGATTGCCCATGCGGATCCCTCCTGTCACCCCAGAAGATGCTGACAAGCAGCTCCAAAAAGTTTACGAAAGCCTAGAAAAAGTCTACGGCACAGCCCTCAACCCCCTACAGGTGATGGCTCACAAGCCGCAACTGATGCGCGCGGTAATGACCCTTTACGGTGCCCTCCATGCAGAAAATCCGAACCTCTCCGAGGAACTGAAAGAGCTAGTCAGCATTCGCATCTCCCAGATCAATGGCTGTCGGCACTACTGCCTGCCCTACCACACCCTACAGGCGCAGAAGTACGGCGCTACCCCTGCCAAAATCGCGGCGGTTGCCCAGTCCCGCACCAGCACCCTCTACACCGAGGCAGAAAAACTGGCGATTGAATACGCCGAACGGATGACAGTGCCTAGTATGGTGGTCACCGAGAGCTTCTTTGCCCAATTAAAAGCCATTTGGTCAGAAGCAGATTTGGTCGAGCTATCGGCGTTAATCGGCTTTATGAATTTCTGGACAAAGGTCATTGCCGCTTTGGATGTACCGTTGGATTCCATTTTTGCCGAGCAGTTGCATAGTTCTTAGGACACTCTTGGTCGGCAGCAAGGATCCCAGGCTTCAAATATCTGAATCTCAACTGAATCTCAAGCCCAGTCATCTCGCTTGCTAAAGCTGCGGTCATACACCTGGCCCCGCTCATGAATAGCGCGAGTTTGGGCAAACAGCTCTTCTTCGCTCATGCCCCACTGCTGTAGGATCCCATTCAAATCCCGCTGGATGTCCCGTGCCCCTGGAAAGCCTTGGTAACGGATGCGCAGTCGGGCTACCTCCGCCAGTACCCGTTCGGAACGGGGCTGGACTTGGGCTTGTTCCAAGAGCTGATTCAGGAGATCCCGGTCAGTAGCGTACTGCGGGTGCTGCTGCTCTCGGGAGGCTGCACGGGTGTTTTCGGGGGATGAACTGGAGCCAGCCATAGAAGGGTTGATCTGTTGCCTTTGCCAACCACGCTACAGCTTTTCCCAACTTCATGTCATGTTAGGAGCTGAGGCTGAGGAGGATCCCTAGCCATTAGGCTGTGGCACACTCTGATGTTGAGGATTGAAATCCATGATGAGTGGGAGTATCGGGAAGCGAGGCCAAAGCCGTTATACTGCAAATGTTGCAGACCATGAACTTTCTCAGTTGCGGAGGCGGCGGCTATGCCCATGCCCATGATCGAGACTCGTGCCGACCGGATGTTGCTCAACTTTGGGCCGCATCATCCCTCCATGCACGGGGTCTTGCGGTTGCTGGTTACCCTCGATGGCGAAAACATTGTCGATTGCGAACCCGTCATCGGCTACCTGCATCGGGGGATGGAAAAAATCGCTGAAAACCGGACGGTGGTGCAATATCTGCCTTATGTCTCCCGTTGGGATTACGGCGCGGGCATGTTCAACGAGGCAATCACCGTTAATGCCACCGAAAAATTGGCTGGGGTCAGCGTACCGAAGCGGGCTAGCTACCTGCGAGTTATCCTCCTGGAGCTGACCCGCATTACCAATCACCTGCTTTGGTTTGGCCCTTTCTTGGCAGATTTGGGTGCGCAAACACCCTTTCTCTACGCGATGCGGGAACGGGAGTGGATTCTGGATTTGTTTGAAGCCGTCACCGGCATGCGCCTGATCAACAACAACTATTTCCGAGTTGGTGGCGTGGCAGTGGATCTGCCCTACGGCTGGACGGAAAAGTGCTTGGATTTTTGTGAGTACTTTTTGCCCAAGGTGGATGAGTACGAGCGGCTGGTTACCAATAACCCGATCTTCCGCAAGCGCTTGGAAGGGGTAGGGGTCATTTCCAAGCAGGATGCGATCAACTGGGGGCTGTCGGGGCCGATGCTGCGGGGATCCGGCGTGAATTGGGATCTACGCAAGGTGGATCACTACGAGTGCTACGACGATTTCGACTGGGAGGTGGCGGTTTCTCCGGAAGGAGATTGCCTATCTCGCTATCGGGTGCGCATGCAAGAAATGCGCGAGTCCTGCAAGATTGTGCAGCAGGCGGTGCAATCTTTGCCCGGGGGCCCATTTGAAAACCTGGAAGCGAAGCGGATGATGGAGGGGCCTAAATCAGAGTGGAACAAAGGAGATTACCAATTCATCAGCAAAAAGCCCTCCGCCAATTTCAAGATCCCCAAAGGGGAAGCCTATGTGCGCGTGGAGAGTGCCAAAGGGGAACTGGGCATTTATATGGTGGGAGATGACAATGTTTGCCCTTGGCGCTGGAAAATTCGCCCGCCCGGTTTTATCAACTTGCAGGTACTGCCGCAACTGATTCGGGGCATGAAGGTGGCGGATATGATCGCCATTCTCGGCAGCATCGACATCATCATGGGGGAGGTGGATCGCTAAGATCAGTCTAGGAAAGCGAGGACAAGCGCCATGGCCTGGGCGATCTTGATTTTACCGTTACTGGTTGTGGCTGCTGCGGTAGCCATCATTGGTCCAAAGCAATGGGCCAAGTATCAAGAGGAGCGACGTCACCGTGCCGAACAGCTTTCCGATGCTCGCCTGAATGCCATCATTCAGCAGGAGCTACGCCGCCGTCCCCCCAAATCGGATCCAGAAGGGAAAAGATAACCCGCAGGGATCCTGAGAGTTCGCAACCGCTATTTTCCAGGGAGCAACCCAACCGCATGATGAACACTGGCATTGACCTACAGCTTGGCTTTGAGACCGCCCTTCAGAATCTGGGCTGG
Organism: Thermostichus sp. DG02_5_bins_236; assembly: GCA_039794885.1. Taxonomy (GTDB): domain Bacteria; phylum Cyanobacteriota; class Cyanobacteriia; order Thermostichales; family Thermostichaceae; genus Thermostichus. The sequence continues at coordinate 13,408 of JAUQVI010000030.1, forward strand.
GGAGCAGGGGTAGCCCATGCCCTCTGGATGCCCTTACCCATGTTGCTGCTAATCATCGCTGCCACCTTGGGGGTAATGGTGATGACCTGGTTGGAGCGCAAAATCTCAGCAGCAGCTCAGCAGCGGATTGGCCCGAACATGGCTGGCCCGCAGGGGGTGTTGATCCCGATTGCCGATGGCCTAAAGCTCCTCACTAAGGAAGATGTCTTACCGATCTTGGCAGATCCGATCCTATTCACCTTGGGGCCGGTGCTGGTTTTCCTGCCGGTCTTTTTGTGTTACTTGGTGGTTCCCTTTGGCCAGAACCTGTTGATTTCCAATATTGCCATCGGTGTGTTTTTCTTGATCGCCACCTCCAGCGTGCAACCCATTGGCCTACTCATGGCGGGATATGGCTCCAACAATAAGTATTCTCTGCTGGGTGGGTTGCGGGCAGCAGCCCAGTCTATTAGCTATGAGCTGCCGCTGGCTTTGTCGGTGCTAGCGGTGGTGCTGATGAGCAATGGCCTGGATACGGTGGGAATTGTCGAGCAGCAGAGCAGCTTGGGCATTCTCAGCTGGAATGTCTGGCGCCAACCCTTGGGTTTTGTGATTTTTCTCATCTCTGCTTTGGCGGAAACAGAGCGTATTCCCTTTGATCTACCGGAGGCTGAAGAAGAGCTGGTAGCAGGTTACCAAACTGAGTACTCGGGTATGAAGTTTGCCTTATTTTACCTGGGATCCTATGCCAACCTGCTGCTGGGGGCTTTGATTGCAGCGGTGCTCTATTTGGGGGGCTGGTCGTTTGTGGTGCCGGTAGAGGTGATTGCTGATGGTTTGGGCATTGCCTTGGATAACCCCTTCCTGCAGATTGGCGCGGCGGCCTTAGGCATTGTGATGACGATGGTGAAGGCGTTTGTCTTCGTGTTTTTGGCCATCTTGGTACGTTGGACTTTGCCACGGGTACGGATTGACCAACTGCTGGATTTGGGTTGGAAGTTTTTGTTGCCGATTTCGTTTGTCAACTTGCTGTTGACAGCGGGGCTGAAACTGGCTTTCCCGGCCTTTTTCGGTGGTTGAATGAGGGGTAAGCGGGGCAAGAGAGCAACTGAGGGAGAACAGGGCTATGACTTTTTTGAAGCGTGTCAGTGACTATGTGGGCGATGCAGTCAATGCCGCCAAATACATTGGCCAGGGTATGGGGGTGGTTTTCGACCACATGGGTCGGCGCCCAGTATCTGTGCAGTATCCCTTTGAAAAGTTGATCCCTTCTGAGCGGTTTCGCGGTCGTATTCACTTTGAGTTTGACAAGTGTATTGCTTGTGAGATCTGTGTGCGGGTTTGCCCCATCGATCTGCCAGTTGTAGACTGGGCCTTTAATCCGGAGCTGAAAAAGAAAGAGCTCTACAGCTACAGCATCGACTTTGGGGTGTGCATTTTCTGTGCCAACTGTGTGGAGTTTTGCCCCACCAACTGCCTCTCGGTGACGGAAGATTACGAGCTGGCTGCCTATGACCGCCATGATCTGAATTATCACCAGGCTGCCATGGGCCGATTGCCCTCCAAGGTGACAGAAGACCCGATGGTGACGCCACTGCGGGAGTTTGCCTATCTGCCCAAAGGGGTGATCGATCCCCACGAGTTGCCTGCCGGATCCCAGCGGGCGGGCAAACGACCGGAAGAGATTTTGGCGGAGATGCGAGCCGCTAAAGCGGCAAAAGAAAAAGAAGCCAAGCCTGCTGCTGAATAGATCTCTACCCAACAAACCTTGCGAGGATCCCGCATTTACAGGGGTAGCAAGTCGGTATGCACTTCTTCAGATTGCTTAGAGAGGAGCCGTTGCAGACTCCCTTTGGCTTCGGGGAAGTTGGGGTAAATTTCTAGCGCCAGGCGAAATTGCTCGATCGCTTGCTCAAGCTTACCTTTGCGGGCAAAAACTGAGCCAAGCCGATAATGGGCCAAGCCGTAGCTACTATTGCCGCGAATGGCCTGTTGATAACTGGCCTCTGCCCCATTCAGGTCGCTCTTAATGCGCAACACCTCCCCCACGCCAAAATGAGCCTCTGGAAGATCTGGATCTTGTTTGAGGGCTTGCTCAAACTGTTGCATCGCCTCCAACACCTGCTCGGGCCGGACAAACTTGCGCCCAGAGACATCCCGTTGCTTGTGCCCCAGATAGGCTAGACCGATTGCCGCAGTTGCCTCATGCAGGGTGGGATCCAGCTCCAGCGCCCGTCGATAGTTCTTCACCGCTTCGGTGTACTGTTCTTGGGCGGCCAAAACCAGGCCCAGTCCGTAGTAGGCGCGCCCCTGCTGACTATCTGCCAAAATCACTTGGCTAAACTCTTGGCTGGCCTGGGCTAGCTGACCAGCTTGTACCAACGCGATTCCCAGATCTACATGCACCTGGGCAGCCATCGCAGGGGTGAGATCCAGGTTGAGAGCGGTGCGGAATGCAGCGACTGCCGCCTTGAGTTGACCTTTGCGCAGCAGAGCTTGTCCCATCACGTAGTGAGCTTCTCCCAACCGATCGTTGAGTTCCAGAGCCGCCCAACAGGAATCGATGGCTTCATCCCACCGTCCTAGCCCGATGTTAATCTGGGCGATGCAGATATGCGCCTCAGTAGAGTGGGGATCCAAACCGAGAGCCGTTTGCTGTTGAGCTAGGGCCTGTGCCCAATCCCGTTTGTTTGCCCAGGCTTGACCGATGAGGCTAAATATTTCCGCTTGAGCGGAGCCCTTAGTAAGGGGTAGAGCTTCTGGCAAGTGGGCCAAGACTTCATCCGGCTGATGTTGGGCCAACCACTGCTTGGCCAGGGCTTTCATCGTCTCCACCAGATGGATATCAATGTCTTTAAGTTTGGAATTGAGTCGTTTTGCCCGCTGAAAGTGTTTCAATCCTTCTTGCAGCCGATCGGTGCTCACCAGCAATTTGGCCAGCTCAAAGTGAGCCGGGGCATGATCTGGCTGCTCCTTAACTGCTTCCTGAAACTGCGCAATCGCTTCAGGAATTTGTTGCCCCTCTAGAAAAGACAGCCCTGTGGCAAAAAAATCTTGTTCTTCTATTTCCGGTTGGGAGTACAGGGTTTTCCAGCCCAGCCAGCCTCCACCTGCGGCCAAGACCAAGAGTGGGATCCCCAATCCCAAAGCCCCGGCTCGGGCCCGCGCATCTGTTGTCCCAAGGGCGCGCACCACTAAGCCGCCGCCCAGCAGCAGCAAAAGCGCCAGCCCTCCTGCCAAAACCGGGCGCATCTGGGGGTTGTGGAGGAGTTGACGGAGCGCAAATCGATCAAAGTTGGGAGTAGGGGTTTTTACGGTCGGTGCTGTCGGACGCGGGGTGGGCTGGGGAGTGAGGATCCGAGCTGGAGGGGGGGTCGCCACAATAGCAACTGGAAGGCTGGAGATTGGTCTAGGGGTGGCCTCGGACCTTCGTTCTTTATGAGTTTTGGGAACAGGTGCCTCTAGGGTTTTGGAACGGTGAAAATCAGGGTTACTGTCGGGATCCACCACCGGCTTTTGGGCTTCCAGGACTTTGATCTCCGAAATCTGAGTACCCGGCAACACAATCTGGGTGGCATCGGCACTGCTCTCACCCGAAGTCAGATAAAAAACTTTCTTCCATTTTGGCTGGGCTTCCCCCTTCAGTCGGCCATAGACCACCAACTGACTTAACCCCTGAACGGGCAAGCCGCCCAACTGGCTAGCGACCCGGTGCAGTACCATCGAGCGGTTAAACAGTGCCTCTTCCGGAAATTCCACCATGAAGTAGAGGACATCCTGTTTGAGCACCGAACGGCTCGGCAATGGCGCCAGTGCCTTTTGCAAAGACTTCGTGAGATCTTCAACGCTACGAGTGCCAGGTTGGGTTGCCATAATTAAGGAAATTTAATAAAAATTTAAACAAGCCATCAGCATTCATACGTCCGGGGAATTTCCACAAGATCAGAGGCTCTAGTCCGGTGGCCAATTTCCTAAAGTAGGCTGCAACATGGAGTGCCTCATTGTCCTCAATTCGTCCAACATCCGTCAATATACTGAAAAAGCGTGTAACAAGAGCGGGCTATTACCCTCGCGCTTTGGGCCGATCGCGGTAGCGGGACGGAGTCCTAAAAAGATGGGCATGCTCTGGGCTATACAGCCGCGAACGGGCCGACAGGGATCCCTGCAAAGCCGGACTGATCAGATAAAGAACGGTGCGCTCCAGGCGAGCTTGGCGGCTGAGGGTGGCCATTTCTGCTAGGGATCCCAGCCAGATGCGTTCGTCTGGCCAACCGAGACGGTAGCAGATGGCAACCGGGGTATCGGCAGGGTAGTGGGTCAATAGGTCTGCTTGGGCTTGTTCCACATGGCGGGCACTGAGGTAGAGACACAAGGAGGCGCGATGAGCTGCCAAACTGGCCAAGGCTTCTGGATCAGGTACCTGGGTGCGACCACTGGCACGGGTGAGGATAATGGTCTGCACCAACTCAGGGATGGTTAACTCCACCTGCAAACGGGCGGCGGCCAACTGAAAGGCACTGACGCCGGGCACGATCTCAAAGGGGATCCCGGCCTCCCCCAGACCCTGCAGCAATTCGTGCAAAGCGCCGTAAAGGGCGGGATCCCCATCCTGCAAGCGCACCACCCGCTGTCCCTTCTGTACGCGGCTAATGATCTCAGGCAACAGGGTTTCCAACGTTAGGGCGCGCGTATCGATGGCTTCCACCTGCGGGCGACAATGGCACAACAGGCCCTCCGGTACCAGGGATCCCGCGTAGAACACCACATCCGCCTCTGAGAGCAGCCGTTGCCCTCGCACAGTAATCAGCTCCGGATCCCCAGGACCAGCACCGATGATCTGCACTGGGAAATAGGTAGACTCTAGTTCGGTCACTCGGCCGGATCCCTTAGCACAGCACCGTTCGCGTCAGCGGGATTGAATTCTTGCATCCTAACAGCAGTCTTTGTGAACAGGCCAAATAGAGAAATTGACAAAGGAACGGGATCCCCAAGTCTGTGGTCTTCATCCTTGACCGAGTCCGTATTACATATGTAACATACAGTCTGCCTGGGCAGAG
>JAUQVI010000031.1:0-18231 GCA_039794885.1 Thermostichus sp. DG02_5_bins_236
CTGCCCACGCTCATGACGGCGGCCACGTTTGGCGGATTGGCGTTCTTGGGTGCTTGGCTGGCACGGCATGGCCTAGAAGCCTTGGCCCTTCCCCTATGGCTGTTGGGGGTAGCCCAAGGATTGGTGGCCCTTTTAATTGTGCTGGGGTTAACTTATTTTTTGTTTTTTCCGTTGGTTACGCTGGTGGCCGGCCCCTTTCGGGAATATTTGGCAGCCCAAACCGAGCAGCGGTTGGTCGGTCAGGTCAAACGCGAGGAAATGCGCTTAGGGGCAGTTCTGGTGGACGTGTTGGGGTTGATCGGCTTGCAATTGGGGCTGGCTCTAATCGGGTTAGGGCTGAGCTGGCTGCTGCCGGGGGTAGGGCACAGTCTTGGGCTGGGGATTTGGATTTATTTGGCGGCCCTGGATATGGTGGATCCCGTGTTGGGGCTGTGGGGTTGGAGGCTGGGAGCTAAGCTGCGGTTTATCTCAGAGCATCGGGCCCTGATGGCCGGGTTTGGTCTTATGGCAGCATTCCTGCTGGCAATTCCGCTGTTAAACCTGTTGATTTTGCCGATTGGCACCGTAGGTGGTACGGCTCTCGCCTTGGCAGTGACTCAAGCTCAGCTCAAGGACTCTAGAGGGTACCCTCCAGAAAGTGGCCGATCCGTTTGATGGCTTCCTGCAAACGGGATCCCTCCACCACCAAAGCAAAGCGCACGTAGCCCTCCCCACTGAGGCCAAAGCCAGAACCCGGCGACAAAGCTATCCCCGTCGTTTTCACCAAGTCCAGGCAGAACTGCCCAGAGGATTCTGGATAGCCCGCCGGCAGAGGTGCCCACAGATACATCGTCGCTTCCGGCGAAGAGACAGGCCAACTGATGCCATGCAGTGCCGCCACCGCCGTATCTCGCCGCTCTCGATACACCTGTCGCCAGTGGTGCAAAAAGGTTTCTGGAGCCGCCAAAGCCGCCGCCGCCCCCCGCAAAATGCCCTGATACTGATGGAAGTCAATCGTGGATTTCACCAACCGCAGCGCCCGAATCAGATCCCGATTGCCGATGGCATAACCCACCCGAAACCCGCCCATGTGGTAGGACTTGGACAGGGAAAAAAACTCAATGGTGCGGGTTTTCTGCGAATCTGCCTGCAGAGCGGAAGGAGCAACCTGCCCATCAAAGCGCCAGTCCACGTAGGGAAAATCATGAGCCAACACAATCTGGTGCTGCTGGCAAAACTGTAGGGTCTGTTGCCAAAACTCCGGCGTGGCGGTGGCCGTGGTCGGGTTGTGGGGATAGCTCAACACCAGCAGCCGCGCCTGCCGACAAACCTCCACCGGGATCCGATCCCACTGGGGCAAAAAGTGATTCTCGGCCAATAGGGGCAAATAGTAAGGGATCCCGCCTGCCAAATGGATCCCGCCCACATGCGAGGGGTAGCCCGGATCCGTCAGTAAAGCCACATCGCCCGGATTGAGTAGTGCTAGAGGCAGCAGGGCCGTCCCCTGCTGGGATCCAATCAGCGGTAGTACCTCTGTCTCCGGGTCAATCTCTAAGCCAAACTTCCCCTCATACCACTTGGCACAGGCAGCACGAAAAGCAACCGTGTCGTGAAAGAGCGTGTAACCATAGGTGGCCGGATCCGCCAAAGCCGATTGCACGGTGGCCAATGCCTCGGGGGGGGGAAATAAATCTGAGGATCCCAAAGACAGATCGATCAAGTCCAACCCTGCTTGACGGGCCTCCCGTTTGGCCTGATCCATTTGGTCAAACACATTGGAACCAAGGGGATACAGACGGCGGGCAAGGGGAGCAACCATGCAACAACTCCTCCAGGGCGGAAATCCATCCTAGCCTGGGGATCCCCTTAAGGATTGGGGTTGGGGGATGAACCAGCAGTTGGGCGCGTACTAGTGGCAGGCCCCCGATCAAAAATTTCGATGTGCCACTGCCCTTGGCCATTACTTTCAAAGGCGATGAAGCGGCCATCGCCACTGATGGTGGGGTTGCGCACATCCCCGGCTACCCGGCTGCTGATATTTTGTACGTTGCGGGTTTGGCGGTCGTAGAGAAAAATTTCTGATTTGCCCAATGCATTCGATACATAGACGATGTAGCGGCCATCGGCACTGATATCTGGGGAGGTGGTGGCCACATCACTGGAGTTGAGGCCAGGCAAATCTACCAGACGGCGCTCTTGCGTGTCGTAGAGGAAAATATCCTGGCTACCGCTGCGGGCGGAGGAAAACACCAAATAACGGCCATCCCCACTGAAGGCAGGCTCTCCATCTGGGAAGATGCTGTTGAGGCCACTGTTGGTCAGGCTGGGCCTTGGGGTACGAAAGCCTGCAGGGGTACAGCCGAGCAGGGCTAGGCTGAATCCGGCCAAACACAACCTCTTCGCCCAGCGAGTTAGGTTAGGGCAAGTTAAGTTAAAAAGTAGTCCACCTCGCTGACGCAAATGGGTCAGGTTATCGATCCACATCATCGCCCTCCAGGTTTTCCTCTATCTTACTGACAGCTCGCTAACCCAGAGACATGAGACTTCTGGATACCAGGGGATCCCAGAGTGTCGGGCCAGCGGCTAGGCTTCCACCTTCACCCCTTTCCAAAAGGCCACGTAACCCCGAATATTGGCGGCAGCAGGCTTGGGATCCGGGTAGTACCAGGCGGCATCTTTGTTCTCCTGACCGTTCACCACTAGGCTGTAGTAGCTAGCCAATCCTTTCCAGGGGCAAGTGGTGTGGGTGGAACTGGGCTGAAAATACTCCTGATGGAGGGATTCTGGCGGAAAATAAATGTTACCTTCTACTGTTTCGTAGCGTTCGCTTTCCGCCAATACCGCACCGTTCCAAATCGCCTTGGGCATGATCAATCTCCTGTTTCAAACTCCTAAGTCGGATCAGCTAAGACCCGTGGGACTGAGGTTGCTCTTCTTTACATTATTTCCCCCAACCCATGAAAACCACCCGTTCGCGTTAGCACCCAATGGATCCCTTGACTGAGATTCTTACCCCATCGCTGTTCCTATGGCCCGCCGCAACACCCTCCAAGATGACCTCAACTACCAGCAAGCCAAGCGCAGCCTCCGCCAATGGGTCGCCCAACTGGATTTGCAACCCCAAGAAGCGGTGGGCATGGAAGCCGAGTTGCAGAGCCTGCAAACCCTCCTAGACAAGCTGGAAACGGAAGTGATTCATATTGCCGCCTTTGGCTTGGTGGGGCGGGGCAAATCCTCCCTACTCAATGCCCTGCTGGGGGAGTCGGTGTTTGCAACGGGGCCAACCCATGGCGTGACCCGCAGCCAGCAAGCTGCCGCCTGGAAAGTCAGTTGGGAGACCCGTCCCAAGAGCCAAGCGGAGCCGGTGACAGCGCAGGGATCCTATTTGCCGCCGGCCTCGGTGCAGTCGGTGCAGGTGACCCGCTGGGAGGGATCCCGTTTGGAGCTGATCGACACCCCCGGCCTTGATGAAGTGGATGGAGAAACCCGCGCTCAACTGGCCCAAGAGGTGGCGCAGCGAGCGGATTTGATCCTGTTTGTGATCTGTGGAGACTTGACACGGGTGGAGTTTGAGGCGCTAGCGGCTCTACGGGAGGCAGGCAAACCGATGCTGCTGGTGTTCAACAAAATCGACCAGTACCCCGAGGCGGATCGGCAGGCCATCTACGACAAAATCCGCAATGAACGGGTGCGGCAGCTTCTTTCCCCCAATGAAATCGTCATGGTGGCAGCCTCCCCCCGCGTTCCCCGTCTGGTGCAAAGGCTGGATGGTAGCTTCGGAGCGCAACTGGAGGTGGGATCCCCGCAGGTGGATGCTCTACGGCTGAAGATCCTAGAGGTTTTGCACCGAGAGGGGCGTTCTCTGCTGGCTCTGAATGCACTGCTGTTTGCGGATCGCCTGAATCAACAGGTGATCGAACGGAAACTGGAAACCCGCTCCGAGCAAGCACAAGACCTGATTGGCTCCGCAGCCCGCACCAAAGCGCTGGCAGTGGCTCTCAACCCGATCACCCTGCTGGATACCTTGGGGGGCTTGGCCATCGATGTGGCTCTGATCCTACGGCTGTCACGTTTGTACGGGTTGCCCATGAGCACGCAGGGAGCAACTCAGCTGCTGCAAAAGATCGTCCTCAGCATGCTCAGCCTGGGGGCCGGGGAATGGGTGGCCCTGCTGGGGCTGGGATCTTTGAAAACCTTGCTCGGGGGATCCCTTCCTTTCAGTGGCGGATTGTCCTTGGGGGCCTATACCTCAGTGGCTCTCACCCAAGCAGTGTTGGCTGGGCTGTCCTGCTATGTGATCGGGGAATCCGCCCGCCACTACCTCACCCAAGGGGCCAGTTGGGGGCCAGAGGGGCCTAAGGCGGCCATCGCCCAAATTTTGGCCCACCTAGACGAAGCCTCGATTACCGCCCGCATCCGCGAAGAAATCCGCGAGAAAATGGGATCCGCTCTCACCTGAAGCACCCTACAATCAAAGGGCCGAGCCGGTTCCTTCCATGACCTACTGCCTTGGCATCATCACGCGATCTGGGTTGGTGATGGCTGCAGATTCCCGCACCAATGCAGGGGTTGATTACGTCTCCACCTATCAAAAATTGTTCGATTTCTCCTTGCCAGAAGAGCGGGTGATCTTGATCTGCACCTCCGGCAACCTATCCATTACCCAGAGCGTCCTCACCGAGATTCAGCGGGATCTGCGCCAACAGGAAACCCTCAACCTGCACACCCTCCCCAACCTCTACGACATTGCCCGCTACCTGGGTTCCAAAATTCGCCTCATTCAAGAGCAAGACCGCCCCTGGCTGGAAAAAGATGGCATCGATGCCCAATGCAGCCTACTGTTGGGGGGGCAGGTGCGGGGAGAAAGTCCGGCCTTGTTTCTGATTTACAACCAGGGCAACTGCATTCAGGCCACCCCCGAAACCCCCTTTTTGCAGGTGGGGGAAACCAAATATGGCAAGCCAATCCTGGATCGCACCCTCTCCTACGAAACTCCCCTGGAAGATGCCGCCAAATGTGCCCTCCTTTCCATCGACTCCACCATGAAATCCAACATTTCTGTTGGCCCCCCGATCGATCTGGTGATGGTACAAGCAGAGCAGCTGAAAGTGAGCCATCGCCTACGCCTGCGCACCGGGGATCCCTACCTGGCTAAAATGCGCAAACTGTGGGAAACCTCTCTCAAACAAGCCTTCGACCAAATGCCACCGATCGAGTGGGCCTACCTGGATCCCCAAGATCAAGAGGAGCTGATCGACTGAGAGGGGAAGGGCCTTGATAGGATGAGAACTGCCTTGTTTCTACATCCTCCCCTACTTGCCATGTCAACCCATCATTTTCAAAATCTCATTTTTCGATTGCAACAGTTTTGGGGGGAACAAGGTTGCCTCATTCTGCAACCTTATGACACCGAAAAAGGGGCAGGCACCATGAGCCCCCATACCTTTTTACGTGCCTTGGGGCCAGATCCCTGGCGGGTGGCTTACGTGGAGCCCTGTCGTCGTCCTACCGATGGGCGTTATGGGCAAAACCCGAATCGCCTGCAGCATTATTTTCAATATCAAGTGCTGATCAAGCCCTCCCCCGATGATATTCAAGATCTGTACTTGAATAGCCTGCGCGCTTTGGGTGTGAACCCTACTGAGCACGACATTCGTTTTGTGGAAGACGATTGGGAATCTCCCACCTTGGGGGCCTGGGGAGTGGGATGGGAAGTTTGGCTAGACGGCATGGAAGTGACCCAATTCACCTATTTTCAACAGGTGGGCGGACAAGATTGTCGGCCTGTTTCCGTGGAAATTACCTATGGGTTAGAACGGCTAGCCATGTACTTACAAGGAGTGGATTCTGTTTACGACCTCTGCTGGAATGAACATCCTTCCCTAGGGCGTATCACCTATGGACAAATTTATTTTCAAAACGAGGTGGAACAGTCCTACTACAATTTCCAATATTCTGATCCAGAAATACTGTTTGAATTATTTCGTCGCTATGAAGCAGAAGCCAAGCGATTGATTGAAGTGACACAACAAAAGTTTCAGGAGCAAATTTTGCCCGATCGGTTGGCAGTTTCTTTGCTGCTACCCGCTTACGATTATGTGCTTAAATGTTCCCACAGCTTCAACCTGCTCGATGCCCGTGGCGTCATTGCGGTGGCAGAACGAACCCTCTACATTGGGCGTATTCGCACCCTAGCCCGACAGCTAGCAGAGTTCTACGTCAGGCAGGCAGGACACCCAGGAGCCAGTTACGCCCTGCGGCAGCCGGAGCCCACCTTGGTCTATGGTGGTGCAGCTGTGATTGGCTAGCTTGTTGAGAAAGGGATCCCTCTATTGGTTATGATAAGAGATCGGCATCTCTCAGTCGCTGATGGATGTAAGTGATGAACTTTTGGCTCATCTGTACTCCTGTTTTGTGGATTCTCCTTTTCTGAATGTTCACCCTTAATTTTTGGAAATAACTCTATGTTTCATTCTCCCGTTACTCGGGTTTCCATCTTTATTGACGGCAACAATATGTTTTATGCCCAGCAAAAGAATGGCTGGTTTTTTGATCCGCGCCGCGTCCTAGAACATTTTGCCAAATCACAGCCTAATGTCGAACTGATTAATGCATTTTGGTACACCGGCATCAAGGATCCCCACGACCAAAGGGCATTCCGAGATGCCTTGATTAGTTTAGGTTTTACAGTCCGTACTAAGTTTCTCAAAGAATATCGAGATGATGACTCTGGGCGCTATTCCCAAAAGGCAAATCTGGATATCGAAATCGTCATCGATATGTTTAACACGGTTGAGCAATACAACAAGATTGTTTTGTTCAGCGGCGATGGCGACTTCGAGCGGGCAGTTGAGTTGTTGCGCTCCAAGAATACTCTGATTACTGTGGTCTCCACCGAAGGGATGATCGCCCGTGAGTTGCGCAACGCCACCGACCGCTACATCGACCTAAATGAGATTCGCCACTACATCGAGAAGCTGGACAAGTAGGTATCCTTAAGCAGGCAGTAGGTAAAGGCATCCGGGTAAGAAGTCGAGGTTAACCTCCGCCCCCAAAGCATAAATCTGTGGGCGCAAGGGATCCGTATCCAAAACGGTAATCTGTTGAGCGCCCAAGGTCAGGTCGTACTCCACCACCGACCCCAAGTAAGTAACCCGTTGGATCTTTCCCCGCAGGGATCCCTGGGGATGCAGGCGAATTGCCTCTGGACGGATCAGCAACTGGGCAGTCTCGCCGAGTTGGGGGGGCTGGGCCACGGCTCCGGATGGGAGACGAACTATGTGATCCAGGGTTTGGATCAGCCACATCTCTCCTTCTCGATCAATCACGCGGGCAGGTAAGAGGTTCGATTGCCCAATAAAATCTGCCACAAAGGCCGAAGCCGGACGCTGATAAATTTGAGTGGGAACATCCACCTGTTCGATCTGGCCGCGATTCATGATCACAATCCGATCTGCCAGGGTCATGGCCTCAGCCTGGTCGTGGGTGACATAGAGGGTGGTAATACCTAGGTTTTGTTGAATGCGACGAATCTCGGTGCGCATTTGTTCTCTTAGCTTGGCATCTAAGTTGGAGAGGGGTTCATCCATCAGCAAAACCTTCGGCTCCAGCACCAGAGCACGGGCCAAAGCCACCCGTTGTTGTTGCCCTCCGGACAGTTGTTGGGGGGGGCGTTGTTCCAAGCCTTCCAAGCCCACCAACTCCAACACCTCGAGCACCCGCTTGCGCAGCTGTGTTTCCGGTAACGAACGCAAGCGCAGGCCATAGGCCACATTTTCAAACACCGACAAATGGGGAAAAAGCGCATAGCTCTGGAACACCATCGCCATTTCTCGCTGGTTGGGGGGCCGTTGGTTGATCAGCTCCCCCGCCAAGATCAATTCCCCACGGCTGGGGGATTCAAACCCGGCCACCATGCGCAAGGTGGTGGTTTTGCCACACCCTGATGGCCCCAACAGGGTGATCAATTCCCCCCGTTCGATCTCCAAATGGACATTTTGCACCGCCGCCACTTGGCCACCGCCCTCGCGGGAGGCGAAGCGCTTCTCAATATCCCTCAAGACCAGGTAGCTCACCTTAGCCACCTCCCATCATCAGATCCAACCCTCCCCCCATTTGGCGCATCCGTCGTCCGACAAAGGCCATCATCAAGAGAATCGCTCCGAAGACAATGGCAATCAAAATCATGGAATAGGCGGCAGCGGTGCTCATCCCTCCCTGCTCTACCTCGCTCAGGATCCAAGCGGTCAAGATGGGCCAACGGGGTGTGGTTAAAAAGATGATCGCGGAAAGGCTGGTCATGTGACGGGCAAAGGCAAAAATGGCTCCGGCCAACAAAGCAGGCACGATCAAAGGCACCGTGATTTTGCGAAAGGTGGTTTGCGTGTCGGCTCCCAAATTGATGGAAGCTTCTTCAATGCTGGGGTCAATCTGTTGCAATGCAGCCATGCCGGCCCGTACCGAGGTGGGTAAGCTACGCACCGCATAGGCAGCGATGACAATGTAGGGGGTACCCACCAAGGCCAAGGGATCCCCGGCGAAGATCAAACCAAAGGCCAGACCCAGCGTCACAGCCACCAATCCCAGATGCAACCGCCCCACCAGCCGCGCTTCGGGGCGCAAAGCCAGCGCCACAACCCCCAACAGGACAAATCCCACCAGCGTCAGAGGCAGCTGAAAAATCACCCCGATCATCGCCTGCAGAGATGTCAGCAGCTTGGCCATATCTCCACCCAAGGTGCGGCCCCACAGGCCAATCGGTTCGGTGACAAAGGGTTCCACCACCGCCAATTCCAGGTAGAAACCGACAGCTGCCAGCAACCCGCCCTTCCAGAGGTGGCTACGCCAGCCCACCACTGCGCCCATGAGCATCAGAAGTGCCCCAATACCCCCCACGTACAGCTCATAGCTGAGGGAAGGGCCGATCCAGCGCAACAGGCTGCCCAACAGGGATCCCAGTAACAGTGCCCCCCAGCAGCGCCGGGCCAACACACTCCAGGTGGCATACCCGGCCAAAACCACTGTCGCCCCGAACACCACCGGCAAAGGTGGCTGAATAAAGGCGATGATGTAGCCAATGCCCAGAATCGTCCCCGGCACAGCAGCCCCCAAATTGGAGACAAAATCCAAGGATTGCTTGCCCCAAAAGTTCTTGCGTATCACCAAATAGGCGATCAGGATCCCCATCAATACGGCCAAGGGGGTGGCCATGCTCGAAAGAAAAGTAGTGGCTAAAATCGGGTTAAGACCGCGGTTAAACGCCGCTTGGTAATGTTGCCAATCGAGGCTGTAGTCAATACCCCAAAGCCGGGTGATCGATCCCACCAGAATGGAACTGTAGAGGGCCAGAATCAAGAGGGATCCTAGCCCTGTCACCAACAGCAAGGGCCAACGGATCCAGGGCTCAGTAATGAGAATCTGTCCTGAACTGGGTTTGCCGGTAATACTGATGTAGGAGCGCTGGCTCACCCAATAGCGTTGGAGCAAAAATACCACCAGGGTGGGCACCAAGAGTACCAAAGAGAAAGCCGCTCCCCGTTGTTGATCGTATTGCCCATTTACGGCCAAAAAAATCTCGCTGGATAGAACCGTGGCATTGCCCCCCAAAAGCAAGGGGTTCCCCAAATCCGCCAGCGATTCCACAAACAGCAGCAACACCGACCCAGCTATTCCAGGAATCAGCAGAGGGAGGGTAACGGTGGCCAAAATTTGCCTGCGAGAGGCCCCCATATTCATGGCAGCTTCTTCCATGGCAGCATCAATTCGCTCCAGTAGAGCCCGCAAAATCAAATAGGCCACCGGAAAAAAGGTAATCACCTGTACAAAGATGATGCCGTCCAGACCATAGATATCGTTCACCCCCGGCCCAAACTGGATCCCCAGTAATTGCCGAGTGACCAACCCCGATCGTCCGAATAACAAGATGGCCGCAATGGCAATGGCGAAGGGGGGAGAAACCGTTGGCAAGAGGCTCAGGTAATGCAGCCACTTTTGTCCAGGGATCCGGCAACGGGCTAAGGTCAAAGCAAAAATTAACCCCAGCACAGTTCCGCCCAAGGCGGTACAGGAGCCCATCACCAGGGTGTTCCACACCACCCGCCACTGATGAGCCCGATAAACCGGGTGGAAGTAGCGGCGGAAATACTCCAGACTGGGATCCCCCGTTTGCGGGTCAAAGAAAGCCTGAACAATCACTTGCACCAGCGGCGTGGCCACAAACAAGACCACAAATAAAACGGATCCCAGCAGCCCCAAACCTAAGGTGGGATCCCGTAAAAGGGTAGCAACGACCCTGCCCCAGCGTTCTTGCCGTGAAACTGGGGCAACAGGGGGGGGTGCAGTCTGTTGTGCCATGCGAAAACTTACTCTTTCAGTTGTTCAGCATTGGCAATTTCATTGGTAAAGCGATCCACAAACTCTTTTTTCTTTTCACCGCAATATTCGAAATCGTAGTCGATCAAATTCACCTGGAGGAGTTCAGGACGGGCCGGTTCTGCTCCCTTGACTGTTGGAGCTTGGTAAGCCGCGTACTTCGGCCCCAGTTCTTGAGTGGTGGGTTCCAAAGCCCAATCAAACCACTTTTGTGCCGCTTCTAGGTTTTTGGCTCCCTTGACAATTGCCATGCCACCAATCTCGTAGCCAGTCCCTTCATCTGGAAAGGTAAGGGTTAAAGGCGCGCCCCGCTCAATCTGAGCGACAATGTCATGGGAGAACACAATGCCAACGGCAGCCTCCCCCGCTCCCACAAATCGGGAGGGAGCAGAGCCGCTCTTGGTGTACTGTAAAACGTTGTTGTTAAAGGCCCGCAGATAGTCCCAGCCTTGCTCTTCCCCGCGCATCTGCAAAATTGTGCACAGAGCTGTGTAGGAGGTGCCTGAACTAGAGGGGTGGGCTACCATCAATTGCCCCTGCCACTCCGGCTTGAGCAAATCATCCCAAGAAGTGGGGGCTTGCAGGTTGTTGGCTTGTAGGTAATTTGTGTTGGTGGCAAAACCCAGGGATCCCACATAAATGCCGGCCCAGAAGTTATCGGGATCCTTCATTAGATTGGGATCCTTAATATTGCCCAAATTGGGAGATTCGTAGGCTTCCAGCAAATCTTCTTGCTTGGCGGCAATAAAAGAATCCACCGGCCCGCCCCACCAAATATCAAACTGGGGATTAGCCCGCTCATTGCGCAAACGGGTTAGCGCTTCCCCACTGGAAAGACGGACAAAATTAACAGTGATATCGGGGTTTGCCTTTTCAAATTCCGCCTTCATCCCTTCACACCATTCCACTTGCGGGGTGCAAAGCAGACTCAACTCACTGCTGGTGCGCCGCTGCTGAGCATAGACAGCTGGGGTTAATAGGGCCAAAGCCAGTGCTGCCAGCTTCAAGAATGTGGCCCGATCGGTCTTGAGGTGCATCAGGGTTTCCTGCCTCGGTTGCTTTTCGTAGAATAAGATTGCCAAGTCAATATCCTAAAGAACGGGATCCCTTCAGCACAAGGCAGAATCAGTTAAGGATATGTTGTCTTGCGGTTAACTTCGACTGCTCCAGATCATTGAGAAAGCCCAGAGAGGATAAGGCAGCTGCAGTCTAGAGGGGTTACGATCGTAAAAAATCTTTGCCTTTCCCAGGTTTTTATGACCGACGTTCCCGTCTCCCGCATTCGCAACTTCTCGATCATCGCCCACATCGACCACGGCAAATCCACCCTGGCGGATCGGCTCCTGCAAGATACAGGCACGGTAGCTGCTCGGGAAATGAAGCCCCAACTGTTGGACAACATGGAGCTGGAACGGGAGCGGGGCATCACCATCAAGTTGCAAGCGGCCCGCATGAACTACCATGCCCGAGATGGTCAGGATTATGTCTTGAACCTGATCGACACCCCTGGCCATGTGGATTTCACTTACGAAGTGTCCCGTTCCCTAGCAGCTTGTGAGGGGGCTTTGTTGGTGGTGGATGCCTCACAGGGGGTAGAGGCACAAACCCTGGCCAATGTCTATCTGGCACTGGAAAACGACCTAGAAATCATTCCGGTAATCAACAAAATCGACCTGCCGGGGGCCGAGCCGGATCGGGTGATCGAAGAAATTGAGCAGGTGATTGGCCTGGATTGTAGTGGGGCGATCCTGGCTTCTGCCAAAGTCGGCATTGGCATTAACGAAATCCTAGAAGCGATCGTGCAGCGGGTGCCTCCTCCTCGGGATACCGTAGTGGATCCCTTGCGAGCCTTGATTTTTGATAGCTATTACGATCCCTATCGCGGTGTGATTGTGTATGTGCGGATCATGGATGGGGAAGTGAAAACCGGGGACAAAATCCGCTTTATGGCGTCCGGACGGGAGTATGAGATTGCCGAAGTGGGGGTGATGCGTCCCATACAAGAGCCGATTGACGCTCTCCATGCGGGGGAAGTGGGTTACATCGCCGCCGCCATTAAGAGTGTGGAACATGCCCGCGTTGGGGATACCATCACCCTGGTCAGTCGCAAGGCCCCAGAGCCGCTACCGGGCTACAAAGAAGCCAAACCGATGGTGTTTTGTGGCTTATTCCCCAGCAGTTCTGATCAATACGCGGAACTGAAAGAAGCCCTAGAAAAGCTGAAGCTCAACGATGCAGCCCTGAATTTTGAACCAGAAGTTTCCAGTGCCATGGGCTTTGGCTTCCGCTGTGGCTTCTTGGGTCTGTTGCACATGGAGGTGGTGCAGGAACGCCTAGAGCGGGAATACAACCTGGATTTGGTGATCACGGCCCCGACAGTGGTGTACCGGGTCACCCTGAATGATGGATCCGTCATTCGGGTAGATAACCCGAGTGAGTTGCCCTCTCCCAACGAGCGCACCAGTATTGAGGAGCCGATCGTCAAAGTTGAGGTGATTTTACCGGAGGAATTTGTCGGCACCGTGATGGAGTTGTGTGAGACCAAACGGGGCACCTTTAAGGATATGAAATACCTGGCACAAGGCCGCACGACGCTCGTGTACGAATTACCCTTGGCAGAGGTGGTTACTGACTTTTTTGATCAGATGAAATCCCGCACCCGTGGCTATGCCAGCATGGATTATCAGATTATTGGCTACCGGCAGGATGATCTGGTGCGCCTGGATATCTTGATCAACGGGGATCCAGTAGATTCGCTGTCCACTATTGTTCACCGAGACAAAGCCTTTTATGTGGGCCGTTCGTTGGTGGCAAAGTTGCGGGAGTTGATCCCGCGTCATCAGTTTGAGGTGCCGATTCAAGCGGCGATTGGCTCCAAAATTGTTGCCCGCGAAACCATTCCCGCCCTGCGCAAAAATGTTCTGGCCAAGTGTTATGGGGGCGATGTCAGTCGCAAACGAAAGTTGTTAGAAAAACAAAAAGAAGGCAAAAAACGCATGAAATCGGTGGGCACGGTGGATGTGCCTCAAGAGGCGTTTATGGCAGTGCTAAAGTTGCAGAATGAGTAGCGTAACGGGATCCCAACTGCGACGAGAAGAGGTGCTGGCCTGGTTAAAGCATCGGGTCCCACCCCCCCGTATCCGCCATGTTCTTGGGGTGGAGGCGATGGCGCGGCAGTTGGCAGCCCGCTATGGTTTGGATGAGCAAAAGGCTGCTTGGGCAGGGTTAATGCACGATTTGGCCAAGTATTTCCCGCCTGAGAAACTGTTAGAGATGGTGGCTCAAGAACGGGAACTGGACGAAGTCGAGCGGGCTGAACCCCATATTCTGCATGCGGAAGCGGGATCCCTGGTGGCGCGGGATCACTTTCAGGTGCGGGATCCCGAGATTCTGGCGGCCATTGCCAACCACACTTTGGGACAGCCGGGAATGGATCTGTTGAGTTGTGTGATTTTTGTTGCCGATGCCCTAGAACCGAATCGGGGTCACAGCCCGGATTTAGAGCTGTTGCGGCAACTGGCCCTCACTGATTTGGCCAAAACAGTAGTGGGGGTATGTGACCTCAGCCTCAAATTTTTGCTAAACCGGAGTCAGGTGATCCATCCGCGCACGATCATGACTCGTAATCATTTCCTGTTACATCCCTTAGAAACACCGATAGAAACACCGATGTCCCGCCCCCATGCCAACTCACCTGTAAGCTCAGTTGTTTTAGGAGGTTTTTAGTTGCTACATCTCATGCCTGACCCTGTTGGGGATCCCATGTATCGTATGGCGTTGAGCGCAGCCCGTGCCGCAGAAGAAAAAAAAGGTGGTGATATCGTTCTGTTGGAAGTATCTCAAGTTTCGACGTTGGCAGATTACTTTCTTCTGGTTAGTGGCTATTCCCTTACACAAGTCCGAGCCATTGCCCGAGCGATCGAAGAACAGGTCTGGGAAGAGTGGCAACAAGCCCCCCGCCGTATCGAGGGACAAGAATCAGGCTCTTGGGTGTTGATCGATTATGCCGACCTGATCGTGCATGTGCTGATGCAAGAGGAACGAGACTACTACGATCTGGAATCTTTCTGGGCACAGGCCAACCGAGTTGATCTACCTATTGCAGGTTAGGTAGTTGCAGGTTTTACTGAAACTCAAAGTAGCTCTTAATACGTTCTCAAGTGATTGAGAAATTTAACTGACAATTAGAGGTTTCACTTGGCCAAGAAATATGTACGACTCGCAACAATCTCACAAGTTCCTACGCAATTGCATGTTAGCGTAGCGGATGAGAAGTCGATGGGCGGATCCCATTTTCTTCTCAGGCTCAGTTTCTGTATTCTTCGTTAAATGGCTTGAGATGTCTTCCTCAAAACGCTGAAAATTTTGTGTTGGTACTGGGTATCAGTGATGAGGTTTGAGGCCCATTGATTTTGCTTGTCAATGGAGTTACAGGGTGACAGATTATGCCAACAAAGTGGAGTCAAGAACTAGATTTTTAACAGTTCTTGTGGAAGATCTTGCAAAAACGTTCACAACTTCTTTCTGTTGTGTGAGGATTGGGCCTGTTTTGAGTCAGTTCCTTTGCTTCTAGCCAAAAGCCAGATGTGAACAGTGGCTTGACTCAGGAAAGGCTGTGTTTAAGGTGTGTTTGTTTTGGAAGTCACTTTAAGAGCTGCCAAGGATTATTTTGGGAGATTCATCATGGAAAAGATGTTGGTCAATGTCGTTGAGTACCTGGCGCTGGGAGAGCTAGAAAATTACCTCTGCTCGGAGCACCCCCATCAGCAGGTGTTCCATGATGCCATGGAGCGGGAAGCAATGATGCAGCAGCTCTTGAACCGGATCCCTGCTGTCTACATGTGGTTGGCTGCCGATGAGTGCCCCAGTCTTGAGCAACTAAGCCCTGAGGAACAGCAATTGTTGCACTCGGCTGTGCGAGATGTGGTCAATCAAAAGCTGCAACAAGCTTCATTCAACGATGACCCCTACGTGGGATCCATGTCGGAAGCCTTCTACGGCTAGAAACCTTGGGGTTGTTGGGCCTGGGGCAGTTTCGGGAGGCTGGGCTACACTGCAAAAGCATCGCTTTAGCCTGCTCATTTCCTTATGCTGCCTATTTATTATTCCGATGTTTTCCTCAACCACGACACGGGGGCTTTTCACCCCGAACGTCCGGCGCGCCTGCAGTCGATTGTGAAAGCTCTGCGTAGCGCGTCTTTCGCTGACCAGCTCGAGTGGCGGGATCCCCCGATAGCCTCCCTTACGCAAATCGAGCGGGTTCATTCTCTTCAGCACATTCAATCGGTAGCCAATCTGGCGGCAGCGGGCGGGGGGCGGATTGAGGCTGACACTCCCCTCTCTTCTGGAAGTTTTGAGGCCGCTCGCTTGGCTGTCGGGGCATGGATTGCTGCATCAGAAAGGGTGTTGCAAACGACTCAACCGGCATTTGTGCTCTGTCGTCCACCGGGACATCATGCCGAACCGGAGCAGGCGATGGGGTTTTGTTTGTTTAGCAATGCCGCCATTGCTGCCCTTTCGGCTCTCCAGCAACTGGGTATCGAGCGGGTGGCCATTTTCGATTGGGATGTTCACCACGGCAATGGCACTCAGGCGGTCGTGGAGCATTATCCACAGTTGGCTTATGCCTCCACCCACCAATTTCCCCTCTATCCTGGCACCGGATCTGCCCAGGAAAAGGGGATCCATAGCAACATTTGCAATGTGCCTTTGCCCGCCGGTTCCGATTGGTCAGCCTACAAAAGTGCCCTCGAGACCACGATCCTGCCCTTTTTACAGAGGTTCCAGCCAGATCTACTGTTGATCAGTGCTGGGTTTGACTGTGCCAAAGGGGATCCCTTGGCGAGCATGTTACTGGAGCCGGAAGATTTTGGCCGTATGGCCGAGCTCTGCCTAGAGCAGGTAACCCGCAAAGCAGTTTTTGGCTTGGAAGGGGGCTATGACTTGCACAACCTGGCTGCAGGATGGCTGAGTATAGCCCGGGCTTGTCTGGGCGGAAAGGCTTGAAACCCTCTTCTAGGAGATCAAGCCTTAACCCCTCCACTTCACCTTAGGTAGGATTTGCCCCATATCGACCCGATCTTTGTACTTGAGGGCAAAGTTGAGCAACGAATCTAGCAGCGAATCCGAGAGGTAATGGGGTTGCAGGCCCAGATCCAGCAGCTTGGTGTTTTTGGCGTTGAAGTAGTGCTCCTCCAGCTCAACGCGGGGGTTCTCCAGGTAGTTGATTTCCACCTTCAGGCCCATGGCAGCACCTGCTTTCTGCACCATCAGCGCCAACTGCTCAACACTGAATTGCTCGGTAAACTGGTTAAGCACTCGGAATTGCCCCGGCTCAGCAGGGTGAGCAATGGCCAGCTCCACGCAGCGTACTGTATCGCGAATATCCAAGAAGCCACGCGTTTGACCACCCTTGCCGTACACCGTCAGAGGATGGCCAACAGCCGCTTGAATACAGAAGCGATTCAAAGCAGTGCCAAACACACCGTCGTAATCCAGACGGTTGATCAGCACCTCATCCATACCGGTTTCTTCGGTGAGTACCCCGTACACCACCCCCTGGTTGAGGTCGGTGGCGCGCAGGCCCCAAACGCGGCAAGCAAAGTGGATGTTGTGGCTGTCATGCACCTTAGACAGGTGGTACATGGATCCCGGCTGCTTCGGATAGGGCAAGGTATCCTTGCGGCCATTGTGTTCAATAGTGATGTACCCTTCCTCGATATCGATGTTGGGGGTACCGTATTCGCCCATCGTGCCCAGCTTGACGAGATGGCAGTCCGGAAATTCCTCTTTGAGGGCGTAGAGAATGTTCAGGGTGCCGACCACATTGTTCACCTGGGTCATCACCGCATGGTCACGGCTAATCATCGAGTAGGGGGCAGATCGTTGCTCGCCAAAGTGAACGATGGCATCCGGTGGGAACTGGCGCAGACTTGAAATTAGAGCATCGTATTGGGTGATGTCACAGACAAAGATAGGAATATCTTTGCCACTGAGACCTTTCCATCGATCCACCCGTTGCTCCAGTTGGGCGATCGGCGTCAGAGTGGAAACCCCCAATTGCAGATCCCAGAGGCGGCGAACATAAGAATCGAGAATGGCAACCTCGTAGCCCTTGCTGGATAGATGCAGAGCCGTTGCCCAGCCGCAGTATCCATCACCACCAATAATCAGGACTTTCATTAGTAGAGAAAAATTCGATTGTTCACGAATCTATCAAGTTATGGGATCAAAGACAAACTCCTGCGGGATCCCGTTTTTACGGCAAAGAATCGAGGAAATTGACTTATGCGATATGGGGAGGGTTGTCTAGGGTATAAACCGTGGCTTCTTCGGCAATCGCTCGCCGCAGATGGGCAGGGACTTGGTAAAGCCCCAACAGGGTGGTGCCGTCAATGAATCGCAATGCCCCTCGACTGGGATCCAACTGCTGGCCGAGGATTGAGTCAATGGAGTCTGGGTTGGGTCTAGACGGAATGGGCTGATGGGCACAGAGGGCAAACCCCAGTGGCCCGCCGTAGGTAGGGGTGTAGATGGCGTAGGGTTGCACGGCAGCAAACACAGTCTGTAGGGTACGAACGATGCGGGTGTGTTGCTGAAACTCCACCGGCCCCACCGGCCCTGCTTGCACCACGAAGGCTCCATCCGGTTGCAACTTGGAGCGGATCTGCCGGAAAAACTCTTGGGTAAACAGGCGGTAGGCAGGGCCAGCCTCGATCGGGTCAGACAGATCCGAAAGGATGACATCCCAGACGGGGCCAGTGTGGTGGAGAAACTCCAGAGCATCGGCGATCACCACCTGCACCCGTGGATCCTCTAGCGCCCCCTGATGCATTTCTGGCAAGTGTTCCCGACAGGCTTCCACCACTTCTCTGTCGATAT
>JAUQVI010000032.1:0-18005 GCA_039794885.1 Thermostichus sp. DG02_5_bins_236
TAGTAGTCGTCTCGGCCCGCTTCCGCATCTCCCAAAAACAAGAAGTTCAGCAAGGCGCGATCCACATAAAGCCGCCAAGCATCCGGGTTGGTTTCGGGAGTGAAGTGCTGAATGCCGCGATCCAGAATCTCAATGGCCTGTTCTGGTTGTCCGGCCCGGTAGGCCAAGACCAAACTGGACAGCCGATAACCCAAGAAAAAATGGGGATCCAGCCGGGTCATGTGGTCAAAGTAGTCATAGGCCAGACCATAGCCGGTCAGGGTGCGTCCGGGGCCGTCGCCGTAGTACTGGATCAGCTCCAACCACAGCCAGGAGGCGGCCAGGTTGCGGTAGCCCAGCCAGCCCAACACATTGGCCAAGGCAAGGTTGCGATCTTTGCGGGCTTCGGCATTTTCCAGTTCCCCCAGGTTGATCCGCTCCAACATCGGCAACTGAGACTGCACCAGGATCCCGCCACAAATGAGCAACCCTAAAACGGCAGGTAAGGTGCTTTGCCAAGTCAAGCGGGAGCGGCGAAGCGGTAGTGAAGCAGTGGTCATAGGGGGCTATCCAAGGGAGTGGAACAATCCTTTCCAGGTAGTTTTCATCTGTAGGTCAACCCAGGATCCTGAACAAGACTGCGGCTGTGGCTCCTACAACGGCTACACTCATCTTAAATTCTGCCCTATTCCCTCTTCATGCCCAGCAGTACCCTCTCTGCTTCTGAACGCGCTCTTACCCTCTACGAAGCCCTGCCCTACCCCAATGTTCCCCTCTCGCAGACGGCCCGCAATGCCCTGCCGGAGATGTTCAAAATGAGCTACACCACTGCTCAGTACGTTCGTACCCATGCGGTGATTGAACCCGAGGGCAAGGTGCTGCTGAATGCGGGCTGTGGCTCCGGCTGGGAAACCCTGATGATGGCAGAGGCCAATCCTGGGGCCAAGATTGTTGCTTTTGATCTGTCCCCTGCCTCCGTCAAGCTTACCGAAGAACGCCTGCGCTACCACGGCTTTACCAATACGGAGTTTTATGTGCTCAATTTGCTGGAATTGGATCGCCTTGGGATCCAATTTGATTTCATGAGTTTGAATGATGTTTTGTACTTGCTAGAGGATCCCACAGAGGGTTTACGGGCCATGAGAAGAGTCTTAAAACCGGAGGGAATTATCCGTGCCAATCTGCACCACCGCTACCAACGGCAGGTGTTCTTTCGCATGCAAGCAGCCTTCCAGATGATCGGACAATTTAATGTGGCTCCGGCTACGGGAGCCAAACATGTGCGGGAGTTTATGGGATCCCTGCAGGAAGAGGTAGCCAAGGCGGTGCTCTGGAATCCAGCCAACTACACGGAGGATGCGGCCATTTTGAATAACTATCTCCTCTCCAACGACAAAGGCTTCACCATTCCGGATCTATTTCGCATGTTGCAGGAGGCCGGGCTAGGCTTTTTAAGCTTGGTGGATATGCCCGATTGGTCGGTGGAGTCTTTGTTTAAGGAGGTGCCGGAGTTTGTCCGGCGCAAATTGGAAGCGATGAGCCCGATGGAGCGGCTACACCTGTACGAGCTGCTCCGACCTGCCCACCGCTTGATTGATTTTTGGGTGGATCACGCCGGCTCCTCTTTGGTGTTCCCTTGGAGTGATGAAGATTGGCTGCAGGGATCCGTCCAATTCAACCCCATTTTGCTGGATAGCCCGCGTTTTCATCAGGAGTACAACCAAGCTTTGAAAGACAACCGGCCCTATGAAATGCAGTGGACCGGGGCCACCCATGGGCGCTTGAGCATTCCCCCCGACAAGTTGAAATGGCTAGCTCCCCTGTTGCAAGGGCTAACTCCAGTCCGAGAAGTGATTCAAGGAGTGGTTGAGTTGGGATCCCTGGATGAAGAAAAAGCAACGGACGAAATGCTGACCTACCTGACGGCGCTAGAAGATTTTCTCTTCGTGATGCTGCAACCGAGCTTCTAGAGGAACCGGGCTTGACTGCCCTCTCTGCTACCAGTCGGTAGTCCTGAGTCAGCGTGGAAATCCGTCTGGAATCTGACCTGGGTTTTGAGCAATGATTAAAATTGAAAAAGATGGAAAGGCTTGCTCTACAGGCAATATCGGAGGCTTGGGTTATGCATCGTTTCTACCGACAATCGGAAGTAGAAGAGATCCTGACCCGGGCAATGGCTCTCAATGCCCAGCGCTCCGAAACTTTTTCCCATCAGCAAATCCAAGAAATGGCAGCCGAACTGGGGATCCCTGCAACAGATCTAGAAGCAGCCATCCAGGATTGGGAAAAAGACCACCCTGCAGCTCCCGAAAAAACACCCTCCTCCGAAAACAGCAAGCCTCCTGAGGAGCCCTTCTGGCAGAAGGCTGCTCCCCCGGCTGTGATTGTAGGGGGGCTGCTAATAATGGGGCCGATTAGCCTACTGGCAACAGTTCCCATTGCCCATCATCTGAGCAAACGCAACAAAAAACAGCAAAACCCGCAGCCTTCCAGTTAAGTGTTGATCAACGGATTGGGTAAGAACAGGGATCCCAATCGGAACCCAAGGCCAGTGAGCCGGAAGGGATCCCGGTTTAGACAACTCTGCCAGCAAACCTTAGAGCTAAATCATACGGAGTCCCCCGACCCGGCCCATGCTCTCCAACAATCTCTGCAAAGCGCTGGTCGAACTCAATCTTCTCCCTTTTGTCCACTGGCTGGTCGAACCCACCACCGAACCCGTCCAAATCCTCAAAACAGAATTGTCCGTCGAACCGATTCGCGCCGATTTCGTCAGCTTTTTACAAGTTGGAGCGCAAGTTCTCCATCAGACAGAGGTTCTCCCTCAGCCGATGAGCCGGTAGCCCCGGCACCTGGGTTTGCACCATGAAGAGATCCCCTGCATGGAAGCTGTTTTGGATTTCTTTTTCGCTTAAACCGATTGCAGCAGTGGTAATAAACAGTTGATCCAAATGTGGGCCGCCAAAGGTAGGACAAGTGGGCCTTTGTACAGGCAGCTCCAGTTTTTCGACCGGGATCCCCTGGGGATCAAACCGCTGTACTGCCCATCCATCCCAAAGTGCGACCCAAAGATACCCATAAGCATCTACCGTCAGGCCATCCGGGAAAAAACTGGCCCCTTTTAAGTCAATAAACACCCGCCGATGGGAAAGGGATCCGGTTTCGGGGTCAAAGTCGTAGGCGTAGATCTGTTGGTGTGGGGAATCTGTCAAATAAAAGGTGTGTCCATCTGGACTCCACCCCAACCCATTGGAGATGGTCAAGCCCGTTTCCATGCGCTGGAGCTTCCCATCGTAGCGATAGAGACTGGCGGATCCCTGTGGCCCCATTGTGCCAAACCAAAAACGCCCCTGTGGATCGCACTTGCCGTCATTACAACGGTTTTCCGGTGGGTTGCTCTCCAGGTTTAGAACCGGATCCACTGCTCCGCTGCGCAAATCCAGCCAAGCCAATCGATGCTGCTGCGCCAACAGCAGCCGTTCCCCTGACGCCAAGGCCAGGGATCCCACCACCTCATCCACCTCCCACCAGCGTTCTGCACCCGTTTCCGGGATCCATTGGTGTACCCGATGGTTGTAGATATCTACCCAAAACAGGCACTGACGCACGGGATCCCAAACAGGGCCCTCTCCCAAACGGGCACGGGCTTGCACAATTGGGATGGGGATCATCACTCCAACTCACTCGCAGCACTGACACTCGCAGCACTGACAAAGTCGGGGTAGGCGATGTTGCCATGCTCACCGATATCCAGGCCGGCCAACTCTTCTTCTGCCGAGACCCGCAGACCGATGGTACCCTTCAAAATCAAAAACAACGCCAGGCAAGTCACAAAGGCCCATCCCCCGAGGGCTACCACCCCCAAGATCTGTACCGGCAGTGCTCCCCAGCTCACTCCAGCTTCGCTATGGGCAAACCACGGGATCCCGGCAGCAATCACTCCCCAAGCTCCGCACACTCCATGTACCGACACCGCTCCCACCGGGTCATCCACCCTCAAGGTGCCCTCGATAAACAAAACCGACAGAACCACCAACACCCCGGCAATCGAGCCAATCAAGATCGCCCCCAAAGGATGAGCCGTTTCGCAGGGAGCAGTGATCCCTACCAACCCAGCCAACGCCCCATTGGCAGCAAAGGTCATATCTGGCTTGGTAAAAATGGCCCAGGAAGTACACATCGCCCCAATCGCCCCTGCAGCCCCCGCCAAGTAAGTGTTGAAGGCAATCCAGCCGATATCGGGAATCGCCGCCGTTGTAGAGCCGGCATTGAAGCCAATCCAACCCAACCATAGAATGAGCACGCCCAACATCCCCAAAGGCAGGCTGTGTCCCGGAATGGCGCGCGGATCCCCGGCAGCACTGTACTTTCCTAGGCGTGGCCCTAGCACCAACGTTCCCGCCAAAGCCGCTGCTCCCCCTACCAAGTGCACCACTCCCGACCCGGCAAAGTCGATGTAGCCCAGGTTCTCCAGCCAGCCTGTGCTGCCGCCGTTGTAGTCGGCAAACAAGCCATTCCAAGCCCATCCCCCGGAAATCGGGTAAATGATGGCGGAAATCACAATGGAGTAGATCAAATAAGCCAAAAAGCGAGTGCGCTCGGCCATGGCTCCAGAAACGATGGTGGCGGCAGTAGCCGCAAACACCAACTGAAAACAAAAGAAGGTAAAAGGCCAAGCATTGTTTTGGCTACCGGCGGCAAATCCCTGTTGCCAAGTGAAGAAAAACCATCCTGTACCCAAGAAACCAGCTACATGGGGACCAAACATCAGCCCAAACCCCAAAGCCCAGAAGGCACAGGCCCCACAGCAAAAATCCATCAGGTTTTTTAAGACGATGTTGGTGGCGTTCTTGGCCCGCGTGAAGCCTGCCTCCACCATGGCAAAGCCTGCCTGCATGAAAAACACCAGCACCGCAGCCACCAGGGTCCACAGGATATCGGCATGATATTGGTTGGTTTGCAGCAAGGCTTGCAGTTCTGCCCAAGCTTCTGGGGGTAAAGCCTGTTCTAGTGCTGTGGGATCCGTTTGGGCCCAGGCCGGATGTGCCCTCAGTAGCCCTAGCCACATCCCAATCCCTAAAGGGATCCCAGGCCAACTAGATAAACCAGATCTTTTCATCATTTCTACTGCATTCCTTATCTCCGATCTTGAGGTATTTCATCAGGAAAGCCAGTAACGATTTACACAAACAAAGAAGAGAGCCAATGTTGACCCTCCCCTTAGATGTGATTGAGATGAGATTGGATTCGGTGAACCCAATCTACCTAGAGATTTAAGACTGTTCAGAATCGGTGGCGGCACTGACAAAGTCAGGATAGGCCACGTTACCATGCTCGCCCACATCCAAACCGGCGATCTCTTCTTCGGCACTGGTACGCAAGCCGGTGACGGCCTTGAGGATGAAGAACAAAATCAAACAGGTGATGAAGGGCCAGAGGAAGTAGGCCAAAGCGCCGATGATCTGTACCCCAAAGGCTCCCCAGGTTACATCTTCAGCATAGTTAGCATTGGCAAAGAAGGGGATCCCTGCTGCCAATACCCCCCAGATGCCGCAGGTGCCATGCACCGAAACTGCACCCACCGGATCATCAATTTTCAGAACCGTATCCAGCACCACTACGGAAATCACCACCAGGATCCCGGCAACCGAGCCGATGATTAAGGCTCCCAAAGGATGCACGCTGTCACAAGGAGCAGTGATCCCTACCAAGCCGGCCAAAACGCCGTTGGCCGCAAAGGTCATATCCGGCTTGCCAAAGTGGGCCCAAGAGGTGAACATCGCTCCAATCGCCCCAGCAGAAGCCGCCAACAGGGTATTCATGGCAATCCAGCCAATATCGGTGACTGCCGAAGTGGTAGAACCGGCGTTGAACCCAATCCAACCCAGGGTGAGAATGAACACCCCCAACATCCCCAAGGGCAAGTTATGGCCTGGAATCGCCCGCGGTTCACCATTGGGGCCATACTTGCCAATGCGAGGGCCTAGTACAATAGCACCCGCCAAAGCGGCCGCTCCCCCCACCAAGTGCACCACACCGGAGCCGGCATAATCAATGTAGCCCAGGTTTTCCAGCCAGCCGGCGGTCTCACCGTTGTAGTCCTCAAAAAGGCCATTCCAACCCCAGCTCCCGGAGATGGGGTAGATGATCCCGGAGATGATCACGGAGTAGATCAAGTAAGCCGAAAACTTGGTGCGTTCTGCCATGGCACCGGAAACAATCGTGGCTGCGGTTGCCGCAAACACCATCTGGAAGACAAAGAAGGTAAAGGGCCAGCCCCCGACATCGTTGGCCTGTTGCCAGCCAAAGGCAAACCAGCTGGTGCCGAAGAAGCCGCCACTGTTGCCAAACATCAAACCAAAACCAATGAACCAGAAGGCACAACAGCCCATGCAAAAGTCCATTAAATTTTTCATCATGATGTTGGCGGCATTTTTAGAACGGGTAAAGCCCGTTTCCACCATGGCGAAACCCGCCTGCATGAAGAACACCAAGGCTGCGGACACGATCGTCCAGACAATGTCAGCGTGGTACTGAACTTCGTCGGCTTCCTGAGCAAAGGCAGTTCCTTGGCTAAACAAAAATACCAACGACCCGATCAGGGTGGCAGTCAGGCTCCACTTAGCCGGACGCCAGAGCCACTGTGGCAGTTGGCTTTTGAGCTTTTGGATCATCGTCATAGTCATGCTTTTCGACTCACCTAAAGTGACGGTACTTCTCACAACGTATTACAGGGAAGGTTGAGCAAAAATCGGCCCACCAATGTACAGACAGTCCATCCAAGCTTCCGAGACAACCCATCTGTTTAGAGAGCGTCTTGGTTGAGCTCGCCAGTGCGGATGCGGATGGTCTTCTCAATCGGGCTGATGAAAATCTTGCCGTCCCCAATTTCGCCGGTGCGAGCTGCCGCAATCAGCTTCTCAACAACGGTATCCACCAGGTCATCTTCGACCACGATCTCCACTTTCAGCTTTTGCAGGAACTCCACCGTGTACTCGGATCCCCGGTAACGCTCGGTTTGTCCCTTCTGCCGACCAAACCCCCGCACTTCACTTACGGTCATGCCGACAATTCCAGCATTGACCAAAGCAATTTTGACCTCATCCAGCTTGAAGGGCCGAATCACAGCCTCGATCTTTTTCATTCGCCTCCTACACCCCAAACAATTCCGCTAATTTCTAACACTGCTGACACCAGCAAATTGTAAAAGCTGATACATTTTTATCTTTTATTGAAGATGTTTAGCACTCTAAATTCCCTCTCGTCAAGGCCAAAAGGCTAAAGTTGAGTCACGCTAACCGGACAAATGCCTGGGCTTGGGCTTGGGATCCTTATCCGTTGCTCCTTTGCTCCTGTTGAGAAAGTGCGGTTTGCGACTGCTCCAAGCAGGCTGTGATCAAAGCCACCGCCAGCCACCAGAGCATTTGCACCTGAGGGCGGTACCAGATGGTATCCACCAGCCCATGGGCCATCATGCCGGCGCAGGCCGCCAAGCCCGCTGCCACCCACAACCCTTGTGGATCTCGAGAGGCTAGGGCCGAATGCCATTGTTGCCAGCCGTGATCGAAGAGTACCAACAAAAACCAGGCAAAGGTCAGGGATCCGATGAAACCCGTTTCCAGGGTTAGCTCTAGGGGCACGGAGTAGGATCCGAGGGCGCTGAAGTTGCCCCGTTGGTAGAGGGGATAAACGCGGTTAAAGGCGACGTTGCCAGGGCCAATCCCCAGAATCGGAAAATCACGGATCATGTCCAACACCGCCGCCCAAACATTCATGCGAAAGTTATTGCTGGTATCGACTCGCCCTAAAAAGAGGCTCTGCACCCGCAGCCGTAAAGGGCGTACCGTTAGGATCCCCAGCAGAAGAGCGGCTCCACCTCCGGCAAACAGAGCAGGCAGAGTCCAGCGTCGCCAACGCACTGGCAGATGGATGGTGTTCCATTGCACCAGCAGCACCGCCATCGTAGCCACCATTACCAAAGCGCCGATCCAAGCACCGCGACTGTAGGTGAGCAGCAAGCAACTCAAGTTGACCAAGGTAATAAAGGCTGCCAGCAGCTTTGCTCCCCAACCGGGCCAGATCCAAGCCGCCCCCAGCCCCAGTGGGATGAGCGGGATTAAATAGCCGCCGTAGAGATTGGGGTTGCGTAGATAGCTATACACCCGGGTTACACCAGCCAAGCCGGATTCCGGATCCACCCAGGTAGCCAGTTCCGCCGCGCCGTAAAAGTATTGCCGCAGGCCGTAGACTCCCATCACTAAGCTGACCAAGAGCAGGGATCCAACAACCCAATCCCGGAATCGAGGCTTTTGCAGCAGACGATGCAGCAACAAGTAGCCCACCAGGTATAGGGTCAACTTCAGCCAGCCATCCCGCGCTGCATAGGGAACCGGAGAAAAAATCGTCGCCAGGGTAGCGATGCCCCAAAACAATCCCAAGGGCAGATGGGCTGCCACCCAAGATGGGGTTTTCACTAGCCAACCCAACCCCAACACTGCCGCCATAGCCAGCAGGATAAGGCCGAGGATCCCGGTGGAAGTTTGCGCCGAGAAGCCCCAATAGAGCATGACCAACCCCAGGGCAATCCCGTCAGAAGTTTGTACCCATAGGCTGTTTTTCTCCCAGTTCTGCAAGGATCCCGACAGACGACCCAAAAAGCTCCCCTGCCACCAGGCTTGGACATCAAAATCCCGTAGAAGGAAGCCGCGCCACAGTTCCATTGCTCGTTCCATAGTCCTCCGATCCTGCGAGGCAGGTACCCATACACCCCAAGTCACGTTCCGAGTCTATATCTCCTGGGGTTAGGATCGTTCTATCCAACGATTGGATCCAAGACTGGAACTGGGTAGGAGAAGAACTGCCGTTTGTATTGGGGGCCTGCCAGTGCTACCTCCTCCGCAGGATCTGAATTACCAAACAAATGCAAGAGTTTCGGAACACAACCTCACCAGACATCTATGGTTTCACCACGGCGCTAGATGCCCTGCAAGAGATCGCCACCGGCTGCAGAAGGTTCCCAAATACGAAGCTAGGGGTACCCCTGCTGCCAGCGGATCCAGCAGCTGCCTCTGAAATCTTGGAGTTATTGTACGCTTGGCTGCGGCCTTATGCTGAGCAGGCCCCTGAGATCATCCTCACAAAACAAGAAGAAACAAAAAACGCTGCTAATGCAACCTTCGCCTAGAGATGGCTGAGAGACTTTTGGGGAACCGATCTCCCGTGCCCTTTAGGCGGCACAGACAACAGACCGGTCTTGGGATCCCGTCACCCATTTGGGTACAAGAGCGGAGCTTTGTGCAGCAAATGTAGCTTCAGCAGCAGGCCGTTGATCTTCTGTTCGCGTTAGCGGGACAGGATCCTTATTCTGCGGCGTACAGTAATGAATCTCGATACGAGTTGGACGGCCTAAACCTAGGGCGGATCCCATGCAACGGGCCAAGATCTGTACCTTAAACTCCAATTCGCTAATGCTGTCCATGGTTTCCAAACCTTTACTCTAGTGAAGAGAAAAATCTCAAGATAAAGCGGGAAATCTGTTGAGAACGAGATAGCGTTACTGTTGCTACGCAATGCTGACGCGATTGCATTAGTGGGATGGAGTCCTCTTCAGTTGCGATATCTGTTCATGTCTTAAATCATAAAAGAAGGTTTATCTATTCCTCTTCAGTGGGAATACAGAATTTCTTTGCCTGGAGCGGATTTGGCTCTATAAACCTTGTGCGAAGCTTGCCCCTTTTCCGGAAGAAGAACGGGGCTTCCTTTATCCATTCTTAGTGAAGAGCAGCAGGAGTACAGGGATCCGCTCAGCTTCATCCTCAACTCTGCGGAGGGATCCCGGCCAAATCGCTTAGACAAGCGGAGCCAACCTGCGCAAAATGGAGCATAGGAGAAATACGGATGGGGTGGGGAAGGGTAACGATGAACAGATTTTCCGGATTGAGAAGATTAGGAGGGTTCGCCTGCTTGGGCCTGTTGACTAGCTTCGGAGCGCTCCCAGCTGAAGCCAGTGGGATCCAAGTGCAACTGAGCCCCTCAGACCCGACACTGGGATACACAGTCTCCGTTCAGATCACCGCTCCACCCGAAACCCTTTTGCAGGATCAACCGTTTGTCAGGCTAACGCACCCCGACGGTGCAGCGACTCAGTACCCAGCCTTTCCTATAGCACTGAACCGTTGGCGCGCTTTGCTCCCCACCACCCCATTAGATGTCCCTGGATCCCGTCAGGTTCAGATTCACGGCTTTGCAGAGGAGCCTATCTTGCCCTTGTCACTCCAGTCGCGAGATTTCCCGGTTCAGCGCATCCGCTTACCTGCGGGGGCCAGTGTGTGGGCAACAGAAGTGGAATGGGCCAAGGTTGAGGCTTTTCGTCAGCACATCAGCCCGGAAAAGTATTGGCAAGGGTATTTCCAACGTCCAGCCCAAGGCCCGGTGACCACCGTGTTTGGGGTGCGCCGCTACTACAATGGCGAATTTGCCGAAGATTACTACCATCGCGGCATCGACTATGCAGGCCCTGTGGGAGCAGTGGTGGTGGCTCCGGCAGCCGGTCGGGTTGGATTAGTGGGGTACGAGTCGGAGGGTTTTCGCATCCATGGTAATACGATTGGCATTGATCATGGCCAGGGGGTAACCAGTCTGCTGCTGCACCTCAGCCGCATGGATGTGCAAGAGGGGGACTGGGTGGAAGCGGGGCAGCCGGTTGGGGCAATTGGTGCTACGGGAACAGCAACCGGCCCACACCTGCACTGGGGGTTATTTGTTCACAATCGTTCTGTGGATCCCGTGCCATGGTTGCATTTGGCTATCGAGTAGTAGCCATCAATTAACCGTTTCAGTTGACACCTGTTGGAAATACCGTGCCCGTCTATTTCTATTGGGGAGAAGATCACTACCGTCTCATGCAGGCGGTGCAACAGTTGCGGGAACAGGTGCTGGATCCCAATTGGGCCGCCTTTAATTACGATCGTCTACCGCCGGAATCCACGATTACCGGACTCAACCAGGCCATGACCCCTCCCTTCGGATCGGCGGCCCGCTTGGTTTGGTTAGAAGACACCAGCTTGACCCAACATTGCCCGGAAGATGTGTGGGAAGAAGTGGAGCGAACTTTGGTGCAGTTGCCCAGTACCACCCACCTGCTGTTTACCACCACTAGCAAGCCAGATGGTCGCCTAAAATCCACCAAGATCCTAAAAAAAACCGCGATTGTCCGGGAGTTTCAACAACTGGCCGCCTGGGATGAAGAGGGCATTCTCAAGCAAGTTCAGAGTGAAGCTGGGCAACGGCACCTCAAGCTCAGCCCCGAAGCTGCCCAGAAATTGGCGGCGGCGGTGGGGAATGAGTCGCGCCGATTGGTGATGGAACTGGAAAAGTTGGCTCTCTTCACAGCCGGTCAAAGGGATCCGATTACGCCAGAGCAGATCGAAGCTTTGGTCCCAGCCAGTGCTCACAATAGCTTTCAATTGGCGGCATCTCTGCGCAAAGGGGATTTGGATCAAGCCCTGCTGATCTTGACCCATCTACTGGATCAAAATGAACCTGCTCTGAAGATTCTGGCGGTGTTGGTGGGCCAATTTCGAACATGGTTATGGGTACGGTTACTGCTGGATCAAGGGGAACGGGATCCCAAGGCCATTGCTCAAAAGGCTGAAATCGGCAATCCCAATCGGGTTTACTTCCTGCAGAAAGAGGTGGGATCTCTGAAAACGGCGACTTTACTGAAAGTGATGCAGCAGCTTTTACAACTGGAATACGGCCTCAAGCAAGGGCAGCCGGAACGAGGTGCCTTTCAGGAAGCCCTGATCCAAATCGTCGCCCTTCTCAAGGCAGCCTAGTTTTTCCTGAGTGGGATCCCTGACCTATCCCCGCGGCTTCAAAAGCAGCTCGACCTCACCCAAACGCTACATCTGTCCTTCTGGGGATATCCTGCCATGCTGAGACCCGCTTCTTTCCATCCCACCCCTAGAGAATGGGGATCGCCTCAGCCGTGCCGATTTGAGCGCCGCTATGCTGCCACGTCCCATTTGAGGAAAGCTGAACTGGTGGAAGGAGTGGTTTATATGGCATCACCCCTGAGAAGGAGAAGTCATGGGGAACCCCATGGAGGGCTGGCTGTGGAACTACAAGACATCAACCTCAGGAATTGCGCTGGGCATTGAACCTACAGTCCGCTTGGATCCGGATAATGAACTCAACCGGATGCAGCGTTGTTTGTGCCCGGTCGGCAAGCCTGGATTAATGGAGAAGACTACATCGAAGGAGCCCCCGCACTGGTGGTAGAGATCGCTGCCAGCAGTGCCGCACTTGATCTGCACGATAAAAGCGGGTCTATCACCGCAATGGTGTACAGGACTATATCGTTTGGCGCACCTTGGAAGGTCAGTTGGATTGGTTCCGATGGGAATCTCAGAACCACATTGCACAAGTCCCGGACGAGCAAGGGATCTTGCGTAGCCAGGCTTTTCCAGGTTTGTGGTTAGCTCTACCCGCTTTGCTTGTAGGAGAACTGGGTCGGGTCTTGTCGGTATTGCAAGAGGGCTTGAAAACACCAGAACATCAAACCTGGGTTGAGGAACTCAAGTATCTCAGCCAATCCTGGCCAACCTAGACTCTTTCCTCTGCTTGTATCCAAGTTGGTCTTGGGTCTTGGGTCTTTTCCTGGGCTGAGGGTGGTGGGCCTGCGGTAGGCAGTTGAAACTCGATGCGCGGTTGCCCGATACCGTAGGTGAGCGTGTAGCTCCAATGGAGGCACCGCAGCCATACCCGCGGATAACGGGCCTCTAGCCAAGGTTGCAGACGCCGCAACAACCCTGGCACCCAACCGCTCAGCAAAAAGGAGAGCAATGCCAGCCCGGTGTAGCTGAAATAAGTGGGCAACCAGTCGGCAAAGCCTTTGGCCCCTACAGCACTCCAAATCCACAGCAGCAGTCTTGGGTTTTGAAGAGCGGCCTTGATCGCCATGCGGTTGAACGGGATCCAACCGGCCCGATCCTTGATGAAGTCATCCACCACTTCTGGGCTCTCGCTGGCGAGAATGCCAAAAAAACTGTTCAGGGTAGCGTTGATCTGAGCAGGCGGCAGAACCTTACCTGTGGGCACCATCATCCCCCGTGAGAACAGCCAGGTGACGGCAGAATTGCCCTGATAGGCTCGAATTTGGGCCAGATCAGAGGCCGTGAGCAGATCGTGTCGCAGGGCAGTATCCAAAAGATCGCACAGGCGTGGAGCGTTGCGGATCAAAGAACCAAAGCCGGTAAAACTCAAGGGAGATTGCATGGCGGCTGCATCCCCGATCAGCAGTACCCGGTCAAACCGGTTTTCTGGATTCTTCTTGGGATTCCTGTGATGGCCAAAGCGCCCCGGAATGTAGCCGAAGGTAGCTTTTTTCCACTGCAGTTGCTCTGGGTCGCAGCGGCGGTACTCCGGCAGGATGGTGAAAAAGTCTTCGTACATCTCCAGTAGGGATCCGGGGTTCTCGGGATGTACCTGGTGGTAGTGGAAGAGGTAAAAGGTGAGGTCATGGCCGGGGCCAGGGAAGAGCTCCCAAATCAACTGCCGACCGCGACTGATGTCCCCATGGCTAGCGAGAATATCCCCAAATTGAGAATCCCAAACCCCTGGCTCAAATCCCCCTTGGATGGTGGCTCCTACGGTTGGGCAGACGCTATCGAAGGCCCGTTGCTGATGCACCTGTTGAGCAATGGGGGAAGCCGTGCCCATGGCATCCACCAACAGGCGGGATCCTAGGGTGAAAACTTGTCCCTTTCGCAAGTCCTTAAGAATGAGGGTGACACCTTGTGAGGACTCCGTCCCGCTTACGCGAGCGGGGATGTAAGCCCGTTGAAATTCGCTGCGGTCGTAGATGGCTCCCCCACAGGATTTGAGAATCTCGCCACAGAGGTGTAACAGTTTTTCCGCATCGATGGCCAGGTTCAACACCGTCGGCGTATGCAACACCGGAGCCTGGATCGGGCTGTTGCCATCAAAGAATTTGTTGAATCCATCTGTATATTCCCGCAGGATCAGGCTCTCTACCTGCTCAGCACTGAGTAGGCCCATATCCACTAGGGTCTTCAACTCGCGCCGGGAAATGTTCCACTCACGGTTCATGCGGCCAAAGGGCAAGCGCTCCACCAAGGCCACCCGGTAGCCCGAACGAGCCATGGCAGCTGCATAAATGGCCCCCAGTGCTCCACCCACAACCACAAGATCCCAATGGCTATCGGCAGGGTGAGGTGAAGGTTGCTTGAACAACACTGGCTGAGGATGTTTTTTTGAGGGGGATTGCACCTCTTCATGCCAGCGCTTTTCCCACCAATAGACCCGTTGCAGGTCAAACTCCCCGTTGGGGATGCGCCGGAAATACTTGACGGTTTGGGGATAGAACGGCTCCAGTTGTTCAAAGATGGATCCCAACGCTGGGTCGATCTCGGGCAATTGCGGGTAGCGATGGGGAAATTGAGCCTGAATCGCCGCTTCCAGATCTTTGAGCCACTGGCCTTGCCGAGGAAAAGGACGATCCGACCACTGAAACACCTTGAGATAGTTGGTATTCAATCCTGTCCAGGTAAACAGAGCCAGTTCTGCGCCGGATCCCTGGATGCGCAAGCCGGTGGCCGTCGGGATGCGATTTCCCCCTTCCGGCAGAGGAATCGTTTGTAACCATCGCACCACTTCGTTGCCATCTTGCTCCACGCCTTGCGGAGCGCCACAAGGGAAAGGGATCTCGCGGTAGTACAGCTGGGTGAGCACGGTGCCAAGAAATGAAACTGGGCTTGTTGTTTGCAGAGCAAATCTTTACTCATTGTGACATGAGGGATCCCTTACGCCCGAGGCAATTCAGTTGCCCAGGTGTCCAGGACAGACCTTCAAGGCCGAATCTCAGGGATCCTCGCTCTCCAAATCCGCAGGGACATTGCAGTTGGTCAGCATCTGCTCCTGCAAAAGCGGCAGCACCACCGTTGGGATCCCAGGCAGCCACCCTTGAAAGGATCCCCCGCCTGTTTGGAGAAAAGTCTCTAGCTGGTGCATCTGAGACAAGCGATAAAAGCCGCACAGCGGTTCCCATCCCCGCTGGGTTTTGGGCAGAGCGGCAGCAATTTCTGGGGGCAGGGATCCGAGGCGATGTCTCCATTCCCGCAGGACTTGTTCATCCAAACGGGGCATATCGCAGGCCAGCAGTAAAACCCAGTCTGGAGGGATATCCCATGCCCGCAAGCGAGCTACCCCTTCCTGAAAAGCCAGCAACGGGCCGCGATTGGGGGTGCTTTCCCGCCAGAGGTGCCAACCCGGATCTACTACACCTGTATAGCGTTCTGGCCAAGGGGTAAGAATGTGAACCCTCTCTGTAGTCGCTGCTGCCACCTGCGCCACTCGCTGTAGTAACGGGATCCCATGCCAAAGCAACAGGGCTTTATCGGATCCCATGCGGCGACTGTTACCTCCCGCCAAAATCAGGGTATCCACCCGCGGTAGGGCAGAAAAAGCCTTTGAGACTGAAATGCTCCCATTCAGGAGGGCAAAAAACACTGTTTCATCTCTTGTAGTACCTTGGCATCTTGCGAGGCGGTTCGCGCCCCCGCTTGGGCAGCCCAACACTTGAGGCTCTCAATTTGGTCGCGGGCAATCGAGGCTAAAGGTACTGTTTCGGCAATGGCCTGGAGGATATCCGCTTGGGTGAAGTCCCGTCTGCTGTCACCACTGCTGCCACCAAAGGCGTTGTACATGGCATCGACAATGGTTTGTTCAATCTCCGCCCCGCTAAAGTCCTCAGCCTGAGCAGCTAAAGCTCCGAGGTCAAATTCCCGCAGGCGACTGGGTCGTAACCGTTGCAGATGGACGCGAAAAATCTCTTTGCGTTCCGCCTCAGTGGGTAAGTTCAAGAAAAAAATCTCATCAAAGCGGCCTTTACGCAGCAGTTCTGGCGGCAGTAAGGGCACATTGTTGGCAGTAGCGACGATAAAGACAGGACTGGTCTTCTCCTGCATCCAGGTAATGAGGCTGCCAAACACCCGCCGACTGGTACCGGAATCTCCATCGGCGCCACTGGCAATATTGCCAAAGGCTTTGTCGATCTCGTCAATCCAGAGCACACAGGGGGCCATGGCCTCCGACAGTTGGATCATCTGCCGGACGCGGCTTTCCGATTCCCCGACAATCCCGGCGAACAGACGCCCCGCATCCAACCGCAGCAGGGGTAAGCGCCACTCATTGGCAATGGTTTTGGCGGATAGGGATTTGCCGGTGCCTTGGATCCCCACCAGCAACACGCCCTTGGGGTTGGGTAGGCCGTAGCGACGTGCCTCTTCGGTAAAAGCTTCCTGACGCACCCGTACCCAGGCTTTCAGGTTATCCAGGCCGCCCACACTTTTTAGGTTCTCGCGGGCGGTAAAAAACTCCAGAATGCCTGTTTGGCGGATGGCTTGTTTTTTCTCCTCCAACACTAGGTCGATATCGGCTTCGTTGACCTCTTGTTTGGCAGCTAAAGCGCGGGCTAAAACTCGGCGAATGCGCTCCCGACTCAGACCCTGGCAGGCTTTCACCAACTGTTCTCGGGCCAAGGGGGTGAGTTTTAATTTTTCCGGGGCGACGTAGAGTTGGATCAGACGGCTGATCTCTTCGCTACTGGGCAAAGGAATATCGACGACGGTCATTTCTTCTGCCAGATCACTGGGGATTTCCAGCGTGTGGCTGAGGATGAGCAACATCTTGCGGCTGCGCTTAAGTTCGCGGCTGAGGTTCTTCAGTTCGCGGACTACTGGGGCATTTTTGTCGCTGCTGGCGTTGCGAAAAATGTAGTGTAGATCCCGCAGCACAAATAGGGTATCTTCGCCGGGCGCAGAGCGCATCACCCGCCCTAGGGCGGCCATAACCGAACCGCGATCCTCCCCATTGTCTTGCCAACCGCGTACCAAATCCCAGATCAACAGTTTGCGGGCCGGATCTGTGCGGTTGGCCACCTGTGTCAGAACGGCATCGGCGGGTTCCTCTTCTGGGGAGACCAAGTAGATGAGGGGATAACGGGCCCGGATCATCAGGTCGAGAGCTGTGATTAGCTCTTCCGATGGGATCCCGTTTGGGGAAAAAGCTAACCTGCTTTCGCTCTCAGGCAGGCGTTGTGCAGCATCAGTCATAGCATCGGTTGTAAAGTCAGTTTAAGACAAAGCAGGGATCCCTTGGGGTAGTAATTCCCCCAACATCAAGCGTGCTGCTTGGGCTGGATCAGGGGCTTCCATCAAAGCACGAACCACGGCCACCCGGGTGGCCCCCGCCTGTCGCACTTGGGCCAGATTGTGGGTATCAATGCCGCCAATGGCAAACCAGGGAATATGGGCTTTATCGGCAGCCAAGCGCACATACTCCAGCCCAGAAGCGGGTTTATCAGCTTTGGTGGGGGTGGCATAGACGGGGCCAACCCCGATGTAATCCACTCCAGCGGTCAATGCCTGGGCCAATTCCTCCGGGTTGGTGGTAGACAGGCCGATCAATTTCTGGGCTCCCAGCAGTTGTCGGGCCCAGGCCACCGGCAAATCGGTTTGGCCGAGGTGTACTCCATCCGCCTGACTGATCAGGGCCAGATCGATGCGGTCGTTGACGATCATCAGGGTATGGTAGCGGTCACACAGTTGTCGCAGCTGCTGCAGATCCCGCAGCATTTCACCGTCGGAGAGATTTTTCCGGCGGTATTGCACCAGAGTCACCCCACCGCGCAAGGATTTTTCCACAGCTTCTAGCCAGTTGGGGACGGGGCTGGTGACCAGGTAGAGATGGGTTTCCGAGAGGCGTTGCCGCAGGGATCCCCCCAGTAGTTCATTTTCCAGCGCGTAGAGGCGATAGCGCATATCCTGTGCCAGCTTTGCCAAGCCGGGAGCTACCCAATGGCTGGATTCTGCCAGTTTCCCGTACTCTTCTAAGACTCGTAGCGCTTCCTGAGCCCGGCTGCAATTGGCCTGCAGCAGATGGCTGAGATCGCGGCGTCGCGCTTCTTGGGGGTGAGAGAGTTGCGTCCCTGGATCGGCGGGAGT
>JAUQVI010000033.1:0-17881 GCA_039794885.1 Thermostichus sp. DG02_5_bins_236
CAAGCCAGCGATCCCTTGATCCCCAACTATGTCTTCGAGACTACCGCAGAGGTAGTGGATGTGAAAGATGACTACCTGCAGCTCAAGTTTGGCGTTGTCCCAACCCCCACCATTTGGCTGCGGGCAGATCAAGTGGAAGAGATTGGAGATTGAATAGGAGCATTCACAGCTCCACAT
Organism: Thermostichus sp. DG02_5_bins_236; assembly: GCA_039794885.1. Taxonomy (GTDB): domain Bacteria; phylum Cyanobacteriota; class Cyanobacteriia; order Thermostichales; family Thermostichaceae; genus Thermostichus. Next base: position 178 of record JAUQVI010000033.1, read on the forward strand.
CTCCACAGCCATGGCTGGGTTGAGGTGGTTTGATGGTAACTCTGGCTCCTCCCACACGCGAAGAACTGTTGCAGCGCCGCCGACTTCTCCGTCAGCAACGGCGTAGCCGATTTTGGCAGGGATCCTGGCGACTGACCAGTTCAATGGCTTTCCTTGTAGTGCTGGTGCTGGGCCTGCGGCAGCCCTATTGGCAGATCCGTCAACCGGAACAAATTCAGGTGGAAGGTGCCGACTGGGTGGATCCCGCTTGGGTGCGAGCTCAGTTGCCGTTGCGCTATCCGCTCGATATTTGGCAGGTGCAACCTGTGGTTCTGGAAGGGGCCCTGCTGGGATCCCCGACTCGACCCTCCCCGATTGAAAGTGTTCAGGTGCAGCGACGGCTGCTGCCCGTAGGTGTGATCGTCCAGATTCGAGAACGACAACCGATTGCGCGAGCGATACGGGGCGATCAATTGGGTTTGGTGGATATCGAGGGCAACTGGCTGGCTCTAACCTCTTTCCAAAACAGTAGTGTTCCGGATCGTTCTACCCGTCCTCTGCCCCAGTTGGAGTTACTGGGTTGGGAGAACCATACCCCAGAGCAATGGGCACTTTTACTCAACACTCTGCAGCAGTCTGACGTTCCTATTGAGGCGGTGAACTGGCAAGGGGGCGAGGCGATCACCTTGCGCACCGAGCTGGGTGATGTCTACCTAGGGCCAATTTCCGACCGATTGGCGCTACAAATTCAAACCCTCAACCAAATGCGGGATCTGCGCCGTTATTGTGACTGCACTCCCGAGCAAATTGTCCACATTGATCTAACCAGTCCCACTGTGCCTACCCTACAACTCACCCCTGGCGCCAGCCAAGAGCGTTGGCAGCTGAATCTACCCTAAACCCGTATGAACGTTCCGCCCCCCTTTGAAGTGGCAGTGGACGCGAAGCAGTTGTGGACGGCTTACCCCGCTCACCCACCTGTATTGCAAGGGATCGATCTGCAGGTCAGGCTTGGCGAGCATCTGGGAGTGATTGGGCCGAATGGGGTAGGTAAAACTACTCTATTCCTCACCCTCTGCGGTCTGTTGCCGATTCGCTCCGGGCAAGTGACCTTGTTGGGACAGCCGCTTGTGCCAGGGGAAATTCGTCCAGAAGTGGGGTTGGTATTCCAGGATCCCAACGATCAACTGTTTGCCCCCACCGTTGCCGAAGATGTGGCCTTTGGGCTGCGTAATTTGGGTGCTTCGGAACAGGAGATTGCCGCCGCTGTTCAGGCCGCACTCCACCACACCGGCACCCTGCACTTGGCCGAGCGTCCTCCCCATCAGCTTTCGGGTGGTGAAAAACGCATGGTGGCCATTGCCGGGATCCTGGCAATGGAACCGCAACTGGTACTTTATGATGAGCCGACCGCCAACTTGGATCTGCGAGGGCGGCGGCGGCTGATCCAATTTCTGCAGCAAACTCCGCAAACGCTTCTGCTGGCTTCCCATGATTTGGAGCTGATCCTAGAGGTCTGTGGGCGGGTGATCCTGCTAGATCAAGGCCGCATTTGGGCAGCGGGATCCCCAGCCGCAGTGATGAGCAACTCAGATTTGATGGTAGCCCATGGCTTGGAGGTACCCCATTCCTTACGCCGTTGAACTGGAGTGGTCAGGCGAGCCCCTTGGCGATACAGACCTTTGATGATGTTGTGCAAATGGCAGAGAATGGGGGTTTTCGACAACAAGGCTTGTGTCCCTGGCGGATTGTAGGTCAGTACGCTTGTGAAAAATGCCCTACAACGTGACTAGGGAAAGAGTCACAATGTCAAGAATTATTTTTTAATCAACAGCAATTTAGCCTCTCTTAATAAAAAGCTATCATGCTAATTAAAAATATTGATTTTTGTTCAGGATCAATTGGGGATATCATTTTGTTAAGTCGGAGAACCTTCCTCTGAGTCATCCTGATCGATTTTGTATGATCAGTTTTGTGCAAGAAAGATATGGATTTTGTCTCAGAGTTAGTATCTTTGTCCTCCTAGTGGGCAGTCGAGGTTCAGCCAAGATAGCCTTTTGAGCAAGGTTTGGGCAGAAATTCCACTCCGATGAGATTGCATAAGCGAATCCAATAAGCGAGATAAATTTGCCTCATTGCTTGGTTTTGCGACGTTCAGGAACTCAATGTTCGAAAATGGAGAGTTGATATGCCTATCGCAGTAGGAATGATCGAAACCCGTGGGTTTCCGGCAGTGGTGGAAGCCGCCGATGCCATGGTGAAGGCAGCTCGCGTTACCTTGGTGGGTTACGAAAAAATTGGCAGTGGTCGGGTCACGGTGATCGTGCGCGGTGATGTCTCGGAGGTGCAGGCTTCGGTGGCCGCCGGTTTGGAGTCGGCCAAGCGGGTGAGTGGTGGCGAGATCCTATCTCACCACATCATTGCCCGTCCCCACGAAAACTTAGAGTTTGTGTTGCCCATTCGCTACACCGAAGCAGTCGAGCAGTTCCGTACCTAAGGGCTGGATGTCCTCAGGGATCCCTGGGGTAATGCAAGCGCTTGGTAACGGCAATGGGGCTAGGCCCTTCCGTTTTGGTGTTGAGTCCACATTCGCACCCTACCCTTGAATTTCAGCGTATTTCAGCATAAGGAGTACATATGGCTATTGCAGTCGGCATGATTGAAACCTTGGGCTTTCCCGCAGTGGTGGAAGCCGCCGATGCCATGGTGAAGGCAGCTCGTGTCACCTTAGTGGGCTACGAAAAAATCAGCAGTGGCCGAGTCACGGTGATCGTGCGCGGCGATGTCTCAGAGGTGCAGGCTTCGGTGTCTGCCGGGATCGACTCTGTAAAGCGGGTCAATGGCGGTCAACTGCTCTCTTGGCACATCATCGCCCGTCCCCACGAAAACTTGGAGTATGTTCTCCCGATTCGATACACGGAAGATGTGGCCCAGTTCCGCGAAGGGGTGAATGCCATCCGTCCCTTCACCCGTCCCTGATGCGTATCGCCATCGTCCGGGGCACCGTCACCAGCACCCAGAAGGATCCCAGCCTGACGGGCGTTAAGTTTCTGTTGGTGCAGTACGTCGATCTGCAGGGGCAGCCGCAACCGGACTACGAAGTGGCTGCCGATCCGGTGGGAGCCGGCACCGACGAGTGGGTACTGGTCAGCCGGGGCAGTGCTGCCCGCCAACCACAGGGAAATGAAACTCGCCCTCTGGACGCGGTGGTCATGGCCATTATCGATACGGTTAGCATCAGTGGGCGCTCCCTCTACAACAAGCGAGATCAGCGCTAGCTCCCACTCCACTTAGTTCTGTTTACTTCTCTCCTCTGATACGCTCTCGAGGCTCTTGGATATGCCTGTACGTACCTATGCTGCGCCGCCGACCCCTTGGTCTCGTGAATTGGCGGAGCCGGATATTGACCCATCCGCTTATGTGCATTCCTTCTCCAATTTGATCGGGGATGTGCGGGTGGAGGCGCAGGTGCTGATTGCTCCAGGCACTTCGATCCGAGCCGACGAGGGATCCCCCTTTCATATTGGCGAGGGATCCAACATTCAAGATGGAGTAGTGATCCACGGACTGGAACAGGGACGGGTCGCTGGGGAAGATGGCAAACCCTACTCCGTCTGGATCGGTAGGAATACCTCCATCGCTCACATGTCCCTGATTCACGGGCCGGCTTACGTAGGCAACAACTGCTTTATCGGCTTTCGCTCGACGGTGTTCAATGCTCGGGTCGGGGATGGCTGCATCGTCATGTTGCACTGTCTGATTCAGGATGTGGAGATCCCCCCCGGCAAATATGTGCCTTCCGGCTCCATCATCACCACCCAAGCGGAGGCCGACCGACTGCCCAGTGTTCAGGACAGCGATGCCAAGTTTGCCCAGCATGTGATCGGCATTAACCAAGCGCTGCGAGAGGGTTACCAGTGCAGCGAGAACCTGGTCTGTATTGCCCCGATCCGCAACGAACTGCAATCGAGCACCCATGAAACGGCTACGGAGACTGCAACCATGACCTATTCCTCCCATCGCGCCAACGGCTGGAACGGCGGCGGATCCCATCTCAAGCCTGAGGTGGTAGAGCAAATTCGCACCTTACTGGCCCAGGGCTATCGAGTTGGCCTGGAGTATGCCGATGCCCGCCGCTTTCGTACCTCCTCCTGGCAAAGTGAAAGCCCGATCACCAGTACCCGCGAAGCTGAGGTGGTGCAATCATTGGGGGCGATTCTGGCCGAGCACCAGGGGGAATATGTGCGTCTGTTGGGGATCGATCCCAAGGCCAAGCGGCGGGTCTTGGAGCAGATTATCCAAACTCCCGCTGGCCCTGCCCAAGTCACTGGAGGGCCAGCTCAGAGCCCGTCAGCCCCTGCCTCAAGTGCTGCATCCGGTGGTTCTTCCGGCGAGGGTCTGCACCTAGAAGATCAGATCCGATCCCTGTTGGCACAAGGATACCGAGTCGGGTTGGAAGCTGCCGATGCCCGTCGTTACCGCACCTCCTCCTGGCAAACCTTGGGTAACTTGAGGGGGCAACTCCGCGAGATTCTTGCCTCCATCCAGGCTGTGCTGGCAGAACACCCCGGGGAGTACGTGCGCCTGCTGGGGATTGACCCAAAGGCCAAGCGGCGGGTGCTGGAGCAGATTATTCAAACCCCGCAAGGGCAGGTGAGTCACAGTTCCACCGGTGGGGGCAAGGCCACTGCAGCTGCTGCAGGAGGAAGTACCGATGGGTTGGAGCTGGGATTACAGGAAGAAGTTCATCGTCTCTTGGCCCAGGGGTATCGCATTGGCTATGAATATGCGGATGAGCGTCGCTTTAAGACCTCTTCTTGGAAGAGTGGCCCTACCATTCGCGCCACCCGTGGACCGGAGGTGCTGGCCAAGTTGACAGCAGCATTGGCCGAACATAGCGGCGAGTATGTGCGCCTAATCGGCATCGACTCCAAGGCCAAAAAACGGGTCTTCGAGCAAATGATTCAAACACCTAAGCGTCAATCCTCGGTGGTGGGATCCACGTCCACCCCAGCTGTCCCATCTCCCGCTAGCACCTCCTACACTCCCTCCACCCGCCTTGATGCCGAAGTCTTAACACAGGTACAACAGCTGCTGAGCCAGGGCTATCGCATCGGGACTGAACACGCAGATAAGCGTCGGTTCCGCACTTCCTCTTGGCAAAGCTGTAGCCCCATTGAAGCAACCCAGGCACCTCAAGTGGTGGCTGCTCTAGAAGCCTGCCTAGAGGAGCATCGTGGTGAATATGTGCGCCTCCTAGGCATTGATACCAAGGCCAAACGGCGGGTGTTGGAGCAAATCATCCAAACCCCTTAAGGGATCCCTTCCGTAGTTAATCTGTTCGGTTTGAGCCCGACCCCCTAGCGATGAGGAGCATTTTGGCCTCTACTCTGCCAAACCTAAAGACGCTCAGCGCCTTGCCTAGCGAAGTCAGTGAAACCCGCTATTTCGTCAGTGGTGAGGTGCATATTGAAGCGGGAGCGGGCATTGGGGCAGGAGTACTTTTGCGAGCCAATCCCGGCTGTCGTATCCAGATCGGTCGGGGAGTCTGTATTGGGATGGGATCCATCCTGCATGCCCATGGGGGATCCTTAATCATCCAAGCGGGGGCAACTTTGGGAACGGGAGTCTTGGTGATTGGGCAGGGCACCATTGGCAGTAATGCCTGTATCGGCTCCGAAACCACGCTGCTGAATTGCTCGATTCTCAGCCAACAGGTGATTCCCCCCGGCTCCTTAATTGGGGATCCCAATTATATCGAGGTTAGCCAAGACCCTGAGCCAGTCCCTGCAGAGTCTGCCCAACCCACCCCGCCGCTGCCCCCCAGCTCCCCGGTGAAAAATGTGGAAAATCAAACCCGTCGCTGGCAGGAATCCGCCAAGCAAGCCGAGGAAAAGCCCCGCTCTATGAAGATCCGAAAACTGAATGGGATCCCTGGGCACTCAGAGCTGGATCGGCTCTTGGGCAAGATTTACCCTCATCGACAGGCGCTCTCCTCCAACGATGGCTAGACTGGCATGAGTAAGTAGGATGCCGATGTCAACCTCTCTGGGTCTGATTCAGACACGCAGCTTTCCGGTGATTGTGCGCATTGCCGATGCGATGACCAAATCAGCCGGGGTGACCCTGATCGGCTTTGAGAAAACCTCCGGGGGCTACTGTACCGCGATTGTACGGGGGGGCATTGCCGATGTGCGGATTGCCATTGAGGAGGGGATCGAGCTAGCTCGCCATTTCGACCAGGAGGATCTCTCCAGTTTGGTGATCCCGCGCCCGCTGCCCAACTTAGAGGTGGTGCTGCCAATTAGCAACAAGCTTTCCCAACTGGCGCAAAATCGTGGTTATAGCCGTCTCAGCAACCTGGCGGTGGGCCTACTAGAAACACGGGGCTTCCCGGCCATGGTAGGGGCTGCCGATACCATGTTGAAAACCGCCGATGTTCAACTTGCCGCCTACGAAACGATTGGGGATGGCCTTTGCACGGCGATTGTACGGGGCACAGTGGCCAATGTGGCGATTGCCATCGATGCCGGCATGTACGAGGCGGAGCGCATAGGAGAATTGCACGCGATTGCAGTGATCCCGCGCCCCCTCGACGAACTGGAACAAGCCCTGCCCGTGGCCAGCTGTTTTGTTGCTCAGCCCGTCAGCTTGCCAGTGGCCATTCCCCAGGCTCAAGAACAAGAGGTGCAACGGAGTGATACTGCCGTGGAGCGGATCCCCGTTTATCTGGAGCCCCCTGAGACCCCCTGAATCTGTAAATAGGCTAGTGCTTCCAGATGGCTGTTCCCTCCCCTAACCCTAGCCTGACCCAAGAAACGGGATCCCACCCAACAGCTCGACAGGAAAAGTGCTAGGGTAATTGAAGACCTGGGTCCGTGCGGCTCCGACGCCTAAATCGTGTCAGGATCGGAAGGTAGCAGCACCACGGGATGCTTTGAGCAGGCGCGTCAACCCGGGTCGCCCATTGTCACTCAGTCTCTGTGCGCTGGGTGATCCCGCTTTTTAGTCCATCCACCACTGCACTGGCAACACACCACGCATGGCTGAGACAGACAACCCCATCAACAATCTTGCCCAGAAAGCCTTCTATCTTGGCATGGGCTTGGCGGCTGTGGCAGCCGATAATGCTGCAAAAGTAGCCGGCAAGGCGGGCAGTCGTCTGTTTGAGTTGCGCAAGCAAGCCCAAACATTGGTGGATGAGTTGGTGGAGCGAGGAGCCATGAGCGCTGAAGAGGCGCGAGCCTTTATGGACACTATAGCTGCCAATGCCAACCGCAAAGTGGAACCGAGGCAAAGCGGCGGCCCCCGCAGGATCAACATCGATGACATTAGCGATGAAGAGGAAAAAGCTGGCAACGCTATCGAGCTTTCGGAAGCAGCCCGCCTACGCCAGCAAATTATAGACTTACAAGCAGAATTGGATCGAATCAAAGGCAAGTCTTGAGTCCTGAGCTTACGAACAGAGTTAGGGAGCCCTCGACAAAAGAGCGGTCAGAGCTGGCAGCGGCAAGTTGTAGCGGCTGAAGGTTTGCCGTGCACGAGCGATCAAGTCGGTTCTCAAGGCAAACTCATCACGGGCATCTATCGGATAACAGCGCAGCTTGACGATCAAGCCCCAGGGTTTTTCGTTGATGCCCACCCCCGCACCGGCAGTTTAAGCTGTGTATATTTACTAGCGTAGGCAGCTTGATGGAGGATTCGCTGCACCAAAGCCAGATCTACAGAGATAGTACCCGTAAAGGTCAAGATATTGTTAGAAGATAAATCGAGAAACAAATCGAGAATATAGCCAAGGGTAGAAAACAAAACTAGCTAATCGGCGGGAAGCCCCGCTTTCTCCCGTTGGCGAAGCCTGTCCAAAGGACTTAGCCCCTGAAGTGCCCGAATCAGGAGAATCTTGCTGTTCAATGTACCGCTGCAGGACGGACACTGTGACCCCGCCACAACTGGCAATGAAGTAGGACTCATTCCAAAGCACCGACTTCCAATAGAACTTGTTCACCCGCTCTGCACACTCAGACTGTAGCCTGCGGCTAGAAACAGACTTCAAGTTGTTGATGAACTTGGGCAGCGCCATCTCAGGGTAGTACTGAAACAAGACGTGGATGTGGTCGGCCTCACCGTTGACCTCCATCACCTTGCAGTCCCACTTCTCCCACAAGTCGCCAACTACTTCTGTCAGCCGTTGCAGCATCTCGCGGTGAACACTTTGCGGCGATATTTTGTAGTGAAACGAAATACTTCTGTACAAAGCTGTGAAGGCTGGGCAGGTGGTCATGCAGGTTAACCCCGCTGGCACGTCCCAACATTCATTGTGCAAATTGTCTGAATCAAGTACCCAAAGGACTCTCTGCTCGTTGACATGCTTGGTGGGGTACCCATGGAAAGGGACATCAATTCGGTGGTGCAGATTCAATCAAAAAGTGGGGTTGGGCATCGCCTCACTCAAAAACGCAAATCCTCAAAAGGGAAGAAGAAGCCCTCACTGTACCGCAAAGCGGTCAGCCTGGGGACTATGTCACGGGTGTTCACGGTAGGGCTGTTCACTTCTGCGGACTGGCTGTTGTCTGAGGGGTCGAGGGTAACTCCAGCGCTAGTGGCCCCAACAACCCCTTGCGATAGTCGTTCAGAATCTGCCGTGCCGCCCGTTCGGGATCCCCGGGATAGTGCCGCTCTGCCAACTCATGCACAGCAACTTCTCCGGTTGGGATCACTCCTGGCCAACCGTAGCGCTTTTGCAAAATCGCCTCTGCATGAGGATGAACTGCCCGCACTTGATCCAAAAAACGGGCTGCCACCAACTCCGGTGTGTAGGCCGCCTCGCCAATATCATCACAGATGGCCAGTTTGGTTGCGGCCTCTTGATTAGGCAACAGGGGGGGGATGATCCCCGGCGAATCCAGCAAATCCAGATCGCCACCCAACCGCACCCAGCGCAATTGCCGTGTGACCCCCGGTCGAGCCGCACTCTCCGCCACTCTCCGCCCCAAAAGCCGATTCAACAAGGCGGATTTGCCCACGTTGGGAAAACCTACCACCACTGCTCGAATGGCGCGAGGTCGCATCCCCCGTTGTTTGCGCCGTGCGTTGACCGATTGCCCCAGCTGCAGAGTCGCCTGTTTGAGACGATTCACCCCTTCTCCTGATTGACCATTGGTGGGATAAATCGGGATCCCTTGCCCCATAAACCAATCCTGCCAAGCCTTGAGAGCGGAGGGATCCACGCAATCCACCTTGTTCAGTGCCAAAACTCGCGGCTTTTCCCCCAACCACTGACCCAACTCTGGATGACGACTGGCCAACGGGATCCGCGCATCCAAGACCTCAATCACCACATCCACCCGCTGCAACTGTTCGCGCAACTGGCTGATCGCCTTGGCAATATGGCCGGGATACCACTGGATGGCTGGAGAACTCATGTCGCCAGAGGTTAGAAGTGAACAATTAAGAGCCAACAGAGAAGTCCAACTTAGCCTGCTCCCCGTCAAAATCCCCAAAAATGGGATCCACCGGCCAAACTAGAGTTGTGAATGATACGAAGCGGATGCTACTGAGATCCCCTTCCATGGGCAAGCTATTGTTAAGAAATGCAACAAGAGGGCGCGTATGGTTAAGCGTGTGCGGTTGGATCCGATAGCTCAGGTATCGGAAATTGCCACCAATAGCAATCTGCTCTCGGTACTCCTGCAAGAGGATCTAAATGTACTGAAGGAGTGTGGCGGTCGCGGCCTCTGTGCTACCTGTCATGTGTACGTCAAGGAGGGGATGGAAGCCCTGTCTGGCCCTACCAAGCGGGAACAACGCACTCTTGAGGTGATCACCACCTGCAAGCCCAATTCTCGCCTTGCCTGCCAAGCGCGTGTGCTAGGAGAAGGGGTGGTGGTGGAATTGCCCGCAGGGATGTATGTCAATGCCTTCAAAGATATCGAGGCTCTGGTTGGGCGGCGGGCAGAACAACCACTGTTGCACCCTGTAACGGGGATAACCCTAGTGCAGGAAGGAAAGCTGATCACCCGTTCGGTGTTGGAGTCGGTGAAAGGGTTAGACTTCGACATCCAGCAAACTTTGGCCCAGAGCAGCCAGGAGTTTTGAGAGGATGTGCCAGAAGGCTTGCCCCTCTTGGAGGGGTTAAGAAGATACCTTTTGCAAAACGAAGAGACTCCCTTCGCTACCCCGACCAATGCGCAGATCTTGATCCAGATAGGTAATATCCAACCAACCACTTTGTTCCCGTCGGCGAATGTCGATTTTGAGGGCCGGGATCCGTCCCGGAGCATGTTCTAGCAAATCCAGAAAGCTCTCGATCTCGTAGTTCATCAACGCCTGGGATCCGAGTACAAATCGCTCGAAAACCACCTGTACCCGCCGTTCCGATTCCGGTTCAAACCGAGCCGATACCGCAAAAATCCCCCGTGGCACCCAAGCCCCCAGCCAGCCGGATCCCTGCACCTCCGCCACATTAAAGACCTGCTGGGTTTGGGTGCGAATGCACTGATAAATCTCCCCGGTTGTCACCAGGGGAAGGCTGTTGGCTAGGCGTAACAAATCTGCACTCGTGGTGAAGAGAGTCAGCCAATTGCCCTCCAGCAGGGTAGGGGCAGCGGTGGGATGAGGAGTGGGATTGCGGGCTTCTAGAGCTTCAATTTTTGCCAAAATCTCGGATTTTTGCTCGGGCAAAACATGACGGCCCCGGTCAGTTGTCTCAAGGGTGCGCAACAGGTCTAATTTTTGCTGAGCCAAAGCTTCGGGCATGGGCAAACCGCGTGGGCACCGGCTCTATTTTAGAGTTCTCTGGACAGTGCATGGGATCCTAATCCTTCAAGCCCCCAATTCTGCCAGTTGTAAGTCCGCCACTTGGTCATACCCCAAACCAGCACGCACCACCAACGGCTCCGGCCCCGTCAAGTCGATTACCGTCGAAACTTTGGCTCGATGGGGAGCCTCATCATCCAGCACCAGATCCACCTGTTTTTCCAGATGCCTCATTTCCTCAGCAGCAAGGCTCTCCAGGCCATCTCCAGCCTCCCATTCTCGACTGGAACTGAAATCCAGGGATCCAACGGTATCCCCACTCAACTTAGCGGAGGTGGAAACAATCGGATTGCCCAGCTCCTCTAACAAAGCCTGACAAATGGTGGAATCGGGCACGCGAATACCTGTGGTTTTCCGTTTCGGATCCATCACCAGCTTCGGAACCAGTTTGGTGGCAGGCAGCAGAAACGTAAACGGGCCGGGGATCAACCGACGCATCAATCGATAGGCGGGATCTGTCACCTGGGCATAGTGAGCAATCCGAGACAGAGAAGGGCACAAAAAAGTGAGGGGTTTGTCGTTGGAGAGTTGCTTAATGCGGCGCACCCGCTCAACCGCCTGCTTGTGGGTGACATCACAGCCAATGGCATAGACCGTATCCGTGGGATAAAGCATCACAGCTCCATCTCGCAAAGCCGCCGTGATCTGCTGAAGGGAGCGCGCTTGGGGATATTGAGGATGGAGTTTGAAGTACTCGGCCATGGGGGAGATGGGCAAAAACCGGGATCCCCAACCAAACCCTTCGCACCAAGTCGATCCAGCCAAGTCGTGCTCTGCACAACCTGAAAGGTCATTGGGATCCCACGTCACCTTAACAAACAATCGGATCCCTTTGACTCAGCTCACGGGTCGGAACCTTCCCCCCCCAAGGGCTCAAAAGAACGGGGTGTAGGCGGCACCAGCATGGGCGGAGGGGATTCTTCCAACTGCTGCATCAAGGCTTGAATATGCAGCCGGGGCAAATAGGGCCAATCCCCCGCCTCTTCCAAGTCTTGCAACACACGGTAGAGGGCCTGACGGGTATTGGGTAACGACTCCCGAAAGGTGCCATCCAAGATCAGCCGGTGCATTTCCTCCAACAGCCGCAAGAGCATCAACAGATCCACACAGGCTCCTGCCCTAACTTGAGCCGCCTGCTTAATAGCCAACATGATCTGACGCAAATCGGGTGGCAGATTCTCCTCCGAAATATACATAGGGTCTCTAGGTCTTGGGAAGGCACAGGCTTATTCTAAGTTTGCTTCGCGCCAGAACTCGCTCAGTGTACAGACTTTCCTGTAGAAAGGCCAAACTCCGCTGTACCCGAAGGCTGACGTTCTAAGCTCAGTTGTTCCCAGACCCGCTGCAGCAAGGGATCCAACCCCTGCTTGGCAATAGCGGAAATGGCCAACACTGAAATACCGGCGGCCGATAACCTTTGGGAGCGTTCGGCAATCTCTTGGGGCGTGAGGGCATCGATCTTACTCAAAACTAGAATTTGTGGTTTCTCCGTGAGGCCATGGCCGTAGGCTCGCAGCTCCTGTTGAATGGTTTGGTAATCCTTGACGGGATCCGCCGCCGTACCATCCACCAAGTGAATCAATACCCGTGTGCGCTCCACATGCCGCAAAAACTCGTGCCCTAGCCCTACCCCCAAATGGGCACCCTCGATCAGCCCTGGGATATCGGCGAATACCACCCCATCTCCGAGCGGATGCGGCACCACCCCCAAGTTGGGTTGCAACGTCGTGAAGGGGTAGTCGGCAACTTTGGGCCGAGCAGACGAGAGCACCGAAATTAGGGTGGACTTGCCCGCATTGGGTAGGCCAACAATGCCCACTTCGGCAATCAGTTTCAACTCCAGTCGCAGCCGTACATGCTCTCCCGGTTTGCCCTCGGTAAATTTGTGGGGGGCACGATTGCGATTGCTCAAAAAGTGGGCGTTGCCCATGCCCCCTTTACCCCCTTGCGCCACCAGCAGTTGATCCTCTTTGTGGGTCAAATCCCCGAGTATTTCCCCAGTTTGAGCATTGTGAATCACTGTGCCACAGGGCACCCGCACCCGTCGATCCGCGCCACTGGCCCCGGTGCGGTTATTGGGCCCCCCCTTAGCCCCATGCTCGGCCTTGATCACAGGCTGAAAGCGAAAATCCAGCAGGGTTTGCAGATTGGGATCCGCCACCAAAATCACGGAGCCACCCCGCCCACCATTGCCCCCAGAAGGCCCTCCGGCAGGCACATACTTCTCTCTGCGAAAGGCGACGATGCCATCTCCGCCATCCCCTGCTTGCACCTCAATTTCTGCCTGATCAATAAATTGCAACCGTTGCTCTCCCAAATCCTGCTCCAGCTTGGCAGGATCTGGAGGAAATCTGCCACAAACGGCATACCCCTAAGCTAGTATGGTATTTCCCAATCTATCGCCCCGTCGCGTGTGGGGTGCTCAGAGAGTGCGCTCTCTAGGGATCTTGTCCTTTTGTCCAACTGTTCTTTGCCCTTTATCCGCGCCGACCGGCCTGCTGCTGCACCACTATGAGTCGATTCACCGCTACCGCCGATGTAGGTTTTACCACCGAGGACTTTGCTGCCCTACTCGATAAGTACGATTACCATTTCAGCCCTGGGGAAATCGTAGCGGGTACGGTATTCTCATTGGAGCCGCGTGGCGCGTTGATCGATATTGGGGCCAAAACCGCTGCTTTTCTCCCGTTGCAGGAAATGTCCATTAGCCGGTTGGATGACCCGGAGGAAATGTTACAGCCGGGGGAGACCCGCGAGTTTTTTATCCTTACCGAAGAGAACGAAGAAGGGCAACTGACCCTCTCCATTCGTCGCATTGAGTACATGCGGGCTTGGGAACGGGTACGGCAGTTACAAAAAGAAGATGCCACTGTGCGCTCGGCCATTTTCGCCACCAACCGGGGTGGGGCTTTGGTGCGCATTGAAGGTCTACGAGGCTTTATTCCGGGATCCCACATCAGCACCCGCAAGCCGAAGGAAGATTTGGTGGGTGAAGAATTACCCTTGAAGTTTTTGGAAGTGGATGAGGATCGCAACCGCCTAGTGTTGAGCCATCGCCGTGCCTTGGTGGAGCGGAAGATGAACAAGCTAGAAGTCGGGGAAGTGGTGATCGGTGCGGTACGCGGCATCAAACCCTATGGTGCCTTCATCGACATTGGTGGCGTTTCCGGCCTACTGCACATTTCCGAGATCTCCCACGATCACATCGATACGCCCCACAGCGTCTTCAACGTCAACGACGAAGTTAAGGTGATGATCATTGACTTGGATGCCGAACGAGGCCGGATTTCGCTGTCCACCAAGCAGTTGGAGGCTAACCCTGGCGATATGACCCGGGATCCACAACTGGTTTACGATGGTGCCGAAGAAATGGCAGCCAAGTATCGTGAGCAAATGCTGGCAGCTAAGCAGGGACAAGCGGAAGAGGTTTCTACAGAATTGCCAGTGGAAGAGTTAGAGTACGCTGGCGCAGCGGTGGATTGAGGTGGATTGATACCAATAAATTTCCCGAGGGATCCCTGCTCAACCCACCAAAAGGGCAGGGATCCTTTTTTGTCCTGTTTTACTGAAAAATGTTACAGCGTGTAGATTTGCCCATCCATCAACAGGTGGGTGATCCCTTTGTTTTGCAGCTGGGTACGCACAGCCTCTAGAATGTGCCCGGAAAACTGAATCACTCGGTAGGGCGGGTAGGTGTTGCTGCCGCGGCGGCTCATCTCTGAAAAGCGGCGGGCCACTCTATGGTTGTCGAAGATGGGCAGGGTATTGGCGCTATCGATCCCTTCGGCATAAGAGGGCAGGGATCCCAGGTTAAAAAACTCCTTCAGCGGGCGGGTGGCCAACTCTTGGTAGCGGTCAATCACGGCATAACAGATTTCGGGCGGGATTAGCTCTTCTAGGGGCAACACCTGCAATGGGTAGCCCGGCTCGGCCAAGCTGTCCGCTTCAGAGGCATCCTCTAAGAAGTAATCCGAGTCTTCATCCTCCTCGTCTTCTTCATCTTCTTCTAAATCTTCTAATTCGCTAACTTCGTCGGTTCCGTCGTCCTCTTCATCTTCTAGTTCTTCTAGTTCTTCTTCAAGCTCAGCCACCAACTCCAATGCCTCCGACTCCAATGCCTCAGAGGGCAGCTCTGTATCCGTGAAGTCTTCCTCTTCTGCCTCTAAGGTTGGATTTAGATCTGCATGAGCTGTCGTGGCGACCTTTTCTGACTCAGCTGAGGCTGAAGCAGCTTCGGGTTCTGAGGCGAGGGGCAGTACCTGTTGGTGGGCTTCGGGATCCCTGAGGCTGGAGGAACGGCGGCGGGTTGGGCTCGGAGCAGATGGGGCAATAGGCTCAGGTACTTGAACTAGCGAAGGGGGATCGCTGGATACTGGCTCGGGGGGCTGAGATTCTCTGACCTCTTCTCCAGTCTCTCTACGGCGGGCAGCCGAGCGTTTGCTCCTGACCAACTGCTGATATTCATCTGCTTCAATATTTTCTTTCAGTATACGAGCAATGGTACTAATGCTCACCTGAAATTGCTCTGCCAATTCCACGGCGGTGGCGGGCGACCCTCGGTAGGTGCTGACGATCTGTTGCTGTTCTTGCTCTGAAAGTTTACTGCGCGCCATAGAATTTTTCGGGTAAGTCAGATAAAAAAGAGAGAGAAAGAATCAACAAGATTGAAATCCTATTGACTCACTTTAGAGCGGAGCTAGAGAGTCGCTGCTGTTGTACAAACTTGCTTTAGCCCAGCTTCCAAAGATTCTCGTTGTAGGTCTTTGCCAATCAAGACAATTTTCGAGGAACGCAGCTCATCGGGATCCCAGTCTCGCTCTAGAAACAGGGTCTGGCGAGAGCCCACCTGATGAAAAATCACCCGTTGCGGCTCATCCATAACCGATAGCACCCCTTTGGCTCGAAAGATCGTATCCGGCAAGTCTTGCAACCAATCCCGAAACCCCGCTAGATCCAAGGGCTGCTCCAGTTGAAAACTCACCGATTGGATCCCGTCTTCTTCTAGGTGATGGCTGTGGTGGTGCTCACCGGTTTGCATATCCGGTGTGGAACCTTTGTCATGGGAGTGCGGATGGTCTTCTGTCTCTGTATGGGGCTCCCATAGCTCCGGCTGAAAAGCATGGACATCCAAAATGCGGGCCAAGGGCACCTGGGCATGGGTGGTGAGCAGGCACGGGGCATCTGGGTTGTAGCGACGCAGATCCCACAAAATCCGATCCTGTTCTGCTTCTGTAATCAAGTCCACTTTGTTGAGCAACACAATATCGGCACTGCTGATCTGATGGGCTGCGGTTTGCGAGTGCTGAAAATTATGCCAATATTCCGGGCCATCCACCAGCGTCACCACCCCATCCAAGCGCAGATCCTCATGAAAAGCCCTCTGCACAAACAGCTCTGTCACCTGCCTAGGATCTGCTACACCACTGGTTTCCACCAGCAAATAGTCCAACTCTTCCGTACGCTCAAGCAGCTGGCGGGCCGCCTGTTCAAAGTCGTCTCGTACCGTGCAACACAGACAACCATTGCTCAGTTGCATCAGCCCCCCTTCCGGCATATTGACCAGCTCACCGTCAATGGAAATTTCGCCGAATTCATTTAGAATCACACCAATGCGCAACCCATGCTCTTCTTGCAAAATGCGTTTGAGCAGTGTGGTTTTGCCACTCCCCAAAAAGCCTGTCAAGATGGTGACTGGAAGTTGAGCCTTCATGAATCCACCTGCTTTGCAGACAGCGAAAAAGGTTTGCCAGCAAGGCTTTACCAGCTTAGCCTCAAGGGTACCCTTTCTTCTCAAATCCCCAGATCCTGAATAGTTTTTGACTCTTCACGACCCGGCGTAGATCCGCAGATCCCCTGGGTTGGGCAACGGGTTAACCTTGCTCCAGTTCTAGGGATCCCTAGAGGTACAGCAACTCGATCGGCAGGCCATCCGGATCAGCAATGAAAGCAACTGTGTAGATTTGGGTGCCGATCTGCTGGGGTTGTGGGGGAAGCAGAAGGGTAACGGATACTTGGGATTGGAGATGCTCTAGATAGGCAGACAGGGATCCCCACTCAGGGCCAATTTCAATGGAAGGGTGGTAATAGCCCACGTAATGGGGATCCCCAAAGGGATCCGGGGCAGGGTGAGGCTGCGGCACCTGCATCAACTCCAGACGGCCCCATGGCCCCATCATCCAGCAGGCAAGGGTCATGCCAGTCGTAAAGCGTTCCTCAATGGCAAACCCTAACCCCTCATAAAAGGCAATGGAGCGGAAGATATCAGCAGCGCGAATGGAAAAATGGTGCAGTTTCATGGTCTTGCGAAAGGGCTAAGTGAGTGTAGACTTTTCGGATCAATCCCCCATAACCGCTAGTCAAGTGCAAATAGACTTGCTACGCTCCAGAAAAGTGACCCATTATCTTTAAGCACCTCTGCGGTGCGCTGTGTCCCAGTGGATCCCCAGTCCGGGGAGCAAAGCAGGTTGAGTCGATTACTCCCAACATCATCATGTCCAAGCTTGTCATTGTCGAATCTCCCACCAAAGCCCGTACCATCCGCGGCTTCTTGCCCGCTGGCTATGAGGTGCAGGCCTCCATGGGGCATGTGCGGGATCTGCCCGATTCGGCAGCCGAAATTCCAGAGGAGGTGAAGGGGGAAGACTGGAGCCGTCTGGGGGTAAACGTGCGGGCGGATTTTGAGCCCCTCTACGTGATCCCTAAGGATAAAAAGAAGGTTGTCAAAGAGCTGAAGGATGCCCTGAAAAAAGCTGATGAGCTGATCCTGGCCACCGACGAAGACCGGGAAGGGGAGAGCATTAGCTGGCACCTGCAACAAATCTTAAGACCCAAAGTGCCCACCCGCCGTATGGTCTTCCACGAGATTACCCGCGAGGCGATTCAACAAGCGCTGCAAAACTGCCGTGAGGTA
>JAUQVI010000034.1:0-17826 GCA_039794885.1 Thermostichus sp. DG02_5_bins_236
CGAGTCGAGAGCGTTTTCTTGACTGTTTCACCGCAGCTCGAGCAATTCTGACCGGGGTAGTGGGGTGAAACAGCGACTGTTGCTACCCCAACCACTTTGCCAAAGTACTCAACCCAGCGGCGAAACTTTCCCCAGTTGGCCCAGTGATGATTCTTGACCATACAACACCAGGAAGTCGTTAGACTTCACCACGCACCTTGCTGTCTTTACAGCAAAGTCTCTACGCTGGCGTTGTACTTTTAACAGCTTTCCTGCGATTATTGGAACCCTTTACCTTTGAGCAGCAGGGATTGTACTGTTCGCCTACGGCTTATGTTGCTTATGTCCCAGGGCTAGAGCACCTTGGCTTTACGCTTAATTCTGCAAAGTTGGGGAAAAGTGGGATGGGATCCCGTTAGACTCCCTCGCCTTCCGGATGGTTGAGGCTGACCTGCAAGGGTTTGACGCGGCGAATCGGTAGGTTGGCAATTAAGGCTGTCGTCCCCTCTTCGGTAGCCAAATTAAATTGCAGCCCGTCCGGATCCAGCTCCACATAGCGCGACACCACCCCTAAGATCTCTAGGCGCATCGACTCCAGGGCGGCTGGGGTGAGATCGGCGCGGTCGTGGGCCAGGATCAACTTCAGTCGTTGTTTAGCTTGGTCACGGCTGCTACCGGAGTGCCGGGAAAAAAGCTGATCCAAAAAATCGAGGAGCATAGGCTTGGGTACTAAGTTGCTAACGGGTCAAAGGTGCCATTCAATCGAGACAATCCAGAGCAAACCAGTTCAACAGGAGGCAAAAAGCCGCTCAAATTACCTTTTGATTCAAAAATCGTCTGGCCCGTTCCCAAAACGACTCCCCCAAACTGGCCACATCTGGAAAGTCTACAGTTTCGCCTTCCAATCGGCGGGCAATGCGCTGTAATGCCTGAGCCGCTAAGGGAGGGTTGGTAGAAAGCACCAGAGGTTCGCCTTTGTTGGTGGAGACGATCACCTCCCGATCCTCCGGCACAATCCCCACCAACGGGATCGCCAGTACTTCTACCACATCCTCCACCGACATCATCTGGCTGGCTGCCACCATATCTGGGCGCAGACGGTTAACGATCAATCGTGCTGGTCGAATTTGTGCCGCCTCTAACAATCCCACCACCCGATCCGCATCCCGTACCGCCGACAGCTCGGGTGTGGTGACGATGATCGCTTCGTTGGCCCCGGCAATGGCATTGCGAAACCCCTGCTCGATCCCGGCTGGACAGTCGATCAGCACATAATCATGGCTGCTGGAGAGCTTATCGATCAGTTGGCGCATCTGTTCTGGCTTGACCGCCGTTTTGTTGCGGGTTTGGGCCGCCGGCAACAGGGCAAGATTGGGGGTGCGCTTGTCTTTCACCAAGGCTTGTTCGAGGCGACATTCGCCGGCAATCACCTCTAGGGCCGTGTAAACCACCCGATTTTCCAGTCCCAGCAACAGATCCAGATTACGCAGGCCAAAATCGGCATCCACCACCACCACCGAGCGACCCAGCCGCGCCAAGGCTGTGCCCAAGTTGGCCGTGATTGTGGTTTTGCCAACTCCACCTTTACCGGAGGTCATGACGATGATTCGGCTCATACCTCTCTCCGCAGAAAATCCTGAATGCTGGCGATGCAGATGACATTATCCTGCAAGTAAACCACCTCTGGCGTGTTGGGCAGGGATCCCCCTTCGGGCGGACGGGCCACTTGATCGGCAATACGCAACTGGGTGGGATCCAGCTGCAAAGCCAAGATAAGAGCCTTTTGGTCGCCATTGGCCCCGGCATGAACCAATCCCCGCAACCGTCCCCACACCCAAATATCTCCCCCGGCAATAATCTCCCCCCCCGGGTTGAGATCCCCCAACAAAAAGACCGAGCCACTGTGACGGACGGCGGTGCCGGAGCGCACTGTGGAGCGCAAATACAGCGGAGTGGTATCGGCTGGAACAGGGGGAATCGCCTGCAAGGGAGAAGAGTGTTCCACAGAGTAACCCAAAGTAGCCGCTGCAATTGCCGTCGAGCGGATGGTGGTTTGAACTCGCCGCAACTGCAGCTGATACTGCGACACCAGGGCGGATAGGGTTTGCAACGTGGGCAGATCCAGCTCCCAATCCTGACTCCAGAGGGTGAGGGGGGTAACCCCAGCCCAGAAAGGTTTGCGGCTGCGCAACTGCCAAATCAAACTTTCCCACACCTCATCCCAGTCCATGCCGGCGGGCAAATGCAGATGGAGCCCTTGGGAGTCGGAACGGAAATAGACAGTACCTGCCGCCAAATTGCGTGGATTTGGATTGGGCGGCGGGGAAACTTCAGGGTTCAGTATAGGGGATCCCATTATGACGGAGATGGCACTGCCAGGTAAGCGGTCAAACGTGCGAATCAGTTGAGAACCAATGGAGTCCTATCCTACTCCTTAGAGCACCGGAGGGTGGGGAATTTCTCAATATTTACCCTGGATGGCAGAGGGATTTCGCCTTTGCGGTAACCCTATCGAGGCAGAGAATCGTTAGCTTGAAGCTAAGCCCTCTTGAAGAGGTATCTCGATGCTGCAAACCCGCCCATCAACTTGGCTTGTTCATTCGGGGATAGCCCTGCTGGTGATGGGATCCCTGATCGGAGCACCTGCTCAAGCCCAAGACTGGGGCCGCTTGTTGCTCCAGGGGGTGCAACTGCTGCAGGTGAGTCAACTGAACGATGCTCAGGAAGTTAGCTTGGGGCGCCAAATTGATCAGCAACTGAAAAGTCGGGGCGAGATTCGCCTCAGTTCGGATCCCGACTGGGTGAGCCGGGTGAACCGCATTGGCCAACGGGTGGCCGCCAGCAGTGAACGGCCCCACTTGCCTTATACCTTCCAGGTGGTTGAGGATCCGGCCATCAATGCCTTTGCCACAATGGGCGGGTTTGTGTACATCACTACCGGCACTCTGCAAGCTGCCGACAACGATGACCAAATCGCCGCCGTCTTGGCCCATGAAGTGGCCCACATCAGCGAGCGCCACGGGTTGCAACAACTGCAACAGGCTGCCACCGCCCGGTTTGGGGCACAACTGTTGGGGGTGAATGACAACAACTTGGCGTCTCTGGCCCTAGAAGTCGGGATCCGACGACCGCAAAGCCGGGAAAACGAGTTTGTCGCCGATGAGAAAGGCTTGTGGGCTGCCTACCGAGCTGGATTTGACCCGCAGGGGATGCCCCAATTTTTGGCCAAGTTGCAATCCCGTGGCTCCCTGCCGGATTTTTTGCGCACCCACCCCCCTATCCCGGAACGCATCGCTCGCCTCAATCAACTGATTGCTCAGCACGGTATGGCAAGCCCAGCGGCCCCAATGACCTCAGGCGGTTCCATTTTGCCTCAACCGAACCAAAGCCAACGTACCGAAATTGAGATTTTGCCAGTGCTGCCTTGAACAGATCCGTACCCTCTGTGTTGGACTTTCCGATTCCGGTATGGATCAGTTGGGATCCCTAAAGCAACGGCAAACCGCGCATCTGGCGTAACTGATTCAAATGGGCGGGGCAATCACAGCCAAAAAGAGCAATGGCAGTGTTGCTCTCCTCGAGGGTGAACTCCAAGAAAGGATGGTCTACTTCATCTGCCAATTCATCCAGCAACCCTTCTGCGTCAGAAGGATCGGCTGGCTCAAAGACTACCGGGGGACGTTTCCAGGGCAAAGTGCGAGAGCGGACAACATTTAAGTCGAACTGGGGCTGAAGCTCTAGGGTGGAGGCTTGGCTGGCCTGAGCCGCCTGGTTCGACAACAGCAGCAAAGCCAAGAGAGCCGGTGCAGCTCCGCTAGCCCAGCCGATATACCAGCGCAGATGGTGGATTCCTGACATTACCCAACGACCCTGATCAACTCACTCCAGGCGTAGTGTATCCCCTATTTCTGGTAGTGTTCAGAGGGATCCCTGCACCTGATAGGAGAGGGATTGCAACAAACGGATTCCGGCCTTAACTTCGGTTTAGGATATATTTAGAATATCTTTAGAATCTTGGTAACTGGGGATCCCTACTTGTGTGGGGGGTGGTGAGTATCCAAGCTCTTTTCCCTTTTGCAGTCTTGCACGAAGCCCAGCCCCGTCTTATTTTCCCTTCCGTCAATTCAGGAGATTCCCATGGCTGCTCGTAATGGTCATTCCAGCACTCTCCCGGAGCAAGAAGCTCCTACTGGATCCGGTAATGGCCTTAATTTGGCTCCCTTGCCTGCCGACCAGGCCCCTATTGCCTCAGACAAAGTTAGCCAGTATGGGGGCCCGCCGGTGTTCACCAGCTCCGTCAAATTCACCGAAATCGGGATCGACCACCGTCCTATTGGTGCTTCTAGCCTAAAGGTGGTGGACTACTACGGCGAAGGACGCCCTGTTACCGCTTCAACCCTCAAAGTGCTAGACACCTGGGGTGAGGGAAGACCAACGGCCGCTTCTGATGTCAAATTCCTCAATGACCGCATGCCGAATCGCCCAGTGATGGTAGATGGGCTGAAAATTGCCAAAACGTTCATGGGCAATCGTCCCATTGAAGCCAGCTCCCTTAAGGTGCTGCGTTGATGCTTTATGCTCTGATTGGATCCTGACCGGGCTCTCTATGGATGAGTTTGGGGATGAATTCGGGAGCCTCTCTGCTGCTGGGGATCCCTCTTGCTAACCTGGGTTGAAGCCACATTGGGGCATGGCATATGGAGATCCTGGCCGTTCTGTTGGGGTTGTTGTCGGGGTTAGGGGGGGGAGCGGGCTATCTTGCGGATCAGTCGGCGCGGCAGCTTTTGCTGGATCAGCTGGATGCAGCGGAAGTTCTGGAGGTGCGCATCCAAAGTCAGCCCAACTACCGTCTCCTCAATGGCGAAGCCGATCGCCTGTTGATAGCCGGGCGAGGATTGTATCGAGCCCCTTTTCCTCGGATCGATGTTTTAGAGCTGGAAACCGATGCCCTGGCGATCAACCCTTCCTCCTTTCAAGGGGATCCCCTGCGGTTGGATCGGCCCCTACAGGCAGCGGTGCGCATTGTAGTACGGGCGGAGGACTTGAATGCCGCGCTAAACTCCCCAGAAGTTCTCAGCCAATTCCAGAACATTCAAGCGGATTTGCCCTTTGGTGGACGTCGGGAAGAACCCAGCCGTTTTGATCTGCGGCAGCCCCGTATTGATTTCTTAGATCCCAATCGCATTCAACTTTCCGCCCTTTTGGTGGAGCGTAACGGCGAGATGGAACAATCCATCGATGTGGCCTTCAATGCCGGGATCCGCGTCGAGGGGGGGCAAAGCCTCAGGCTCCAGGATCCAGAGTTTGTGGTTGCTTCTGTACGGGTACCAGACGAAATTTCTCAGGCTTTTCTGGGTGGACTGAATGAGGTATTCAACCTAAAAGAACTGGAAGAACTGGGGATCCTACTGCGGGTGCTGAGCCTGGAGGTGGGATCCGAGCAACTGGAGGTCATCGGGTTTGTGCGGGTCGAGACCCTGGCTCATCTGACGGGATCCCGGCGGGCCGCTCTGCCCTAAAGCCTACACCTTGTCGATCATGCCATGTTCCGCCAGGATCTTTTCGATGCGGGCCTCATCCAGGCGGGAAAATAGCCGCGCAGCCTCTTGGTTGTCCCGAATGGTTTTGGCCAAGGTCAAGCTGGAACTCATAACGAACAAAAAGCTGACTGCCAGATAGCCTTTGGTCTGCTCCTCAATCGGCGCGTAAAAGATCCCGAGGGGCCTGAACGCTTGGCCCCATTGCGAGGGATCCCCCGCAGAGGCGGTTTTTCTTCGCTACTCTAGAGCTAGGTGAGATAGAGGAATTGCCAACTATGAGCCACTACGGAGGGCGCACGGCAGAGCTCGGATCCATTGGAGCAGGACGGCGTTCCCGCCCACAGCGTGGCACAGCCCTACAACTGGGGATCCTGGGCTTCTTAACCGGGTTGGGGTTGGTGGGAGGAGCTTGGTGGTATAGCATCGGGCCACAACAGACCCTTTCCCTCTACTGGCTGACCACTGCTGACAATGCCATTTATTACGTACAGCAAGAGCGTACCGTGCGTGCCCTCGATGCTCAAGAAGGGATCCGCCTAGCCCTGCAGGAGATCATTGCTGGCCCCAACGATCCTCAACTCAGCACAGCGATCCCGTCAGAGACACAAGTGCTGGATGTGCGGATTGAGGGCAACGATATTTTTCTCAATTTCTCACCCGAATTTACCCAAGGGGGGGGATCCACCGCGATGATGAGCCGGATCACCCAAGTTCTCTACACAGCCACCAGCCAAAACCCTGACGCACGGCTGTGGATCTCGGTGGAGGGTCGCGCCCTAGAGGTCTTGGGCGGCGAAGGGCTGATTATCGATCAACCCCTGACCCGCGCTTCCTTTGTGCCCAGTTTCCAACTCCCGGCAGAACCGGAGGCTGAGCCAGCAGAAGTATCAGCCTCCTAAGGGCAGGGTAGAGGGCCGATGAACTGGTTGAACCGGGTTGGTAGTAGCTGGCTCTTAGCTGGGCAAGTGATTTTGCATCTGGGCCAAGGTCGTATTCACCGCCGCAATACCTTGGATCAGTTGTCTGCGGTCGGGCTGGAATCTTTGCTCATTGTTTTGATCACGGCTGTGGTGATCAGCGGCGTGTTCACGATTCAGCTGGCGCGGGAGTTCATCAACTTTGGTGCCTCCTCCCTGATTGGGGGTGTTTTGGCCATTGCTCTCACCCGTGAACTGACCCCGGTGGTAACAGCCGTGATCATGGCCGGTCGAGTGGGATCCGCCTTTGCCGCCGAACTGGGCACCATGAAGGTAACCGAGCAGATTGATGCGTTGCAACTGCTGCGCACAGATCCCATAGATTATTTGGTGATCCCGCGGGTGATTGCTGCCGGGCTGATGCTGCCAGTGCTGACGATTCTGTCTTTGCTCACCGGCCTGGTGGGGGGGATGATCATCTGCGCTTCTGCCTACAACATCTCCCCCAACTTGTTCCTCACCTCGGCCCAAAACCTGCTCGCCCCCTGGGATTTGCTGGTGTGTTGTTTTAAGGCGATGGTGTTTGGATCGTTGATTGCCATTGTCGGCTCTAGCTGGGGCCTCTCCACAACTGGTGGGGCCAAAGGGGTGGGGCGCTCCACAACCGATGCGGTGGTGACAGCGTTGCTGGGGGTGTTTGTTACCAACTTTCTCATTTCCTGGTTGTTGTTTCAGGGGCCGGGGAGCGCTCTCAGTCGCGCGCTGTAAGGGATCCCGTTACCTTTAAGCAGCAGAAGGCCGGCAGGGCATAGCCGGGTGTCGGGATGAATGCGAGTGCGGCGTAGGTACAGAGCCAGACAATAATCTACCCCAGAACACCACGGTTGATTGCTTTGATTGCAAACAGCCAGTTCAAAGGACACTCAGCACTCGAACTCATGGTTGTCCCGGCTCTGTCAGATGCAAAAGATGAGAATGCAGCGTGGAACATCTTGGAGAAGAGACTGAGATGGGCTGGAATAAATACCGTAGGGCATCCGGAAATCAACGCCTCTGGACAGAATGACCTCTATCTAAATCAAGCAATTGGTTTAGATAAGTCGGCTGGATGAAAGAGGAACCCCGCGCTGTATGCCTAGCATCAGCGTCGGGAGGATGTCAGTAGCTAGTTGAGCCATAACTCTCCCGCAATCACCAGCACTGCATATCCAGCTATTTCCACACGGGCTCCGAGATCTCGACAAAACAACTCGCCCCCACGGGCGGAAACTTGGCGGGCTCTCAGTTCAGCTTTGCCCAACCGTTTGGCCCAGTAGGGTATCAGCAGGCAATGGGCCGAGCCTGTCACCGGATCTTCCGGGATCCCCAGTTGTGGGGCGAAAACGCGAGAGACAAAATCTGGATCATCTGGCTTTGAATCGTCTGTGGTGGCCGTTACAATCAAGCCGCTGCTGGCAAGGGCTTTAACCTCGGCCAGATTCGGCTGCAGCTGCTGCACCTGCTGGGCAGAAGCCAACACCGCCAACCCCATTCCCCCTTGATACAGCTCCAGAGGCACAACCCCCAATGCCGCCGAAACCCTCTCCAGCGCTTCCGGCCAGGGTTGTATGGGTTGGGCGGGAAAATCCATCACCAGTCGCTCCCCCAACCGCCGCACTTGCAACAGTCCACTGCGGGTCAAAAACTCGACTGCCTCTGCTTGCGGATCCACTTGGCTAAACAACACATGGGCACTGGCCAAGGTGGCATGACCGCAGAGATCGACTTCTGTGGTCGGGGTAAACCAACGCAGTTTGTAGCGGAGAAAAGTACCTTGGGATCCCTGAGGCAGCAAAAAGGCGGTTTCCGAAAGATTATTCTCGGCGGCAATCTGCTGCAGGAGCAGCTCCGCCAACCCCTCTTTTGTGAGCAAACAAACGGCGGCTGGATTGCCCGCAAAGGGCTTCTGGGTGAAAGCATCCACTTGAAAGAACGGGATCCGCACACCATCCATAAACCCTCTTTTCAGGACAAAATTCTCTTCGTCAATAACCCGAGCCAACGGAGAGAACGGAGTCCCACCGCTGTAACGGGGTGTTATCCCATGTCACAAACGGGGTAGAACCTTGTTTCCCCATACCTCTTCAGTCTTGCACAGCATTAAACATTAGATATAAGTGAATATTCAGGGGTGTCACCTATATCGCTGAGGGGGAGTAGAACCCGTTTCCAGACCCCTGATTTGGGTCTAAATTTGTCAGCCATAGCAAAGGCATGCCTTTGCGAAGGGGGAATCCTTTCTAGACAAATGGGTTCATCAACTTACGCAAAAACACGGAAGTTCATCGAAAAGTACAACCCAACGGAAGAATTGTTAATATTCTCTGACAATAATCTTGTGATTCTCTCAATTTTTCATTAGAATCAAGCTTCTTACGTACTAGTATTAATTTAAACAAGCTTGTTGCTTCTGAAATACAGAGGCCAGCAGGTTTGTCATGGATGTTGAGGTGGTCAAGTTCAGCGTTTTTACTGAGTTCAGCATTTTCGATGCAAGTTCGTCTATCAACCTCAATGGTGAAAACCTCAGTCATGGCACATGAGCATCAACCCATCCTCTCTCCATCGACAACATCCGTGAGAGAGAGGTTAAGTGGCAGCAATGTGGTCAAAGAACTGCTCAGAATCAAGCGAGAACAACTCTCCGGCATCCTCACCATCGAGTCTTCTGATCAAGTTTGGCAGCTCTACCTTTACCTTGGCCGTGTGCTCTATGCCGATGGGGGAAACCACTCCGTTCGCCGTTGGCACAACAAATTGCGGCGTTTTTGTCCTTCCCTAGAGCAAGAGTTCGAAAGTGTTTCCAAAGAGATCTTAAAAGAGGCTTTTCCAGAAAGTGCCAGTTGCCCCCATTATCAATTCCTTTGTCTGTTGGCCAAACAAGGGATCCTGAAGCGGGAACAAACCCAAACGATTATCCGTAGCCTGTGTACAGAAGTTCTTTTTGATCTCTCCTGCTCTGACCACCTCAACTTTCGACTGGATCCAACGAAATCTCTTTCTCCCCGACTGACCATTCTCAGTATTTCTGAATTGTTGGATAGCATTCATCGGGAATTATCCCTTTGGCAAACCCTAAGCTTGAATCCAGTTTATCTGGATCAAATACCGCGACTGGATCTCCCGGAAGTGTTAGAGGGGCAGGTCTCTAAACCCATTTTTTCCCAGTGGCAGAAAATTTTTCAGTCCCAACAAACCTTACGTGAACTGGCTGTTACCCTCGGCAAGAGTCCTGCTGAGATTGGACGGTTGCTAATGCCGTTATTGCGTCAAGGCATCGTCTCTATGCAACCAGCGCCAGAAATGCAATCCCCTTTTCTGGAAGAGGCCGGTCACGAAGATCCCACCAACAAACCTCTGATTGCCTGCATTGACGACAGCGAAATTATCTGCGAAACCATCAAGCGCATTTTGATCCCAGAGGGATATCGATTTTTGGGCATTCAGGATCCCTTGCGTGCTATTGCTCAGGTGTTGAGTCAGCCGCCAGATCTGATCCTTCTGGATTTGGTGATGCCCTCTAGCAATGGCTATGAAATCTGTGCCCAGTTGCGCAAAGTGCCGCGTTTCCGAGACACACCCATCATTATCCTGACGGGTAATGATGGCATTATCGATCGAATGCGAGCCAAGTTGGTCGGGTCTAGCCATTTCATGAACAAACCTGTACAAAAGGAGGAGCTTCTAGACATTATTCGAGCATACTTGTCCGTCAAAAATGATTCGTAGGAGCTCCTAGCCCAGTTCTCAACCCTCTCAGTTGTCCACCTCAAACTTTTCTTTCGAGCATAGGTCAGTCATGTATACCCTTCTCATCGTTGAAGACTCTCCCGTAGAATCCGCTATCATCAGCGAATGCTTGCAGCGAGCAGGCCACTTTGTTCTCAAAACCAAAAGCGCAGAAGAAGCCCTAGAAGTTATCCGTCAAAAACTACCCGATTTGATGGTGATCGATGTGGTGTTGCCTGGTCTGAGTGGGTTTGAACTCTGCCGTGAATTGAAAGCAGAAAAAGCCACCCAAGACATTCCCATTGTGATTTGCTCCACCAAAGACAGCGATACTGATAAGTTTTGGGGTCGGGCTCAAGGGGCAGATGCCTATTTGGCCAAGCCCGTTAACCAAGCAGAGTTGACCCAGACGGTTGAGGATCTGCTCAGAAAGCTACCGGTTAGCCGAGGGAAATGATGCCATCCCCACTCAGGGCTCCGACTGAAACGGCTGTAGGCCCACCCGAGAGGAGTGAACTTCTGAGCCTGCGGGCGGCGGGTGATTTGACATTCGGGATCCCCCTTCAACAAGCCCGTCAGGTTTTGGAAATTCCGAAAGAAATGATTTTACCTGTTCCCGATATGCCAGATGCAGTGTTGGGGGTATGCCGTTTCCAAGAAAAGTTGCTGTGGCTGGTGGATTTGGCCACTCTGGTGGGATCCGAAGCAAAAGCCAATTGGGATTTGGTAACTCATGTTACCGTTGTTACCTTAGAAATGTTGTTTGCAGGACAAACTCAGTGGCTGGGTCTGGCAATTGAAAAGCTGGAAGATATTCTGGAAGTCAATACCAATGAGCTTTCTCCAGTTTCCAATCATTCCATTTCCGCATCGCTGCAACCCTATGTTCGATCCCGTTGGCAGAGTCCATCTTCAAAGGGATCCCTGTGGATTTTAGATGGTTTGTCCATTTTGCGTGTGCTCAAGGCGCCCGGTTCTCCCTTGCTCCCCTAGGTGCCATTGCCCCATTTTTGGGAAAGATTCCCGCCTCAACGACCCGATCAGAGTTTTCACAGCAGTTATTCCACCCTCAGTTAAGGACAGATCAGCGATGGGCGATTTCTTTGTTTCGGGATCCGGATCCCTTTACCTTCTCAACAGCACCTACGATGGCTGGTTGGTTTCTCTCTCGGTTTTTGTGGCCATGATCGCCTCCTACACGGCGTTGGATTTGGCCGGTCGGGTGGCCGCAACGGTGGGCCGCCTCAAGTCCTTCTGGCTATTGGGTGGGGCCATCTCCATGGGCTTGGGCATTTGGTCTATGCACTTTGTCGGCATGTTGGCCTTTAGCCTACCCATCGACGTTAACTACAACATTTTCATCGTTGGCCTCTCGATGGTGTTTGCCATTTTGGCCTCCGCCATTGCCTTGGTGTTGGTGAGTCGGCAAACCATTAGTTTTGTGCAGTTGTTGGGCGGAGCGATCCTGATGGGTTTGGGGATTGCGGTGATGCACTACAGCGGCATGGCGGCAATGGAAATGGAAGCCCAGATCCAGTACGACCCGCTGCTGTTTTTCATCTCCATCTTGATTGCAACGGGAGCTTCGCTGGCAGCCCTGTGGATTGCCTTTCAGCTACGGGGGCAATTTTCCCAAAAAGGCTTCTTCCTCAAGATCGGCAGTGCCGTTGTCATGGGGATAGCCATTGCCGGTATGCACTACACCGGCATGGCTGCGGCGCAGTTTTTGGTGCGTAACCCAGCCCTTGCAGAAGCAGATCCAACAGGAGATGGGTTCTTGGCTGGGATGGCCATTGCCATCGGGGTCGCCACCTTGGTGATCTTGGGCTTTGTGTTGATGACCTCGTTTGTGGATCGGCGTTTGGCCACCCAAATGGAGATGAGCAACGAAGAAGCCCGTCAGGCCAAGGAGTTGCTGGAGCGGCGGGTGTTGGAGTTGCTGATGCAGGTACAGCCGATTAGTCGTGGGGATCTGACGGTGCGGGCCACGGTTACCGAAGACCAGGTGGGTACGATTGCCGACTCCTACAACTCGACTGTTTTCAACCTGCGCAGGTTGGTGACCCAAGTGCTGGAAGCAGCGCAAAAGGTGGGCCAGGCTACCGAGGTGAGCGATACATCAGTGAAGCGGCTAGCCCAAGGGGCCGTGGCGGAAGCCAAGATGATTCAGGGGGCCTTGGAACGGCTCAAAGAAATCGAAACCTCGGTTCAGGGAGTAGCCAAAAATGCCCAAGATGCGACGCGCATTGTGGCGCAAACGGAAATGGCCATCGGTTCCGGTCAAATGGCAATGAACCGCACAGTGGAAGGTTTTGCCACCATTCGAGAATCGGTGTCGGAAACTGCTAAGAAAGTGAAGCGCCTAGGAGAGTCCTCTCAAAAAATCGCCCGGGTGGTGCAGTTGATCAGCGGTTTTGCCAACCAAACCAACCTACTGGCCTTCAATGCCTCGATTGAAGCCTCACGAGCTGGGGAAGCAGGACGAGGATTTGCAGTGGTGGCGGAGGAGGTGCGCTCTTTGGCCAAACAATCGGCAGAAGCCACCAATGAGATTGAACTGTTGGTGGCCGAGATCCAGTCCGGGACTCATGAAGCAATCACCGCGATGGAAGCGGGTACTGAGCAGGTGGTAGAAGGCACCAGCCTGGTGGAAGCCACGCGCCTCAGCTTGGAAAAAATCGCTGCTGCCAGTGCAGAGGTGAACCAGTTGGTCAATCAAATTGCAGAAGCAGCTGAGCGCCAAGCCCAAGAATCTTCCGCCATGACCAAAGCAATGGCGGATATCACTTTAGTGTCTAACCGGACTTCTTCTGAGGCCAATAAAGTGCTGCAAGCCATCAAAGAGTTGCGAACCATTGCCCAAGGTCTGCTGCAGAGTGTTGAACGATTCAAGGTTGAGTGATCTGCAATGTCTCTGATTGATGCCGACATTCGGGATTATGCCTATCAACTGTTTGTGCAGGAAGCCCCGGAACTGCTGCAAACTATTGAGTCGATTGTGTTGACTCTTGCTCAGGAGCGCAATTCTGCCGACATTCACACCCTGATGCGCACGACCCATTCGCTGAAGGGGAATGCCGCCAGCTTAGGGTTGGATACGGTTAAGGCTCTGGCTCACCGCCTGGAAAGTGCCGTCAAAGCCCTGTACTCAGATAGCTTGGAGATCACCCTGGAGCTGGAATCCAGCTTTTTGGCGGCCAGCGATTGCCTGCGGGACACGATCCAGACTGGGATCCAAAGTGGCACTTTTACCCCTCCTGCCAAGGCTGAGGCCATCTACGCCCACTTGGAGGCGCAACTGGCTCATGTGGATGTGGAGGATTTCATCCTGGCCAGTACCTCCGATTTCGGCATCGATCTGCGGCAATCTCTCTTTGAAATCGACGTGGCCCGCAGCCTGGAGGAGCTATCCACTATCCTGTCGCAGGGGGATCCCGCCGCACTCACTCAGCAGCTGAAAACCCAAGCCCAAGCCTTTGCTGATTTGGGCCAAATGTTGGAATTGCCCAACTTTACGGCGCTTTCCAACGGGGTGTTACAAGCCCTGCGAACTCACCCTCAGGCCGTGATTCCGCTAGCTCAACTGGCGCTTTCCGCTTGGCGCAAGGCACAGGTGGCTGTTCTGAAAGGTGGGGATCCCTTGCCCCTGGAGGCTTACCCAGAGTTAGTCCAGTGGTCGGGCGCATCCTCCCCCACAACCCTCAGTCCAGACCCCCCAGAGCTAGAGCTGGAGTCAGACTTTGAGTGGGGATCCCCTTCACCAGAGCCTATTCCTCAAACCCCAGAGCCAGCCCTGGAATCGGATCTCTTTGCTACTCTGGCAGACAGTCTGCAAGAGCTGGAGCTCCCCTCAGAACCAACCTCAGCGCCACCTCTTGAGCGGGAAGCAACACCTCCAGCAGATCTGGATCCCACTGAAGTCATGCTTTCCCCCGCAAGCGTCTCCCCAACCCCAGAGGTCACCGTGCGGGTGGATCTGCAGCAGTTGGATAAAATCAGTGCCCAGGTGGGGGAACTCTCCATTTCCCGCAACCAGTTACAAATGCAGCAGGATCTGGTGCGACAAACCGCAGACAGCCTGAAGCGGCGGCTGAAAACCCTGCGCCATCAAAGCACTCAACTGGAGCGCATTGCCGATCAGCTGATCGTGTCTGGAGTTGCTGCCCCCCTCACCCCAACACCCCAAGATTCTCCATCCAGCCAAGAGAGCCCTTTTGATTGGCGTGTCAGATTCGATGCCCTGGAACTGGATCGCTACAGCAGCCTGAATGTGCTTATTCAAGAGATGCTTGAGGAGAGCGCACAAATTGAAGAAACTCTAGAAGATCTCAACCTCTACCTAAGTCAGTCGGAACAAACCCTGCGCATCCACGCCAAGGGGCTGACGGAACTCAACGAGGAGCTGGTTTCAGCTCGTATGTTGCCTATGAGTCGGGTGTTGGAGCGGCTACCCCGGATCGTGCGGGATCTGGCGCTGGCCCAGCACAAACAGGTTCAGCTTCACCTGAAGGGATCCGAGGTTCTGGTGGATAAGCCGGTGCTGGATCAGCTCTACACTCCCCTGGTACATCTGGTGCGCAATGCAGTGGATCACGGTCTGGAACCTCCCCAAGAACGTCAACTGCGCAGCAAACCCAGAACTGGATCCCTGCACATCTCCGCCTTTCGGCAGGGGGGGCAGGTGGTGATTCAGGTGCGAGATGATGGTCGTGGTATTGATCGGGCAGCTGTCGGCAAGCGGGCGGTGGAGCAAGGCTTGTGTAAGCCGGAGGAGTTGGACACCCTAGAAGACGCAACTCTTCTGAATTTCATTTTTGCACCGGGGTTTTCCACTGCTCGTCAGGTGAGCGAAGTGTCTGGGCGCGGGGTGGGTCTGGATAGTGTGCGGGCGGAATTGGCAGCAGTTCGGGGCACGGTCTCGGTGCAATCCACCCCTGGCGTGGGCACGACCTTTACGCTGCGGATCCCGTTGACCTTGGGCCTGACGCAACTGATCCTCTGTGAGGCGGGACGAGCTACCTATGCCTTTCCGGTGGATACGGTCGCCGAGATCCTGCAAGTGTCCCTCAGTACCTCCAGCCTGGAGTGGCAGGGCCAACGACTGCCCATTCAACCGCTGCTGCACCTGTTGCGCTATGGTTCAGCAGCAGAACAACTGCGCCAGGGATCCCTACCCCCCGAAGAGACCCAGACCGTGCTGATCTGTGAACGGGATGGAACCGCAATCGGGATTGGTGTGGATCGGTTGGTGGCCCAGCAGGAATTGGCGGTCAAACCCCTGGGATCCGAACTGGCGGCCCCAGCCTACTGGTTTGGTTGCACCGTTGGGGCGACTGGGTTCTTGATCCCGATTTTGGATGGCTGGTCATTGGGGCAGCTGCATCACCCAGGAGCTACTGAGCTCCTGCCCCTGCCCAGATGCGCAGTCGTGCCCCATCAAAAGGTGCGCCTGCTGGTGATCGATGACTCGGCCATGATGCGGCAAACTCTGGCCCGGCAGTTGGAGCGTGCCGGCTACGAGGTGGCCCAAGCCCGAGATGGACAGGAGGCCATAGCTCAACTGGAACATCAGCAGCCCGCTGATTTGATTCTCTGCGATGTAGAAATGCCGCGCATGAATGGCTTCGAGTTTCTGAATCAACGCCGTAAAGTCTCCCATTTGGCTGGGATCCCGGTAGTCATGCTCACCTCCCGCAGCGGCCAAAAGCACCGTCGTCTGGCCATGCAACTGGGGGCCAATGCTTACCTGACCAAGCCTTGCCTAGAATACGAGCTGCTCACCCAAGTAGAAGCCCTGCTGCCTAGCCGCTAGCAGCAAAAAGTTGCAGATTATTAAAGGTTTCTCTCGCAAGGGGAGCAACCCACTCGTGCGTTCTGTTGCCTGCTAGCCTGAGTAATGCGTTGCATTGAGTCCGTTATGACCAGCACCCTTCACCCCACCTCCTTTAACACCACCCAATCCAAGCAAATTTTTGCCCAGGCCAAAACCTTGATGCCGGGTGGGGTCAGTTCACCCGTGCGGGCCTTTAAGTCGGTGGGCGGGGATCCCGTTGTCTTTGACCGGGTCTCAGGAGCTTATGCCTGGGATGTAGATGGCAATCGATACATCGACTACATCGGTAGCTGGGGGCCTGCCATTGTCGGCCATGCCCACCCAGAGGTGATTGAAGCCCTCCAAAAAGCCCTCAGTAAAGGCACCAGTTTTGGTGCTCCCTGTCCTCTGGAAAACCAACTGGCGGAACTGGTGATCGAGGCGGTACCCAGCGTGGAGATGGTGCGCTTTGTCAATTCAGGTACCGAAGCCTGCATGGCGGTGCTGCGCCTGATGCGAGCCTACACCGGGCGGGAAAAGGTGATCAAGTTTGAAGGCTGCTACCACGGCCATGCGGATATGTTTCTGGTAAAAGCGGGATCCGGAGTCGCTACCCTTGGGCTGCCGGATTCCCCTGGCGTGCCCAAAGCGGTCACCAGTGCCACCCTCACCGCACCCTACAACGATCTGGAAGCGGTAAAGGCCCTGTTTGAGCAAAATCCCAACTCGATTGCAGGCGTGATCCTGGAGCCGGTGGTGGGCAATGCTGGGTTTATCCCGCCGCAGCCGGGCTTTTTACAAGGCTTACGAGACCTGACCCAACAGTACGGCGCGCTGCTGGTGTTTGATGAGGTGATGACGGGGTTTCGCATCAGCTATGGCGGCGTACAGGCCAAGATGGGGGTGACCCCCGATTTAACCACCTTGGGGAAAGTGATTGGCGGCGGCTTGCCGGTGGGAGCCTATGGCGGTCGGCGGGAGATTATGGAGTGGGTGGCTCCAGCCGGGCCGATGTATCAGGCAGGCACCCTGTCCGGTAATCCCTTAGCCATGACGGCAGGGATCCAGACGCTGCAAATTCTGCGTCGTCCCGGCACCTACGAATACCTGGAGCAGATCACCGAAAAGCTGGCCAATGGGTTATTACAGGTGGCCCAAGAAACTGGGCATGCCACCTGTGGTGGCTATTTGCCGGGCATGTTTGGCCTGTTTTTCACCACCGGGCCGGTTCGCAACTATGAGGAGGCCAAAGCCTCAGATCTGCAAAAATTTGCCCGCTTCCATCGCGGCATGTTGGAGCAGGGAATCTATCTAGCTCCTTCTCAATTTGAGGCAGGCTTTACCTCCTTGGCCCATACGGAGACGGATGTGGAGCAAACCTTGGCAGCGGCGCGGCAAGTGTTAAGTACGCTGTAGACGGGCTCCCATCCCAGAGAGCAAGGGATCCCAGAGGATAAATCCTCCTAGCGGCTCAGGGACTTAAACCTGGCTTTAGCTTAATCGGCGGGAAGCCCCGCACTGTAGGTCAGTGTCGGGATGAAAGCCGTGCTTGCTGAGTGGGTTCAATGCCCTCGAAGCAAGCTACGATGCCACCGTTGGCGTAGCCTGCGCTTTGCGCATAACAAGCCCTACCCAACGAATCAATCTGGGCATCTTGGTTTTCGATGTGTTTTTCAAAACTGGAACTGTCACGCCTCCACAGGATGCAATGAAGTACGATTCATTCCAAAGAACATTCTTCCAATAGACCTTATCCACCTCTTGCGGAAACTCACTGCGAATCTTACGACTGGTTACAGACTTCAAATTG
>JAUQVI010000035.1:0-17668 GCA_039794885.1 Thermostichus sp. DG02_5_bins_236
AGCTGAGGAGCATTGATGCCAGCATTTTCTTTGACAGTGAGCCCAATAACCCCGACAATCTGGGGCACTTCTACGCCGATTTGCAGATGTACACCACCGGCAATGACAACCCCGACCCAACAGGTTACATGCGCCGTTACCTCTGCGAAGAGATCGCCCAAAAGGAAAACAACTGGGCCAATGCCAACGATGCTCGCTACTGTAACCCCACCTATGATGCAATGTTCGCTGAATTGGTGAGGATGATGGATCCAGAGGAGCGGGATGAACAGGTTAAGAAGATGAACAACTT
Source organism: Thermostichus sp. DG02_5_bins_236 (assembly GCA_039794885.1). Lineage (GTDB taxonomy): Bacteria > Cyanobacteriota > Cyanobacteriia > Thermostichales > Thermostichaceae > Thermostichus. The sequence continues at coordinate 293 of JAUQVI010000035.1, forward strand.
CCTGACGGTGGAGGACGTGGCAGTGATTCCTTTGATCGACCGCACCAGCCCTGCTGCTGCTGCCAACAGCCTGGAGGGAGTCGACCTCACCCCTTGGGATCTAGAACCCTGGAACATCAAAGATTGGACTCGTAAGTCTTAAAAGTCTTAATCGTAGTGGCTGGGTCAAGGGATCCCGTTGATAGCCAACAGAGGCAAGGGATCCCTTGTCTTTTTACTTTTCTCTTTCGCGAACTGTCCAGATTTTATTGACACCCTAGATGTTTTTCTTTAACGGTTTGGATCAAAGGCCTGGACTATGATGGCGATGCTTTTGCCTCTACATACTCTGCCGGTTTTACGGATCCCATGACTCGCTACCTCATTAACCGCCTGTTGATCTCCATTCCCACCTTGTTGGCCATCAGTGTTGTGGTCTTTGCCATTCTTGCTTTGGCCCCTGGGGATCCGATGGCAGAATTTGCCACCAACCCAGCCATTACTGCGGAAGTGCGGGAGAACATTCGCCGTTCTTTGGGGCTGGATCAACCGATTTACATCCGCTACGTGAAGTGGCTGTGGGCCTTTATACGCGGGGATATGGGCTTTTCTTTTAACAGCCGCAGCCCGGTGGTGAATTTGATTTTGCAACGGTTGCCCACTACCCTTTGGGTTGTTGGTACGGCTTACCTCTTGGCAGCCTTACTGGCGGTGCCTTTGGGAGTAATCTCTGCTTTGAAGCGCTACACCTTTTTCGATCAGCTGGTTACAACCCTGGCTTTTGTGGGCTTTTCCTTGCCCACCTTTTTTACGGGCATTTTGTTCATTATCATCTTCAGTGTGCAACTGCGCTGGTTCCCTTTCATCTACAACAGCACACTGCGGGTCACCAATTGGGCCACCTTCATGGCACAGGTACGCCAATCCATCATGCCGGTGATGGTTTTGGTGTTGTTTCAGGCGGCAGTGTTGATGCGCTTTGTGCGGGCCTCAATGCTCGAGCAAATGAACCGGGATTATGTGCGTACCGCTAGGGCTAAAGGCTTGCGGAATTTTGTGGTGGTGAACCGGCATATTTTGCGCAATGCTCTGATTCCGGTGGTCACGCTGGTGGCTTTGGATATCCCCACTGTGTTTACGGGGGCGTTGGTGACGGAACAGATTTTCCGGGTGCCGGGGATCGGCGCTTTGCTGGTGGACTCCATCTATCGGGGGGATACGCCGGTGGTTATGGCCATTACTTTTATCTATGCCATTTTGATTGTGATTTTTAATTTGGTGGCCGATATTCTCTACGGCATTCTGGATCCGCGGGTGCAGTATACGCGCTAGGGATCGATTGCGAATCCACTGTTAAATCTCATCCTGGACGCGAATTTGCCTATGTCTGCTTCGAGCTCTACTCTCTCCCAAACTACTGCGCCAGAACGTCCACCGCGTACCTTGTGGGGAGATGCTTGGCGACGGTTTCGCCGTGACAAGTTGGCCCTGTTTGGGGCTGCGACCCTGATTATCATTGTTTTGGCCTGTGTGGTAGGCCCGCTGGTATACACGGCCTCCCACAGACAGATTGATTTCTCCCGTGCCCAAATACCCCCCAGTTGGGCTCATCCGTTTGGCACTAATGATCTCGGGCAAGATGTCTTGGCACGGGTGCTGCGGGGGGGGCGAGTCTCGCTGTCGGTGGGCATTACCTCAATGCTGGTGGCAATCACGGTTGGCACGTTGATCGGAGCCATATCGGGGTTTTATGGGGGATGGCTGGATGTGGCCCTGATGCGCTTTACAGATTTGTTTTTGTCGCTGCCGCAGTTGCCGGTGTTGTTGATGGTGATCTTTCTGTTTCGAGAAACGTTGCGGCGGTTGGCGGGGCCGGAGACGGGGATTTTTCTGCTGATGGTGCTGGTGATTGGCAGCTTGAACTGGATGTCGGTGGCGCGACTGGTGCGGGCTAGCTTCTTGAGCGTACGGGAGATGGATTTTGTCTTGGCTGCTCAAGCCATTGGGGCTCCTGCCCATCGGCTGATTTGGATACATATTTTTCCGAATGTACTGAGCCCGGTGATTGTGGCGGCGACCTTGTCGGTGGGAACGGCAATCATCACCGAGTCCACCTTGAGTTTTTTGGGGCTTGGCTTCCCACCGGATACCCCCACTTGGGGAAGGTTACTGTTTGATGCCCGTGATTATCTGGAGCAGGCCCCTCACATGGCTTTTTTCCCCGGTTTGATGATCTTCTTGACGGTACTGAGCATCAATTTTGTCGGTGATGGGCTGCGGGATGCTCTGGATCCACAAATGCGGCTACGGTAGTCCTGATAGGCTAGAGAACCAAGGGGATCCACCTAATCTAAGTTGGATCCATGCTTGTTTTGAATCGATAGATCATTGGCTCTCGATCTACTGCGGAGGGGATCCCAACGATGTTTTACTTACCGGTCTCGCTGCTGTTGTTTGTGGTGCTATTGCTGCTGCTGCCCCTGCTGTGGTTGGGGTTAGCGGTGGATGTGGTGGCGCTGGCGGTGGCTAAGTTGGGGTTTTCGCGGGATGCGGCCTTGCTGTTGCTGGTTGCGGTGCTCGTCGGTAGCCCGATCAATATTCCTCTCTACCGGGTGAAGTGTGAGGTAGCGGTGGTGGAGGATTTGGCCAGTCTGTGGATGCGACAGTTCTGGGGGATCCCGTTGGTGAAAATGCCGCAGGAGACGGTGATTGCGTTGAATGTGGGTGGGGGATTGATCCCAGTCGTTTTGGCTCTGTATCAATTTGGCCGGGCTAATGTGGCGCTGATCCTAGGGGTTTTGACACTGGTGACTTTGGTCAGCTACTTTGCCTCCCATGTGGTGCCGGGGATTGGCATTCAGATGAATCCCCTGATCGCCCCTGCTACAGCGGCGTTGGCGGCTTTTTTGATCGCGGGGGAGGAAGCTCCAGCAGTCGCCTTTGCCGGTGGCGTGTTGGGAACGGTGATTGGTGCGGATCTGCTGCATTTGCCGGAGGTGTTGCGGCGAAATTGTTCCGGCATTCTCAGTATTGGCGGGGCAGGTGTCTTCGATGGGATTGCCCTTTGTGGCCTGTTTGCCCTGCTGTTGAGCTAGTGGTAGGCGCAAGGGACTCCACCCAAAATCACACCAACGTATACGTGAGGGAGAGCGTAAGGGATTGGGCGGGATCCAGCCACCGCAAGTCAGCATCACTGGAGCCAAAAGACTCAGCAGCGCGGGTGGTCAGCTCCTCCATGAGCATTTGTGTCCATTCTAGCGGCCCATTGAGCAACATCGGCGAGCGGGTTACCCCCAGTTTGCGGGCCATGCTTCTGAGAGCTTCCAAGCTGGCCTGCAGGGGGCGGGTGCTAGCCACAAAGAGCAACTCCGTCAACCCTTGCGGGTTACAGGTCAACAAATCCGAGCTACCTGAAGCGATACGCAACTCACTCTCGGTTTCCGGCAAACGGGGCAAAATTAAGCTGCTTTGAGCTTCCAGGCGCAGTGGCAGGGTGAAGTTGTCTTGCGGCATCGGCGCCAACAGGTGCAGTTGCCCGGTCGGGTCTGTCATCAATACATAGCCGAACAGATCTTGCTCACCGTTGTTGCGCAGGGTTAGTCGTAAGGGATCCCCCCGCATGAAGCGTTGCATCCCTAGTTCAACGGGGGTAGAGGTCACCGCCTGGGTAAAGCGTGCTGCCAAAGAGGGGGCTTTGTCTTTGGATGCTAGCTCCGCCACAACTGCCAAGGGAGAACTGGCTGCATTGAGCGTGGTTCGTAACCGTTTGGCAGCTAGCAAATGGGCAAAACGGGGAACCAACCGTTGTACCGCCACGGCTGCAGCTTCCCCTACCGGCCCGCAGGAATCGAGGAGCAATTCCCGTCCGGGCCAGAAGAGGCTGTAGCTATTCACCTCCAGGGGCTTGGGTAGAGTATCCGCCTGAAAAGCGGTGGCCATTTCTGGAGTGATGCGTCCCAGCAAGCAATCGACTTGTCGTTCGCGCGGGTTGGCGGTTTCCATCCAGTTAAAGCTGGCAATGGCATTGGTAATGTCTACCTTTTCGATGCGTCCCAGGTTGTCTTCCAAGCCGATCAGAAGCTTGAGGGTGCTGGAGATGCCACGTAGGTTTTCGCGCAAAGGGGTGCCCACAGGAGGAAACTGCCCTTCGGGGGTAGAAAGCTGTACCTGAGCCAACAGGCCGCTCCGAGACCGAAGCACCAGCGGGGTCGGGGTATTGGCTGCTTCCTGAGAACCATCGGCAGAAATAGGGGTTAACAGTGTGCCTGGTTGCAGACCGCACAATGCCGCTGGCGGGATCCCACCCAACCACACTTGCGCCCGATTTCCCCTCACGTCTTGAATCACCCCACTCACCCCAGACTGAGTCAGGTTGAGAAAGTAGGGGGAAATGCGTCGGGCGGTTTCTTTGCCCTCTAAAGTGGGCCGTTGACAGGCAAACATCCCCAGTTCCCGCCGACTGGACACTTGATTGAAGGCCACTGTCAGCCGAGTGGCGGGTGTGGTTTCCCAAAGGTACTGGGTGAGCAGATAAGTCAGCACTCCAGCATAGAATCCGGGCCAACTGGCTTCGGCAGCCAAATCCTGGGGAGTCGTGGCGGTAATCAGCAAACCCTTGGGTGGGGCCGGCCAAATGCGCTGTGGTTCTGGGACACTGCCGATAGATGGATGATCTGAAGTGGGGGATCTGGATCCCTTCACAGCTGCTACTGGACGAGCCCGCAGTTGCCAGTTACCCCGCACCGAGGGAACTGTATGGGTAAAGCCACAGTCCAGTAGGGTGGTGAGCTGAGCCGTTCCCAAACCCTCTAGCAGATGAAAAAAGCTCTCTAAAGGGATCGCTGGGATCCCAGTCGAGGTTTCTGACCCTGACAGCAACAGCGCTGGTTGCCAACGATTGTCGGATCCCGCTAGCCATTGCCCATGCCCGCTAAAGTGCACCACTACGGTTTCAGCAGTACGACTTTGGCCCCCCAGATGCTCAGCAAAGGCAGACTGGATCCCGCTCAAAGTAGCGGCTCCATCCGTCAGAGTCAGGATTTCGGGTGGGGCAAAACCGAAGCGATGTAAAAGTAACTCCCGTTGCAGTTCCACATCCATCAGGCACCCCTGCAACAGGGATCCCTCACTGGGATAGCGATTAATGCCGATCAGCAAAGCCAGTTTGCGGGAATTGGCCGCCAGAGCTTGTCCATAGCGCTCAGACTGCCATGACATCCAGCCTGGGGGCACACCAAGACCGGCGGCAACCAGGATCAATTTTTGAAGAAAAGACCGCCTTTCCATGTTAACCTTCAGGCCCAGCATCCACCTGATTGGCGAGCCACGGCTGAGCTTTAGACTGGATATCTGTCGCTGCCTAGTTTCAGGATATCCCCATCCACAAGGCTTTTTCGAGGGATCTCGTGACAGTTTTTAGCGTTTTCTTTGCATTCCTTACCAAAATCTCAGTTGTCTCCCGAGCGGGCATCCTACAACCTTTCTCGCCCATCGGGCAGCCAAAAAATAGTAGAAATACTTATTGTTCTTGGGCGAGTCACTTTGCACAAGGCATATCTCGGCGCAGCATCTTCGCGTTAGCGGTACGAAGCAGTATCACCCAGAGTACTTTTCTGCGCTCTTTCAAGGACACAAGCAAGATTGTGGGAAATCTACACCAGAGTGTATTCAGCCATTGAGAAAATAGGGCAACTGAGCGCCGCGTTCTGGCCAATGAAACCGAATAAAGGGCACCAAAATCAGTCCAGCCAAAATTAAACAGAACAGGCCGTAGTACAGGTAAAAAATGCCAATGGGGTCGCTTGCCTCAGCCCCTTCTCCCCCCAGGGATCCCAGCGTTAAAGCGAGGATATTGTTCAAGACATGGGCCAGGATGGGCAAGGTCAAGGAGCGGGCCTGCAAATAAAACAAGCCCATCACCAAGCCAAACACCGTCAGCCCGATCGGGTTGGGATGCAACAGCCCGAACAAAACGGAAGAAGCTAATAAACCCTTGGGGATCCCCCACTTGAGGCTCCAGCGGTGCAGCAAAAGGCCGCGAAACAGCCATTCTTCGGTTACCGGTGCCACTGCCACGATCGACAGCCAGCGTAGCCCCTGATACAGCGGCGGCCAAGCCGTTCCCCTGGCATTTTCTCCCAGCGAGTGCAGCATCGACTCAGCCAGCTCCGGTGAGGATAGCGATATCAAGTAGAGCATCAGCAGGGTTGTGCCCATAGAGAGTATCACCAAAGCCAGCACCACCCGCACCAGGGATCCCCAAGAAATGGGAGGGCAGCAACGCCCCCACAGCCGCCTCATGCACAGATGGGCCTGTCGCCCCCGTTGCCAGCTCCAACCACACATCAGGGTAAAGGTGAGGCAATAAACGATGTAGGCCAGCAGCGGCTCATCCGCCTCCACATTCGATACCCTGGCCAACAGTACCACCAGCCAACCCACCGTCAGGTTGATCAGCAAAAAAGCCAGCAACAGGTGGCGAGCCTTGAGGGCCTCAAAGCAAGTTGAATCCTGAGGGGGCGGGAGAAGGGCAGATCTAGACACAAAGGCAAGCATTGCAGTTTTCCCATCTTAAGGGGGATCCCTAGCTCAGCCCATTTGCGCTCCAATAGTTGACGCTCATCCCGCTAACGCTAGCTGCGCTGTAATGCCTGGACGTTAACCGCTGATATTGCACCTTAAAGCAGGGGTAAGGCGCCTCCACAAGAATGATGTACTCGCTATGCAAAGAGCAGGCCTTGACGTGACACTTGCGAGAAGAAATCCAGTCTTTGTGCTCCCTCAGCGTGTAATGCCAAACCCTACAGCACACCTCTAGATCATGGTCGATCCATTGAACAGCAAGCGGAGATTGAGTGATTGCTCCCTATGCCTGCGGCAGGTTTCACCAACGGCTATGGCGCTAGGCACCGCTGACCCGAAGGGCGGAGCACGGCGACAAATCAGGTAGGGTGTGAAAATAAAGGTTGGGTCAGGATCCTAGTGCTCTGACGCGACCGGAACCTTGCACCGCCTTTGAACGACTTAAGAACCTGGGTCAGTTAGGGTTCTGAAAGGCACCGTGAGCTTTGATGCAACGGTTGGAACCCGGAGGTTTGGGGTTTTGAGCAAGGTTAATGCCCAGGGCCAAGTCTCGACTTTTGTGGATAATCTCCCGTTTGCGACCTTCCCGGATGGAGGAACTACAGAATACTACAAACCCCGAGTTTGAGCTTGCAGTCGGAACTTGCGATCCCGATCGGAGTCTGGCTCCATCCAGGAGTAGACGAAATGGCTCACACACTCCAGTTGCGGATAGCGAGATTCTAGGGCTTCCATCTGAATTTCCAGGCTGGCATGGCCTCCGAAGGGCTGACCCCAGGTGCCGGCTAAAATCGGGCAAATGGGAGTCCCCAAGGGCGTTTTGCTGATGACCTCTCCCACTTGATCGGCGACGCAAGTAGCATTGTTTTCTCCACAAATGGCATAGCTCATCGGGTGTCGCTCAATTGGGGCCGGAAAACGATCCCAGGGTTGGAGCTTGGCATCATAAGCTCCCTCGTGAATACGGTTGCCACCGGGGAAAAACACAGCCGCCACCGGGATCCCTTCTGCTTGAACAGGCACTGCAACGGCGGCCAAAAAATCGATTACCCCTTGTAGGGCATGGTCTACAGCCTGTTGCCAAAACTGAGCTTCGTAACGCTGGGCGCGGCGAGCGTGGGTACGTAACCGATCCATCACCGACGGCAGTGGTTCATCCGCATATTGACTATCCACCTGGGCAACATCAGCAGCAGACAAAAAACCACTTTGTAGGTAGCGATGCATCAACTCCCGCTCTCGACGACGGCCCATACGATCCAAAAGGGCTGAGCGGCTGGCCTCAGCGTGGATCCACAGTTCATGGGGGTGGCTGACCCATTTGTCTGCTCCGACGGCGGTTGGGAAACGAATATAGTCCAGCAGGATCCCATCCGGTTGGCGGGCCAAAATGGCGGTGATGGCCGTGATCAAATCTTGTCGGGCTTGCGGATGATAGGGATCCACGAATAGGTGTTCTGTTTCGTAGGCATCTTCGTAAAAGGCTTGTCCATCGATGAGCAGACCCGGATCAAAGCGAGCTTGAGCAATGCTGGTTTCTCCCCAGCCATTGCGAGCCAGTAGAGGAGCCCGATCCGCCCGTTCGCTGAAGCTGTAGCCAAAATTCATGGCGAACATCCAAGCGTGAATTTGTAGCCCTCTGGCATGACCCTTTTCAATCACCTCTGCCAACAGATCCGTATCGGCAGGGAGGATCCCGGCAGCTACCGCCTCCTGCAACACCGAACGCCAAGGGGTCGGATTATCAGCTTCTGGCAGTAGCACCCGCCCGTCGTAGAAGGTTTCCACAAATACCTGGTTGTAACCTCTGTTTACAATCCGATCCAAAACCTCGTCTAGCACACCGGGCAGCGCATCGGTATCGTAGAGTCGCAACCACACCGCCTGAGTTTGCGGCCAGGTTTGGGCTCGACAGGCTTGCAGGTGCTGGGCGTGGGATCCAATCAGGGCGCGGTACTGCTCTGCTGCCTGGGGATGGGTTGCGCTGGCCTCTAGTAGCCGCTGTTTTTCAAGCCGCTCTGCCTCCGGCAGACCACAGCTGGGATCCCCCCAAATCGCCTCTGGCAAAGGCCCTGCCAAGACACTACTACACCCGAGGGCTGCCACGGCACCCAACCCAACCCAAAATTGCCTCACAGCACACCTCCGCCTGCTTGTCTGGGTACACACCCTTTGGGGCTAGTCCGTTATATCCCATGTACACCGGAGGCACCTGAGGAAGGAATAGATATGAAAGACCCGTGTATCAGACTTTCGTGTCTGGTATAGCAGCAGTACAACTATCGCAATAATGACAATTCTGTTGTTTTCCGTAGCAGTTGCTACAGAATTCACGGTACGATTGATCATGTAGAGGTATTGATGTGGAACATCTTATGAACGCAGCCGCCGAAATGACTGGAGTGAATCTCCTTGCCCGCCATCAACAAAACATCGCTGCCTCTCTGGCTCATCGTCTGGAAGCAGCCAGGGCAGCCAACAACACCCGCTTGGTGGAGTTGCTGGAACAAGAGCAACAGCAACTGGCCGCTGAGTATGGCACGGCTCACTCGTCTCCGGGGCTGTTAGAAGGATTGCGCCATGCTTGGGAACACCTAAAAGAAGTATTGACAGCCCGCGATGAATTGCGAGTAAGGCAGTGGGTGGATGGCACCGGCATTGTCTGGTGGTATGCCCAAGATCCCATTACAGGGGATCGGCTCTGCACCCACTCCGACTGGGAGCTGATGGACTGGATCGAAAAGCACCACTGGAACGATTAATCTCCTCCATTGATCATCTCATTCCGGCCACTGCTTAGCCCGAGCCACAGCCTCTTGCCAGGTACGAAAACAGGTTTGGGCTAGGTCGCTTGTGGAATCTGGCTGGAAAACCCGATCCACGGGTCGTGCGGCTACTAAGGCTGAGTAATCCTCCCAAAAACCCACCGCCAAACCGGCAGCAAAGGCGGCCCCCTGAGCGGTTGCATCCAACAGCTGGGGACGTTCCACTGGGATCCCCAGGACATTGGCTTGCCACTGCATCAGGAAGTCATTGCGACAGGCCCCCCCGTCCACCTTCAGCCGTTGCAACGGGGATCCCATATCTTGGGCCACAGCATCCACCACCTCCTTAACCTGGTAGGCGATTGATTCCAGCACCGCCCGCACCAGATGTTCCCGTTGGATCCCGCCGGTAATGCCGAAGAATGCGCCCCGAGCGTTCATATCCCAGTGGGGAGCTCCCAAGCCACTGAGGGCGGGCACAAAGTAGAGGCCACCGCTGTCGGATAGCTGTTGAGCTAAGGAGGCGGTTTCATCAGCAGAGTGGATGATCCCTAAGCCATCCCGCAGCCATTGAATGCAGGCGCCACTGGTGAACATACTGCCCTCCAAGGCATAGCCAGCCGGTTGAGTAGGGCTTGTCCAGGCCAGGGTGGAGAGCAGTCGGTGTTGGGAGCGAACAATGTCTGAGCCTGTATGGGCCACCAAAAAGGAGCCCGTGCCGTAGGTGCATTTCATCAACCCGGGTCGGTCACAGCCGTGGGCCAATAGAGCCGCCTGTTGATCCCCCAAGATGGCCGCAATAGGAATAGCTGCCCCGAACAGCTCGGGAGCTGTGTAGCCGACCCTCCCGAGGCTAGGGTGAATGTCTGGCAGCCATTGCATCGGGATCCCAAAGCGTTCGCACAAGGTTGGATCCCAGCAACGCTCCTGCAAGTTGTAAAGCAGGGTACGGCTGGCGTTGCTGTCGTCAGTGATGTGTAGGGATCCGCCGCTGAGGTTCCAGATCACCCAACTATCGATCGTGCCCGCCAAGATCCGTCTGGAGAGAAGACCGGGATCCTGAGCAGACAAGTGCTCCCGTAGCCAGGCCAGCTTGGTTGCAGAGAAATAGGCATCCAAAACCAAGCCGGTGCGCTGCCGGATGTCGGGTTCCTGCCCCTGCTGGATCAACTCCTGACACAGAGGCGCGGTGCGTCGATCCTGCCAGACAATGGCGTTGTGGAGAGGTTTTCCGGTGGTAGGATCCCAAAGTAAACAGGTTTCCCGCTGTACCGCCAAGCCGATGGCTGCCACCTGTTCCGCTCGGATCCCAGCTTCCTGCATCACTGCCTGCATGACCGAGAGGGTATCTTGCCAAATGTGTTGCGGGTCGTGCTCCAGCCAGCCCGGTTGCGGATAAATCTGGGGTAGCTCGCGGTAGGCTTGGGCGAGAATTTGCCCGGATTGGTCAAAGAGAAGGGCGCGGTTGCCAGTGGTGCCCAAATCGAGGGCCATGATGGTGAAGGGTGAATCAGAGGAAGTGGAGCCAGTCATGCCAGCGGATCCCGTATTGTGCTCGCTAGAAGGGTCATCCCTACCGCCTGATCAGCCAAAGTCGAGCTCATCTTCCCTAAGGGCTGGGCGGATCCCGTTGCACCGATCCTACGACTTGGTGGTCATCGGTGGGGGCATCAATGGAGCGGGGGTGGCGCGAGATGCAGCCCTGAGGGGGTTAAGCACCCTCCTGTTGGACAAAGGAGATTTCGGTGGCGGCACCACCAGTTGGTCAACCCGCCTCATACATGGGGGTCTGCGTTATTTGGAGACCTTCGAATTTGCTTTGGTGCGGGAATCGCTGTGGGAACGAGAAATTTTGCTGCGCACGGCTCCTCATTTGGTGCGACCGTTGCAACTGACTATTCCCATCTATCGGCAAGGACAACGCCCACCCTGGCAAATTCGCGCTGGGATGGCCCTTTACGATCTGCTCAGCTTCGACAAAAGTTTGCCCAACCATCGCATGCTTTCGGCGGCGGCTTTTCGGCAACTGTTTCCCCAAGTGGATGCTCAGGATCTGCTGGGGGCGGCCCAATACTACGATGGGCAGGTGGTTTATGCGGAACGTCTGTGTCTAGAGGCAGTGCTCTCAGCTCAGCAAGCCGGGGCGACTGTGGTGAACTATGCCCAAGTTACCCACCTTGAAGTTGGCCCCAACGGGATCCATACCCTAGAGGGACTGGATCACATTACTGGAGTTCCGTTTCGTCTGACCGGATTGGACAATGCAATTGTGGTGGTCATGGCCGGTCCTTGGTTGGATTCACTGCTGGGATCCCTTCGGCCTGGATACAAACCACTAATTGGGGGGACGAAGGGCAGCCATATTTTGGTGGAGCCATTTCCGGGATCCCTGCATAGTGCCTTATATGTGGAGGCCAAAAGCGATGGTCGTCCCTTATTTGTAGTGCCCTGGGGTTGGGAAACCTCACTGCTGCTGATCGGCACCACCGACATTCCCTACAAGGGCGATTTGGATGCCGTGCAAGCGACTCCGGAAGAAATAGACTACCTCCTGCAGGAGGCCAATCGGCTTTTCCCCCATGCGCAACTGACGCGAGCCCAAATTCGCTTCAACTATTCTGGCGTTCGCCCCCTCCCCTACAGCCAGGGTCTCAAACCCGGCCAAATCACCCGCAGCCACATCCTCAAAGATCATGCTTCAGAAGGGATCCCCAACTTGATCAGCTTGATTGGGGGTAAACTCACCACTTTTCGACAAGTGGGCCAAGACTGTGTGGATCAGGTACTCCGCAAATTGGGCAAACCCGTTTCTCCTTCTCCCACACTGAACCAACCTTTCCCCGGCGCTATCACCCCCCAGGATCCACGTATTGCGGAAGCCCTACGCACCTATGCTCCCCTTCTCCCCACCCGCACCCTGCATCACCTGTTTAACCTGTACGGATCCCGAGCCCTCCAAGTCTTAGAACTCGTGGCAACCAACCCAGATCTGGCACAACCCATTGCCCCACCCTGGCCAGATATTGCTGCGCAACTGATTTTTGCCCTCCAAACGGAAATGGCCCAGAACCTGGTGGATCTATTGCTGCGGCGCACGACCGTTGGTATCCAGGCCCATCCCTGTCAACAGCCCATGCCCCATATTTTGGAGATTCTGCGCAATTATGCGGGCTGGGATGAGCATCGCTGCCAAATGGAGCGGTCAAACTACCAGGCTTATTTGGGATCCCACTGCTAGGATCAGCCCATTGGGGTTAGGATTCTTACCATGGTTTGGCAATTGTTGACGTGGCCTGCCCAAAGTTTGTTCTGGTTGGCGGGGCAAATTCAAGAACGCGCCGAGGCACAGCTGGACAGTAAAGAAAACCTGCAAAAAGAACTCACCGCCCTGCAAATCCAGCTGGATTTGGGGGAGCTTGACGAAGCCACCTACACTGAGCGGGAAGAAGAAATTCTACTGGCCCTAGAAGCTCTGGCGGAGGCGGAACGGCAAGCGGAAGCAGAACCTGCCGAGGATGAACCCGAAAGGGATCCCTGAATTTTGCAGTGGGGCAGAACATGGGAGAATAAACTTTTGTTGAACCTGTCCGTTTGCTCATCTACCCTGGGCTGTTTTCGATGAATGAATCCCATGAAACCTTGGTGCTCCGCGACGAGCAAGATCAACTCCTCAAGTGCGAGATCTTGAGGCAGGTTGTAATCGAGGATCAAACCTATGCCCTGGTCACTCCTGTTGATGCCGTGCTCAAGGTGTTGGTTTGGGAAGGAGAGGAAGAACCCAGCCAAACCGTGAACGGCGATGCCGATATGGAAGGGATCCTGGATGAGCCGGATTTAGAAGAGTTACAGGCGGCGATGCCCACGATCCAGGCTGTCTTGGGGGAGCTGAACCTGACGCTGCAACAAAATGGCTTCGATATCCTCACGGTTCAGGGGGAGCTGCCCGCAGTTGAAGATGAGGACGTGTTGGAAATTGGCGAAAGCGATGAAGATGCCCAAGAGTTTCAGCTGCTGGCCACTTTCTTTTACAAAGATCAGAAATATGGCATTTTTACCCCTCTCGACCCCATTTTGATCTACGCAGTTCTGCCGGATGAAGGGGATCCCTATCTGTTAACCCCGGAAGACCCACCGGAACTATTTGACCAGCTTTATGCCCTACTGCTGGATCTGGATGAGGGAGTGGATGACGAAGACGAAGATTAAGGGGTCAAACGCCTCTGCTGCCTAAGGGTCTGATACTCCTGCCAAACCAACCGGGGTAGGAGGCAAAGAAAACGGACGTATCTGGGAATATTCTTTCGGGGTTCTTCGTAGGCTCGATACAGCCACTCTAGCCTCCACCTCAACATCCATTTAGGGGCACGTTTCACGCTTCCAACACAGGCGTTGAAGTTAAAGATCGCACCAAAACCGAACATAACTCCTTGCTCGAGGTAAGGGAGTAGCTTGTGCATGAAGATCTCCTGTTTGGGGGCCCCAAGGGAAACCCAGACAATATCCGGTTGATTAGCATTGATATCTTGGGCAATAGCAAGATAGTCAAAGTTCTCCACATCTGCAAAAGGCAACGGGCAGAATCTCATGGTTTCAATAGCAGGATCGATTTTGGCAAGATTCTCTCGTAGGCTGTCCAAGATCTCTTGAGTATTTCCCAGGAAATATTGCTTGAAGGTTCGCAACTCAATAAAACTAAGAAACAGATCAGCTCCTATGTAAGAATCAAAGTTCTGCTGATGAATCCACGCAAGGATCTTAGCCAATACAGAGCCATCACATATGTTAACCAAAGATCCGTTAATGATTCTGTTGTATTCAGGATTGATATTGGCAATAGAGAGGTTATTACTTTCAATAGAGCAGATATAGCCTTTTCGCTTGTTCAAGATAGCGGAGAAAATGATCTCATTAACTTTATCTCGATTGAACTCAATGTTGACATTAAAGAATCTGCCCATGCACCAAATCTCAGCTCCCCTCACGAAGCTAGTTTGCACATGAGAGGAATCACCCATTGTCGCCGTTTGATGTGTTCCTCAATCCATCGATATTGCTCCTCAAGCCCTTGTCGGAGAGGTATTTTTGGATCCCAGCCTAAAATTTCTTTGGCTTTGCGGCAGTCAGCTCTGCGCGACTTATCTCCCTCTGGTTGTGTAGTATCATAGAGAATCTTAATGTCTTTGCTAGAAATGCTGATAATCATTTCAGCTAAGTCTTGAATGGTAGTGCAAGAGGATGGGCCGATCTGGATTGTCCCTCGTCCTAGACCCTTTTCTAAAGTCAGCACAATCGCATCCACAACATCATCCACATGGACGAAGGCTCTGCCTTGGGATCCACTGCCCCAAACAATAAAGGGTTCTTTTGGAAAACGGATGGCTTTGGTGATTAAGGATGGAATTACTTGCCGACGCGGGCCAATATCACAGGGAGTTCCATAGACATTATGTAGCATGAGAATCGAGCAGGGGATTTGAGTTTCTTTTTCCAATAGTTCGGTCTCATAGTTGCCGATCAACTTACTCCATCCATAGGCAGATTCCGGCTGAGCAGGATATAGGTCTTCTTCCCGTAGGGGCCTTGAGTCGATATCCTTTTGTAAGGATAAGGGAAAACTACAAGCTGTGCCTGTATAGATAAATCCTTTTATGGAGTCTCGATTCTTCCTGACTGAATGAATCACATTTGAGTTTACAACGATATTTTTTCTAAAAATTTCTCCCTGGTGGGCAAAAACGTAATCTATACCTGCCACAATATCGGCTAAGTGAATGACGTATTCAACTTGACTGACAAGGTTATCGATTATTTCTGCAATGGCAAGATCCAGTAGGAAAAACCTTTCTTCTAAAGGAATTGCGAAGTTTCCCGTCTGGTCTTTTAGATAATCTAGTTTGCCTCGCCAGAGGTTATCCACTACAAAAACATCATGCCCTTCAGCCACCAACCGCTTGACAAGGTTAGAGCCAATCATTCCGGCACCGCCAGTGACCAGAATTTTAGCCATTCGAAACTTCCTCTCTTTGTAGGGGGATGGCAGGCAACAGGTTCGTCAGGATATGACAAGACCCTTGCCGTGAAGGATCTTAAGGAAAATCCGTATCGGAGCATCCACTCATGGAATCTACCGCTCTTCACAGAGGGATGGAGTATCATAAGCTATCTCTAGAGGAAACACATCTGTAGGGAAAAAGTATAAGTTGTCAGCCCCTTAGAGCGGGGTGGAGTTGCCCAGCCTGCGAAAAAAAACTTTCCGATAGCTGTTGATGTTGCTTTTGTCCTGCTACGGATTCAGTAGAGCAAACTCAGAGAGCCAGTCCCAAGCATTCGTGGGCTGCTTCACCCTCTCTCCAAAAAGGCAACTCCCTCCACATGCCCTGTTTGTGGAAAGAAGTCGGCTGCCCGCCATTGGGTCAATCGGTAGGATCCCTCTGCAAGGAGAATCTGCAGGTCACGGGCGAGTGTGGCCGGATGACAACTGATGTAAACAAGCCGTTGGGGGTGTTGAAGCAGTAAGGTATCCAGCACTTGCCGCTCACAGCCGCGTCGAGGGGGATCCAGCACCACAATATCGGCAGGTGGCAAAGTGGGTAGCACTTGTTCGACGGTGCCCTGGAAAAATTGCACCGAGGTTATGCCGTTGAATTGGGCATTGTGGCGAGCCTGAATCACGGCTTCCGGTAAAGATTCCACCCCCATCACCCGTTTGGCCTGTTGCGCCAATAGCAACGTGAAGGTGCCGATACCGCAATAGGCATCGAGGATGGTTTCTTCTCCCTGCAATTGCAATTGATCGGCAATCCAGGTGAAAAAGGCTTCCGCTTGCTCGGTGTTCACCTGAAAGAAAGAGGTGCTGTCGATCCAGAGGGAAAAGCCGGCAAACTCCTCCCGCAAAGCACCCCGACCGGCGATGACTTCGGTGTGGGGGCCAAAAATAACATTGGTACGGGCGGGGTTGAGATTGAGGCAAACTCCCACCAAGTCGGGATAGCGCCCCAGCCACCGCTGGGCCCAAGTTTCCAACCCGGGCAGCCGATGACTGCGACTCACCAATGTCAGCAGCACCTCGCGGGTACGGCGACCGATGCGCAAGCCCAAATGGCGGAGGTCTCCTTGATGCCGACTTTCCTCGTAGACGCTCCAGCCTGTTTCCTGTAAATCTTGCTTGATTTCCCTGAGAAACACATCCAGCCGTTCATCTTGGACGGGGCATTGATTGAGATTGACGAGGCGGTGGCTACCGGTTTGGTAGTAACCCATGCGCAAGGGTTGCCCCGGCAACTTGGCGATAGGATAGGTGACTTTGTTGCGATAGCGGAGCGGTTGCAGGGATCCCAAAATGGGCACCGGCTCCGGCAGAGGGATCCCGCCAATGCGTTGCAGGGCATCGGTCAGGATCTGCTGTTTGGTGGCCAGTTGCATCGGGTAGCTCACGTGCTGCCACTGACAGCCACCACACTTGTCCGCCACAATGCAGGCCGGTCGTATACGCTCTGGGGAAGGAACTTGTACCGATTGAATTCGCCCAATCAGGTAATTGCGCCTGGTCTCAATCACCTGCACATTCACAACATCCCCAGGGATCCCTTGGGGCACAAAGATCACTTGCCCTTCGCCGGGGCAAGCCGTGTGGCCAATGCCGTCCCCTTGGGGGGCTAGCCCGGTGATCTGCAGCGAGAGGATGTCTCCCGGTTTGGCCTGAGAGGGAGAATTAGAATTGGAAAGAGAGGGGATAGTCATGGGCGGAGCAAAGAAGGGCATTTTATATCCTCAGCCTTTTCACCACGGCAGATCCACTTCGGGTGGTCAATGCCTGCTTGCGGTTGCCTTTTGGCCCCAGAAAGATTAGTTACCTGAAAACGCTAATCCAGGCCATTAACTGGGGGGTGATTGTTCTGGATCCAAGTTCTGGCTACGCAAAGGTTACAGAATTGAGCGTAAAGCCCAGGTTGCTTTAGCCCTGGGACATAAGCAACGTAAGCCGTAGGCGAACAGTACAATCCCTGCTGCTCAATAGATTGCACTGCTGTATTAAAACACATTGCGCCGA
>JAUQVI010000036.1:0-17657 GCA_039794885.1 Thermostichus sp. DG02_5_bins_236
ATTGCGATAAAGGCTTATCTGTCAGGATTCCTAGATAGTTTGTTCCTTCGCTTCGCTCAGTCACGCGGCTCTCATCCCGACGCTGACCGTTCCGGTACAGCGCGGGGCTTCCCGCCTAATAGCTAAACTCTAGGTGACTGGATCAAGTGTTCTCATCTGCCCCAAACGCCAATTGCTAAGGTGATAGATGCTCAATCTGGACTTTGCCCCTGAACGCCGATGGTCACCCAGATCCCATCCCCCGTCCACAGCCAACAGTTCGCTGGGATCCCTTGCCCGCCGATTTCATCTTGCCGGATGACCAGAAGAACAGATGCTGCTCTGGAGCTCGGAGCAAGCCCGGCAAGAACGTACCCGGGCTGAGCGGCTAGCGGCCTCCGAGAATTAAGCCTGGATCCGGATGCGCTGTCTTAAGGGGATCCCTTGACTCCTGCCCTCATGCTCAAGTAAAGACAAGGTGCAATACTATTGCCTTTTGTTGCTGAATAGGCCCGGCTACCTCATCGATAGAGGAAGCAGGGATAGGGTGGATGGGGATAGCCAATCGTTACTTTCCGCCACCTAGAGCCAGATGCTATCCAATTTTCCAAGGGAGAAAGCACGCGAGGACGTTCACTCACTGTGTGGTTATGAAAAACGATGAAAGGCAGCTAACAACCGAACACGCCAGCCCCACCCAAACGGGTTCAACCTACACTAAGCATCCTCACCCTGCTACCGCCGAATCCCAGCCAACCCCAAAACCTCAAACGGAGCAATCCTCTCCCCCACCGTCCTTAAAGCGCAACCGCTCTTGGAAACCCGCCGTCTATGCCCTAGGAGGGGTGGGTTTTGTGGCTCTAGTGGGTTGGACATTTTGGCCGTCCCCTGTGCCGGTAGATATGGCAGTAGTAGAGCGGGGCCTGTTGCGGGTCACAGTGGAGGCAGAAGGCAAAACCCGGCTGCGGGAGCGGTTTGAGATCGCAGCTCCAGTGGATGGGCGGCTGGAGCGGATCCCGGTGCGAGTCGGGGATCCCGTAGCGGCAGGTGATGTTATCGCTCATATGGATCCCTTGCCCTTAGCTTCCCAAGTCCAGGCGATTCAGGCCCAGATCCAGCGACTTGAAGCGGAAAAACAGGGGGTGGACACCCAACGGCCTAAAGCGGCATCCCTGGTGCAGGCAGAAGCCAACATTACCGCCACCCAAGCCCATCACCAACAGGCCCTCGCTCAACAACAGGAGGCCCAGGCCAGTTTTGAGCAAGCGCAGCGAGAACGGCAGCGAGTTGAAGGTCTTTTTAGTCAAGGGGTCATCTCCCGTCAGACCCTGGAAGAAGCGGAACTGATGGAAACCAGCCGTCGCCAAACCCTCTCCGCTCGTCAACAGGAGGTGGAGCAGGCTCAGGCAGCCATTGTCGCTGCACAGCAGGGGTTGCAGGTGCTGCAAGCGGAGCAACGGGATCCTGACTATCTGCTGCAGGTTTACGATGCCCAGATTCGTAGCCTAGAAGCTGAGCTAGCCAGCCTTTCAGACTCGGTGCAGCGCACCACCATCACCTCCCCAGTGCGGGGCAGGTTTTACGGGTTCACCAGGAGAGCGCCCGTTTTGTCCCCGCTGGTACCGTCTTAGTAGAGGTGGGGGATCCCGGTCAGTTGGAGCTGGAAATGGACGTGCTCTCCAGCGATGCGGTCAGGATTCAACCTGGAGATCCCGTGCAGGTTCGACAGTGGGGCGGAGCGGAGGTATTGCAGGGCAGCGTGCGCACCGTTGAACCCGCAGCTTTCACCAAAGTATCGGCTTTGGGAGTTGAAGAGCAGCGGGTTAACATCATCGCTAATCTGGAGGATCCACCGGCCCGTTTGGGGGATGGCTATCGCGTTGAGGCTGAGGTAATCATCTGGCAAAACGAAGAGGCTTTGGTATTACCCCTGAGCGCCCTGTTCCGCTGCCAGGAGGAGTGGTGTGTCTACGTTGTAGAGGCAGAGCTCGCCCAACAACGGCAGGTTGCCTTAGGAAAGCGCCACCCTGGCTGAAGTGGTGTCGGGATTGGAGCCTGGTGAGACAGTAATTCTTTACCCTTCCGATCAAGTTCAGCCTGGGCGACGGATCCAACCTCGTTAACCACTCTCTCAAAGCCAAAGTTCCTACTAAGTAGGTGGGCTTAAGTAAACGCAGCCCTGGAATGCTGCAAGCCTTGCCATACTATGGTTAGTCTTAGGGGATTGGATCCCCACTTCCGGACGGTTGAATAATTCTCGTGAATAATTCTTGAGTCAAGTAATAACATCCGGTTGCTGACGGCCTGTGCGGGCCCGGATCTGGGCTAGCTGATCCGCCAGTTGAATGTGCTCAGCCAACGCTTCCTGGGGATCCAATCCATGTCGGCTGGGATCCGGCTCAAATTGCTCCAGATAAACCCGTAGCGTTGCCCCCTGGGTGCCGGTTCCAGATAGACGATAGACAATCCGGGATCCATTTTCAAAGCCAATGCGGATCCCCTGTTTGCTGCTGGTGCTGCCATCCACCGGATCCGTATAGCTGAAGTCATCGGCGTAGGCAACGGTTTGGGATCCCCAGGATTGACCCACCAAGCTGGGGAGGGCCAAGCGCAGGTTCTCCATCAGATCCTGAGCGGCCACCGCATCAATGCCCTCGTAGTCGTGGCGAGAGTACACATTGCGCCCGTAGGTATGCCAGTGTTCTTGGACGATCTGTTGCACCGATTGCCGCCGTACCGCCAGGATATTCAGCCAAAACAGCACCGCCCAGAGGCCATCTTTTTCCCGCACATGGTTGGATCCCGTCCCAAAACTTTCTTCGCCACAGAGGGTGGCTTTGCCCGCATCCAGTAGGTTGCCGAAAAATTTCCAGCCCGTCGGTGTTTCATAGCACGGGATCCCCAACTTGGCCGCCACCCGATCCGCCGCTTGACTGGTGGGCATGGAACGGGCAATCCCGGCCAATCCCTCGCGATACCCCGGTACCTGCTGGGCATTGGCCGCCAACACCGCCAAACTGTCGCTAGGGGTAACGTAGAACTTGCGCCCCAAAATCATGTTGCGATCCCCATCCCCATCAGAGGCCGCACCAAAGTCGGGGCCATCTTCTCCAAACAGCAACTCCACCAGCTCACGGGCATAGACTAGATTCGGATCCGGATGCCCACCGCCAAAATCCGGTAAAGGTACACCGTTGAGGACACTGCTCTGGGGAGCCCCCAGGGATCCCTGCAAAATGGCACGGGCATAGGGGCCGGTAACCGCATGCATAGCATCAAAGACAATGCGGATCCCAGAAGCCAAGTAATCCCGAATCAAGTCGAAATCAAACAGGCGCTCCATCAGCTCGCGGTAGTCGGTGACCGAGTCGATCACTCTGACCTTTAGAGATCCGAGGGTTTGTTCTCCCAGGCAATCTAGATCGATATCCGGAGCATCCAGGATGCAGTAGCGATCCAAGGTTTGGGTACGGGCGTAAATGGCTTCCGTAACTGTCTCTGGGGCAGGGCCACCGTTGCCGATGTTGTACTTGATGCCGAAATCCCCTTCTGGTCCACCGGGGTTGTGGCTGGCAGAAAGAATAATGCCCCCATAGGCCCCATACTTGCGGATCAAGCAGGACACCGCCGGTGTGGAGAGGATCCCTCCTTGACCGAGCAGCACCTGCCCGATACCATTGGCAGCCGCCATTTTCAGGATGATCTGAATGGCTTCCCGGTTGTAATAGCGCCCATCCCCACCAATGACCAGGGTTTGTCCGGCGGATCCCTCCAGAACATCAAAAATGGCCTGAACAAAGTTTTCCAGGTAGTGGGGCTGCTGAAACACCTTCACCTGCTTGCGCAGACCGGAGGTACCCGGTTTTTGGCCGGCAAAGGGGGTGGTGGGAATGGTGCGGAGGCTCATAGGTCACTATAAGTAGGCTGAGGAGAATGCTGCTCGCCCTTCTACTATCTCATCTGAGCGGTCTGCTCAATCCCCTGGTTTAACCACCCACTCCACCGGCCCTTTGGTGGGATCCGGCAACTTCAAGGAGAAAATCCCCGCCAGCAAAATCAAAATCGTGGAAAACCAAAGGCAGCCCTCCAGTCCATAAAACTGAAAGAGCAAACCCGACGTGACCGTACCCAGCAGCCGCCCGCCCGAGTTGGCCATATAGTAAAAGCCCACATTCAGAGCCACGTCATTATCTTCGGTGTAGGCCAGCACCAAGTAGGAGTGCACCGCCGAATTAAAGGCAAAAACAATACCGAATAGGATCAGCCCGCCCGTGATCACCAGTTCGGGAGCCAACCCTGCCATAAAGGCTGTAGCGATGATCGCCGGCACCACCGTGAGCACAAAAGTCCAAATCTGAATGGTACGGGCTTTGGGAGCCCGTCCGGGGCGGTTGCTCCCCAGCAGTTGCGGGGCTAGAAATTGCACAATGCCGTAGCCGATGACCCAGGTAGCCATGTAGGTGCCCACCTGCATAAAGGTCCAGCCGAGGCTGTCATAGAGAAAGACCGGCAGCGCCACCACAAACCACACATCCCGGGATCCAAACAGGAAAAAGCGGGCCGCCGAGAGAATGTTGATCTCTTTGCTCTTGGAAAACAGTTGTTTGAAGGGGATCTTGGCCTTAATTTTGCCCATATCCGCCGGCAATAAAATCCCCGAGCAAAAGATCAAAGCCAGAGCACCTGCTTGCACAAAGTTGGCCAGGCGAAAGCCCATAATCTCGCCGTACAGTTCCCCGAACACCTGCAGCAGGGTTGCCCCCACAAAGAACCCTACCCCTTTGAGGGCATTTTTGGATCCCGTCAACATCGCTACCCAGCGAAACAAACGGGATTCGGCCTCTTTGGGTACCACCAAGCGGATGGCACTTTTGGAACTCATCTTGGTGAGATCTTTGGCGATCCCGGCAAAAGCCTGAGCCACCATCACATAGGTAACCTGACCCCAAATCGGCCACTGCATATTCAGTACGCCCAGCATAACCAAGCCAAATATTTGCAGGGCAATACCACCATAAAGAGTCAGCCGTAGGCCAAACAGGGAGCCAATCCAACCGCCCAAAAAGTTGGTGATGACCCCAAAGATTTCGTAGAAAAGAAACAAAGTGGCAATTTGAATCGGGGTAAATCCCAACTTATGAAAGTGCAAGAGCACCAACATGCGGATCGCCCCATCGGTGATGGTAAATCCCCAGTAGGCGGCAGTGATCAGGGCATAGTTGCGAATGGCGGAGGATTGAGCGGTTGAGGCAGAGGTCATCGTGCGTTCTCCAGGGGTTTCACAGGGTTTTAAAGGTGTTCCCAATCATCTTTGCTGATTTCGGCTTGTCGAAGAATCCGTGCTAGCAAATCGGAGCTCACATCACTTCGATGAGGATTTGGCAAAATTAAACGAATCTGATCTTTTTGCATGAATTGATGTTTTCCACCGACAAAAGGCCCTTCAAATCCCAATTCGCGTAAATAGCGAATCAAGTCAGCCCTTTTAATTGGCCCAAACGCGGGCATTAGGCAGCACCTAATTTAACGTTGAGATCTAATCCCTCAATGACAGGTATGGGAAGTCCTCGGCTCAGACTGAATAATAACCAATCTTCTAAGGCTTGCTGGAGTTCCTTTCGGCAGGCTTCCAGGGTTGGCTCATTGGCGTAAACCCCTTGGATCCCGGGGATCTCACCATAGTAGGTTTGATCCTCTGGAAGAATCTCATAATGAGCTAATTCCAAAGCTGCTTGGATGTAGTCTGTCAGCATGGTCGTGGATCCCATAGGAAAAGCATTCAACCAAACAAGTCCTTTACAAACGATCGATCTACAAACTGCGGGCGACTTTGCGGGCCAGTTCCGCCATGCGGTTGGAATATCCCCATTCGTTGTCATACCAAGCCAAGATCTTCACCTGCGTACCATCCACCACCATCGTTGACGGGCCATCCACAATGCTGGAGCGGGGATCCCCTTTGAAATCCACCGAGACTAGGGGCAGTTCTTCGTAGCCGAGGATCCCGTTCAGTTCCCCTTGTGCCGAGATTTTGAGCAGTTGATTCACTTCCTCGACGGTGGTGGGCCGCTTCACCTCAAACACTGCATCCGTGAGGGAGGCATTCAACAGGGGCACTCGCACTGCCAATCCATTTAGTTTGCCGTTCAACTCCGGGTAAATCAGGCCAATGGCGGTAGCCGAGCCGGTGGTGGTGGGCACCAAAGACAACAGAGCCGACCGTGCCCGTCGCAGATCTTTGTGGGGAGCATCCACCATCGTTTGGGTATTGGTGACGTCGTGGACGGTGGTGATCACCCCATGCACAATGCCAATCCCTTCATGAATCACCTTCACCAGCGGGGCCAGACAATTGGTGGTACAAGAAGCCGCCGTCAGCAGATGATGTTGGGCCGGATCGTAAAGATGATCGTTGACTCCCATGACGATATTCAAAGCATGGCCATCCTTGACCGGAGCGGCCACAATGACTTTACGCACCCCTACTTTGAAATAGGGATCCAGCTCTGCTGCCTTGACAAACTTGCCGGAGCTTTCTAAGACAAGATCTACTCCCAAATCCGCCCAAGGAACTTCTCCAGGAGATTTGTATTCACTGAAGGTAAGGATTTTATCTTGGATGCGCAGCCGATCCCCGGCTCCCTCCAAGTCGATATCCCAGCGGCCTTGCACAGAGTCAAACTTGAGCAGATGAGCTGCCGTTGCTGCCCCACCCTTGATTTCGTTGATGTGAACGAATTCTAACTCTTGGCAGCCCCAGGCGGCCCGCAAAACCAGTCGTCCAATTCGACCGAACCCGTTGATGCCCACTCGTATCGCCATCTTGTTTCGCCCTCTGCGCTCGCCCCAAAAGGGATCCCGTCCAATGACAGAACCTCGCCTTGAGCCTACCAGAATGACAGACACACATCAAGTTATCTTGATGTGTAGTCTCTCAAGATCCCTTAAGAGCGGGGCTGCCAGGTGCCATGGAATCCCAATGGGATCCGCTCTGGCAATTCCAATCGACAGCAGGGATCCTGATCCAGTTGGGCAGCATCCCAAATCCATACCTCTGAGCGGTTCTGATGACCATCAAAAACAACGCTCAACAGCCAGCCGCGACCGGGATCCTCAGCATCGGGGGCATAGAGAGGTTCGCTGGGGTAACGTCCCACTCCCAGATTGGCCTCCATCAGGGATCCGGTTTCCACCTCCACACGGCCCACACTGCCGAACATGTCACGGCTGGGATCCACACTTTGCCGGTGCAGGAGTAGGTAGAGATACCGATGGGGTTGCCCCACTTGAGCGGGGTGCACAGTAGGAAATTCACAAGGGCGTTCCAGTAGAGGCTCTGCTTCTAGTACCTGCCCCGACCGGGGATGCAAACGAATCCGCCAAAGGGTAGCCGTTGCTGTTGTTTGGGTTTGGCCGCTTACCACTTCTGCCAAGTAGCGATTGGTGGCAAAGTTTGGGTAGCGCACCTGGGTGAAGATCACCGCTCCTTCTTGGTCTTCGTACCCATGGCCGAAATGCCACTGAAAGCAAGGCTCCATCTCGTTGCGGCTGAGCCGTTGTAAGGTCTGGCGGTCAAAAATCCACACCTGCGTGGCCTGGTGGGGATCCCAGTAGAGGCTATCGCTGTAGCTTTTCAGGGTAGCCAGCACCGGCCAGGGGTTCAGGCGTACCGGCGGCACTAAAAAGACCAGGTAACGCCCTGCCAAAACAAAATCGTGGATCAAGGGCAATCCCGGCAAGGGATGACGAGCATGGGCTTGGATGCGGCCATAGATATCGCTGCGGTAGAGATGAAGGGTTGCTGTAAGGACTCCATCCCGCTGTCGCGAACGGCCCAGTTCCACCCCAAAGTTATAAATCTCGCCCGTGAGGGGATCCCGTTTGGGATGGGCAGAGTAAGCCCTCAAAGCTCCAGCTTGTCCCAGATCATCCAAGCCTTGGGTAGTCAAGGTCTCTAGATCCAAGCAGTGGGGGAGACCGGCTTCCCAGAGGGCCAGCAACCGATCCGGCAAAGCCAGCACCGAGGTATTGGCGGCATTTTTGGGGGCTTGTCCCGGCCGTTTGGCCCGCATTCCATATCCGCCGAATCGATACCGCCCCGCCTGTTCTTCCGCTTGATAACCGGCGGTTTGCACATAGCGGTAGAGCCCCGTCACCTTACCCGACCGGAAATGAACCGCCAAAATCGCTCCATCCCCATCAAACCAGTGGCCCACCCGCTCTCCCCCTCGTTGTAAGCGACCCGGCCCGTTGCGATACAGGGATCCCTGTAAACCCGCAGGAATTGCCCCCGAGAGCACGTTAAGGGGTGTGGGGCCAAACTCCTGACCCGGTTCAGACAGGGCTAAAGACCAAAGAGGTAGGGGTTGGGCAACAGCAGTCATACATCGAGCACAGATAGTTATTCCAGTATTTATTCCAGGCTAACTGCCAGCACTTTTCCCTTTCCCTATACAGATGGGGACACCAGCCAATTCCATAACAAGCTGCAGTCTCTCAAGAACCTCTTTTACCCGATCCAACGCATCGCGGCGACGGTCAGGTAGGGCCGCACGAATTTCAGCGTAATGGTTACTAGCAGCCCGGTCAAAAGGAACAGCTGGGATCCGATCCACGAGGGCGTCGAGAGCAAGACGGTTTTGCAGTTTGCTAGAAGGAGAACAGCGATGCACACCATACTCCAGCTCCGCCAGCGTGATGGTGGAGATCACAACATCCCCCCGACGACACTGGGCAAACCGCTCAGCTACAGAAGGTGGCTGATGTCGCATCAAATAGATACAAATGTTGGTATCAAGCATGTATTTCAAAGAGGATCCCGCTCCTGCTCTCCTTGGTCGGGGCGACCTGTTGTCATGAAGTCCTCTGAGAAGGATTGAAAGCAGTGCAGGACATCGGCAAGGGACTCACCCAACGGCTGGATGATCAATCGATCCCCCTGTCGTTCAATTTCGTAGTCCACGTCCAGATTTTCAAATTGGAGTTCTTTGGGAATACGGACAGCTTGAGAATTGCCGCTTTGAAAAACACGAGTACGCATATAGCTCCAGGGATGTCTACCAAAGCCAACACACATTGGTCACTTAACTTAAAGGGCTCAAAGCCCCGCACCGCTGACGCAACCTACATAGCCTCAGACCCTACATGAAACTGGAAAAGGCTACGCATCAACCTCTATCTGTACTGACAAGTATATACAAGACACAAGAGCTCCCTCCCCCATTCACCTTTTGCTGCACGGGATCCCGTAGCAAACACTACCACTGTTGGCCTGAATCTCTGATTGGATATCGGTAAATTTGCCAGATTCTTGGGAATGCCATGAAGATCGGACTCTTTCACCAGATGTGGGCCCATGCCGCCCTTTCCGATGCGGAGTTCTTCGCGCAAGCCATTACTGATGTGCGTTGGGCGGATGAGCTAGGGTTCGATTCCTTCTGGATGGGGGAGCACCATTTGGTGCGCAATACCCCTTTCTACGGTCGGGTACCGATTCCAGAATTGATGGTGGCGCGGCTGGCGGGGGAAACTCGTCAGATCAAATTGGGCACCGGGGTGAAAATCCTAACGGTGGCCCATCCGATGCGCTTTGCCGAATCGATCACCACCCTTGATCTTCTCACCCAAGGTCGTGTGGTGTTTGGGGTGGGCCAAGGCAGTGGCGGCGATATTCAACAGGCGGGCTTTGCGGGCATGGACAAACGGGCACAGTTCCGTTCCAACCTGATGCAGGTGATCGAGTATCTGAATACCGGCCCTGATGGGGACAAGCCCTGCCTTACCCCTCCTCCTAGCCCCGGATTGGTGGATAAACTTTGGATTGCTTCCCGTGATGCCGAAACCGTCAGCCTGATCGCTCAGCAAGGGCTGAATCTGCTGGTGGGGCAGGCGGAAGCTCCCGTCAAGCAAGCAGAATACGTGCAGCACTATCGCCAACAGGGATCCCACGGAAAAGTCTGCGGCTGCCGATTGGTGCATGTGGCGGAAACCGATGCCGAAGCCCTACGCCAAGTGGAAGCGGGGGCAACTTTGTACTTCAACCTCTACTCCAAAGGGATCTATTACCAAGAGGCCATCGCCGAAGGTCGGATCCCGGCCACCCCTCCCGAGAGCCTGCCGGATATGTTGGATCGCCTGGATTATTTGGTGGGATCCCCGCAAACCGTGGCCCAAAAATTGCAAAACTACTGGGATACCGTCGGGTTGGATTTGCTAAATGTGATGGTGCATATCCCTGGGTTGGCTGAGGAAGATGTGCGTCGTTCTATGCAGTTGGTGATTCAAGAGGTGGCCCCGCAATTGCGCCCAACCCTGCAACCGGTGGCCTAAGCTGGGAAAGGTGTTTTTCCCTATCTTGTGCCCCAGCCTTCTGTGCAGGATGATTTTCCTCCCCTGCCCCCTCCACCTCCCCGTTCTCCGGCCCTGAAGGTGGTGGAAACGGCCTTTTTGGCCAGCACCTCTGCCTTGATCTGGATTTTGAGCTACACGCCGCTGGCTCCGTTTATGCGCTTGTTTTTCCCGATTCCAGTGGCGCTGGCGGTGATGCGTTGGGATCCCCGCACGGGGGCTATGGCTTTGGTGGTCTCCAGCCTGTTGCTGACGGTGTTGATGGGGCCGACCCGCAGCATCCTCTACGTCATCCCCTATGGCATTCTCGGGTACTGGTGCGCCCGTCTTTGGCAACGGCGTCTTTCTTGGTATGTGTCGGTGCTGAGCGGGGCTGTAATCAGCGCCTTGGGTTTGATTTTTCAGTTGTTGCTCTCGTCATTGCTGGTGGGAGAAAACCTCTGGACTTATGTGACGATTCAGTTGACCAGTCTGACCAACTGGCTGCTGGATGTGTCTCTGAGCTGGCTGGGGGTGTACTGGGTGGCGGAGCCTTGGATGATCCAGGTGGTGGTAGTGGGGTTTATCGCTTTTAACTCACTCATCTATGTGTTTACGGTGCATTTGGTGGCGGCGCTCGTGATGGAGCATTTCCGTTGTCCGTTGCCTCCTCCTCCCAAATGGGTGCAGTTTTTGCTGGATTAGCTTGGGTCATTTACCTCAGGATTGGTTATCCAGGTTTTGTATCCACACTAAGAGCCAATTTCAAATCCGCTGCCCAGGGTGTAGCCTAGATCAAGTCTCGATTGGCAGCCTGCTGTCCCAGTGGTGTTGCCAGAGGCTTTTGGTGCCCGCAACAGTATTTCCCAATTTTTAGCCCATGACCCCACTGCCTGCTCCTGCCCACGATTACCAGTTTCGCGCCCTCGGCCTAATTAAGGGATCCCTGCAACCGATCCCCGATACCTATGCTCAGGCGATATTGGTCACTCCAGAGGGAGAAGAGTACCCAGCCACGCCTGGGCGAGCCGAGCTTCTGCGCCGCTTTACCTACTGCATCGAAAGTGGACATCCCTATTGGTTTTATGTGCAGCCGCAGCCACGTCCGGGAGGAGCCTTGGGCCTAAGCGTCATTCGCATTCTTGCCCTGCCACTGGAAGAGCAAGATCCAGAGTGGGAGGAAGAACCCTTTCTGCCTGCTCCTGAGGAGGTGGAGGAAGGCTTTAACATTCGCGGCATTATCGAACCCCGTGATGGCTTTATTTCCGTAACAGTGCGGCGTAAACCACAAGGGAAAAAACAATTCCCCCCGTTGCAACTGCGTTTAGAAGGTTTCCTGCCCGGAGCCTCGGCCGGCGAATTTTGGGATCTGTTGGCCGAGCGGGAGGGCAACGAGCTGTTGCTGGTGGATGGTAGCCGCCTATTGACAGCTGTGGCCTAACTGCCTAAAACTAACCCAACCTTAACCAAAAGAGATCTCTGACTGATGGTGTCTGCTGCCGGCTTGTCCCAACGGGTTGCCCATCTATCCCCTTCTGCCACTTTATCGATTTCTGCTACGGCAAAAGCCATGCAGGGGGAGGGGCTGGATGTCTGTAGTTTGAGTGCGGGTGAGCCAGATTTTGATACACCTGAGCACATTCGGGCTGCTGCCGTTCGTGCCTTGGAGGAGGGGAAAACCCGATATGGCCCCGCTGCCGGGATCCCTGCCCTTCGCCAAGCAGTTGCTGACAAACTGCACCAAGAGAACGGTCTGCCCTTCCGCCGTGAGCAGATCTTGATCAGCAATGGAGGCAAACAAACCCTGTTTAATCTGGCGATGGTGTTGCTGGATCCCGGCGATGAGGTAATCCTGCCGGTGCCCTACTGGGTAAGCTATCCCGAAATTGTCACTTTGGCGGGGGCCAAAGTCGTTCGCGTGCCCACAGAGGAAGCCCAAGGGTTCAAACTCACTGCTGCGCAACTCCGCCAAGCTCTGACTCCACACACCAAGTTGTTGATTCTCAACTCTCCAGCCAACCCGACGGGAGCGGTTTACCATCGTCACGAGCTGGAAGCCCTGGCAGAGGTGGTCCTCTCGGTGCCGGATCTCTATGTGGTCTGTGATGAGATCTACGAAAAACTGGTCTATGGAGAAGCCCACCACATCAGTTTGGGATCCCTATCCCCGGACTTATTTCAGCGCACCATCCTCAGCAGCGGGTTTGCCAAAGCCTATGCTATGACTGGCTGGCGGATTGGCTACTTAGCAGGACCCAAGCCAGTTATCGATGCAGCCATCAACTTGCAAAGCCACAGCACCTCCAATGTCTGCACCTTCGCCCAGTATGGAGCCCTAGAAGCCCTGACCAGCCCTCTGTCTACGGCTTCGATTGAAAAAATGCGCCAGGAATTCTCCCAGCGGCGGGATCTGACGGTGCAAGGGATCCGCACTTTGCCAGGAGTGACCTGCCCACAACCGGAGGGAGCCTTTTATGTGTTCCCCAATATCCGTCAGACGGGGTTAAGTTCTGTGGAGTTTTGTCAGCGTCTTCTCAAGGAGCAGCATGTGGCCGCTGTCCCTGGAGTAGCCTTTGGAGCCGATCACTGCATTCGTTTGTCCTACGCCACCGACCGCGCCACCATCGAAAAAGGCTTGCACCGACTGCACCAATTTGTCTGTTCCCTCTGATACCCCAAAAAAAGGCCGATTCGTCCCTACATAAAGTGTGAACACCATTGCTTAACGCTAGTTATAGTGTTATGGAACTGACTATGAGGGGATCAACTCATGTCTAGCAGAACGGCGCTTGTCGTCACTGTTGCCTGTTTGAGTGGGGGATCCGGCAAAACCACAGCCGCCCTCAACTTGGCCACCATGCTGGCGGATCACGGCAGAACCTTGGCCATCGATTTTGACCCTCAGGGCAACTTGAGCCAGTGGATGGGCTGGACAGATCTATCAGAGTCGGCCACGATTGCAGAAACCATTTTGCCAGGGGCAGATCGGGTTCACATCGGCGAGATCATCCGTCCCCCCTTGAATGAGGATCGTCAGGAGCGGCTTTGGCTGGCCCCCAGCGATTACAGCCTGTCCCGGGCTATGGATGCCATTGTGATGGAGCCGGGGCGGGAGTTGTTTTTGAAGCGGGCTTTGCGACCGATTTTGTCAGACTATGACTTTTTGGTCATCGACAGTCCCCCCTCCAAGGGCTTGCTCACCTACAACAGCATTCTCAGTGCCGATCTCTTGGTAGTACCCACTGAATGCACGCAAAAAGGGGTGATGGGGGCCTTGAGTACCCTGGTCTTGCTCAAGGAATTGGAGGAACTGGATTTTCATGTGCCCAAGTTTTTGGGGGTACTCCCCACGCGAGAGCAATGGGTAGGCAATAATCGCACCAAGATGTCTCGAGCTGCCGTAGAAGCTCTTACCGAGATGATGCAAGGGATCCCCATTTTTACCCCGGTACGGCAAAGCACGGTGGTGCAACAAACCAACAGCATGGGTTGGTCATTGGCGGAGGCGGGAGAAGATCTCTTGGCTCAGCCCTATCGCGAGGTCATCGAGGCTGTGTTGGGGGTTCGCTGACATGGCTACTTCCAAAAAGCCTCCCAAGAAGAAATTACCCACCGGCCCCACTAAAGGGGATTTGCTCTCCCGTATGGGGGTGAATAAGCAGCCGGAACCCATTAAACCCGCACCTACACTTGTCGAGGATTCGCCTCACCCGCCGGAATCTGATGTTGCCCCTGTTGAAGTTGAACCGATCTCCGCAGTACCTGCTTTTGCCGAGTCGCTCCAAGAGCCGATTCCAATTCCAGTCCTCGCGGCGGCCTCCATCTCTGAAGATCCTCTTCCTGATGCGGATCCTTGGCCCGAGCCACCACCGGATCCTGTCGAGGTGGAGGAGATGGCCTCCCCAGCTCTTTCCCCCCAAATCCACCGGGCCGAATGGACTAGGCCAGCCGTTCGCGTTGTTGCTACGCAACGCTTAAGCGACAGCGGGACGGAGTCCTTGCTTTTGTCTCCTACCAGCGCCCGCCTGAATAACAGTAATGGCAATGGGGTTCACAAGAGCACCCACCCTAGGCAGACCCTTCAACTGGATCCCTTGCCTCCTCCATCCACTCCTGTTATGCCGGATCCGCGTGAGGCTCTGGATGCACAACTGGGCCTACAAAAGCTCACCCTCAAGTGCTCTGCTGACATGCTTGAAAAGCTGGGATCCCTGCAAAACAGCACCGGCCTACCGGGTGAGATTCTCGTTGAGGTGTTGGTGGATCACTGGGAGCAACTGCCCAAATCTGTGCAGCAGGATTGTCTCATGCAGGCTCACCGCATTCGCGTAGAACGACTGGTGATTAGCCAAAACCACACCATCGCCACGATTGAGCAGCTTTTGAACGAGCAGAATTTGTCCTGATTCGTGTCTCTACCTGCCTGTATGCAGGAAAACAAAGGCCAGGGTTCTTATGCTAGGGTCAGAGAGACTTTGTTTACCCTTAGCACCCTTTTGCCTGTGCTCTCTCCGCCCTGATTCTGTTAATACTTGGCTGTACTTGCCAAACCCCCTTTTGTTTTCCTTCTTTGACATGAATCAGGTTGTGATTTGGAGAAGCAATCCCGATGCAAGAGCTCGACTTGGCTAAGGCGGCAGAACAACGACGCACTTTCGCCATCATTTCCCACCCGGATGCTGGGAAGACCACCCTCACTGAAAAACTCCTGCTCTACGGGGGGGCTATTCAGGAAGCAGGAGCAGTGAAGGCCCATCGGGCCCAAAAGCGGGTTACCTCTGATTGGATGGAACTGGAAAAGCAACGGGGTATTTCTATTACCTCCACTGTGTTGCAATTTGATTACCGCAACATCCGCCTCAACCTACTGGATACCCCCGGTCACCAAGATTTTAGTGAAGACACCTATCGTACATTGGCTGCTGCCGACAATGCAGTGATGCTAGAAGATGCTGGCAAAGGGCTAGAAACCCAGACCCGCAAGCTGTTTGAAGTCTGCCAAATGCGGTCACTGCCGATTTTTACTTTCATCAACAAGATGGATCGGCCCACCCGGGATCCTTTGGAGCTGATGGATGAAATCGAGACGGAACTGGGTCTGAAACCCTATCCTGTCAACTGGCCGATTGGCTCTGGGGATCGCTTTGTGGGTGTGTTTGATCGCCGCACTCAGGAGTTTCATCTTTTCGAGCGGGTAGCCAAAGGTCGGGTGCGTGTCAAAGATACTGTGATTAAACTAGGGGATCCGCAAATTGAGGAGTTGATCGAAGAAGATCTGTACTATCAATTCAAGGAAGAGTTGGAGCTGTTGGAGGGTTTGATGCCCAGCTTGGATCTGAAGCAGGTACATGCCGGCAAGCAAACCCCCGTCTTTTTCGGTAGCGCCATGACCAACTTTGGGGTAGAGCTATTTCTCAATTCATTTTTAGAGTATGCGCTGCCGCCCGTAGCTCATGAGAGCACCTTGGGGCTGATTCCACCTGATCACCCTGAATTTACGGGGTTTGTTTTTAAGTTACAAGCCAATATGGATCCCCGCCACCGGGATCGCATTGCTTTTGTGCGCATTTGCTCGGGAAAGTTTGAAAAAGATATGGTGGTTAATCATGCCCGTCTTAACCGCAGTGTTCGCCTTTCTTACCCACAAAAGTTATTTGCCCAAGATCGAGTCTCCATTGATGAGGCTTATCCTGGGGATGTGATCGGCCTCAATAATCCCGGGATTTTTACAATTGGAGACACCATCTACACTGGCCCTAAATTGCGCTATGCAGGGATCCCCAGCTTTTCTCCTGAGCTATTTGCCTATTTAAAAAATCCCAATCCCTCTAAGTTTAAGCAATTCCAGAAAGGAGTGACAGAACTGCGAGAGGAGGGAGCCGTACAGATTATGTATTCTGCGGATGATTCCAAACGGGATCCGATCGTAGCTGCGGTAGGTCAGTTGCAGTTTGAAGTGGTGCAGTATCGCCTGCAAAGCGAGTACAGCGTTGAGACTCGTCTGGAGATGCTGCCTTACACCCTAGCTCGGTGGGTAGAGAATGGGTGGGAAGTGCTGGAGAATATTCCCAGCTTGTTTAATACAGTCATCGTCAAAGATATTCAGGAAAGACCTGTTCTTTTGTTCAAAAATGAGTGGACTCTACAACAGTTTGTTGGCAGCAATCCCAAGATTAAACTAAGTAAAATTGCTCCATTCCTGATGGTTGAGAGTGAGTCTTCCGCTGACTAAGCATCTTTATAGATGCTCATCTGTACTCAGATAGATAGCTCCATAAGGATATGCTTACAGGGATCCCCAAGGGCATAGCGAAACTTCTCGATGTGCTCTAGCTTTACATTCAGTTTGTCAAGCAAGGTTAGCCATTCAGACTCTCGAAAGTAGTTGTAGGGCAAGTGGATATTAAAAGGGCGATTGCCGATATAGTCGGAAAACCTTAGCCCCAGTAGATCCCATCGGTTTGTCCAGTAGTGATCTTTGATCAGCACTTGCTTTTTGGCAACTCGAATGGCTTCTTTTAAGACAGCTAACGGGTTTTTAGCATGGTGCAGTACGTCCACAATGGTTACCACATCAAATTGATTGGTGGCAAAGGGCAGGCGCTCTCCATCATAGGGAATCACTGGGATTTTACAGTTGGGCTGAATATGCACATCACAACCTGTAAACTCAGCCTGGATCCCTTGCTTGGCTAAGTGGGTTTGAATAGAATAGGCTAATGCTCCATCTGAGGAACCCAAATCAAGAATTGAGCAATGCTGCGTCAGATGCTTAGAGATTTTTTTCGTTAAAATGCTTTGGCGAATAGGAAAAAGCAAATGGACATTGAGCAAACGATAAAATGGATAGGCGATCCACCGCTTTAGTTTTCTTTCAAAAGAAGAAAGGGAAATAGCACTCATCTGTGGGTTTCCTCATCGAGCCTGAAGGACGTTAACATGAACAGGGATGCAAAACTTCAACTCTGAAAAAGTGTTTCCCACACTTTTAACTGGGATCCGATTGACTTATTCTTTGGATTCGCAGCATTGTAATACAGGAAATCAACCACAAGGCTCCCAGGCTGTACCCCGCCAGCAGATCACTCGGCCAGTTCAATCCCAAGTAGGCACGGCTCAGACCGACAAAAAGCAAAATGGTCAACACACTCCAGCGAATCCACCGCCGTTTCTCAGGCCAATACTTGACCAGCAGATAACCCAGCAGGCCATAGATTACCGTTGCCCCGATCACCTGCCCACTGGGAAAGCTGTAGCCTGACTCTGAAAGAATGGGATCCCACAAATCCGGACGCTGCCGGGAAAAGGTTGGCTTTAACACTCCGGCAATCACAGCAGCACCTAAGCCTGCA
>JAUQVI010000037.1:0-17653 GCA_039794885.1 Thermostichus sp. DG02_5_bins_236
GTGAGTTTCCGCAAGAGGTGGATAAGGTCTATTGGAAGAATGTTCTTTGGAATGAATCGTACTTCATTGCATCCTGTGGAGGCGTGACAGTTTCAGTTTTGAAAAAATACATTGAAAACCAAGATGCTCCTGATTGATTTGTAGGGTAGGGCTTGTTATGCGCAAAGCGCAGGCTACGCCAACGGCGGCATCGTAGCTTGCTTCTGCGTAGCAGTACTACACTCAGCAAGCACGGCTTTCATCCCGACACTGACCTACAGTGCGGGGCTTCCCGCCGTTCAAGCTAAACTGCTGCAGAAACGGTATGAGGGAGATGGCTATGGAACAGATTCCTCCTCCCGAGCTTGGGGTAGAGGCAGAGGCAATAAACGGTGCAGTTGTCGAGACTGCTGTGGACTCGAGTGGGATCCCGTCATCTGCTCGGCGCCGACCACCTATGTTCCACTGGCCGGTGGCCAAGCCGGAGGAATATGCAGAGCTGATGCTGGGGTTGATGCGGGAGTCTCGCCTTAGCTTGAACTATCTCATGTTGGTCATTGGCTCCTGTGTGATCGCCACCTTGGGGTTAATGGCCAATAGTCCAGCGGTGATCATCGGGGCGATGATCGTGGCCCCTTTGATGCTGCCGATTCGCGGCATGGCCATGGGGGCTCTGGAGGGCAATCTTGTTCTGTTTCGGACTGGGATTCTCTCCATTGCAGTCGGCACAGCCATTGGGGTAGGGGTGTCGTTTCTGCTCGGACGTCTGGTGGGGCTACCCCAGTGGGGCAGTGAAGTGCTGGCCCGCACCCAACCCAACCTGTTGGATTTGGGAGTGGCGTTGGCAGCGGGGGGAATTGGTGCTTTTGCCAGGGTACGCAAGGAGATTTCCGACAGTCTAGCGGGGGTTGCTATTGCGGTAGCGTTGATGCCGCCGGTCTGTGTGATTGGGTTGGGACTGGCTCACGCCGATTGGAGCACCAGCCTGGGGGCCAGCCTGTTGTATGCCACCAACTTGCTGGGGATTGCGCTGGCTTGTATGGTGACCTTCCTAGCCATGGGTTACGCACCCCTGCATAAGGCGCGCTCGGCGTTGTCTTGGATGTTAGGGTTGGTGATGTTGCTGGTGGTGCCGCTGGGGGCCGGGATGACGCGGCTTCTCTATCAAACCCGATTAGAGTCAGCTTTGCGATCGGCTTTGTTGAATAAAACCATCACCTTCCAACGGGTAACCCTGGTGCGCAGCGACTTTAACTGGGTGGTTTATCCGCCGGAGGTGGTGTTGTCGGTACGAGCCGATGAGCCGATTACCCCTAGGCAGGCTACTCTCTTGGAGGAATTTGTTGAGTCGGAGTTGGGTCGTCCTTTCACTCTCATTTTTCAGGTGGTGCAGGCCCAGGAGGTTCGCCGAGAAACGCCTGCCCCAGAAGATCCTCTAGAACAAGAAAACCCTGGGATCCCTTCCAACCCGGTTACACCTCTCTCTTCTCTGTTCCACAAAGGGATTATTCCACCCTACTAACTTGAGGCTTCACTCACAGTTCAGGAACCGGCCAGTCGGGAGGATGAATGAGATAAACCGTTCCCCCAGAATGCTCCAGCCACAAAGACTCCAATTGAGCCCGACTGTAGGTTCGCCGCACCTCTGCATCGGTTTTGGCTGCCGGATCGTTGATCACGGGATCCCCTGCGGCATCAAATCCCACTAAGACCGCTAAGTGGCCATCACTTTTTGGGATGGGTGCCCCCTGTAGGTCTCCTTCTGCCCAGGCAAAGCTGAGGATCACGGGCACGCCGGCAGCAATCCAGTCTTCTGCTTGCGCAAAACTCTCTAAGCGCGCCACTACCCCAGCAAAACCTTGTTCGGCTGCATGGGCGACATTAAATACCCAATTGCCGTGACCTCTGTATACCCAGTCGTATACCCCGGTCACTGCCGAGCGCACCAACGGCTCACAGGGGCCTGTATCCCGCCGCCAATAGGCCATGACCATTGCCAAGGAGGTAGGGCTACACCACACCTCTCCTCCATCCGGGTAAACCATTTGTGAGCATTGCGGCACCGGCAAGACTTTACCCCAACGGGAGGGATCCCCTGGCTGCAAATGCTCGGGTTTAACCGGCACATTAGAAAGGGCAACCGCGATCTGATCCACTGTTGTCGAGCGACCAGGATCCTGGGTGAAGAGGCGCAACTGGATTTGGAAGGCTTCTGCTCCGTTCAATTCATCGGTCAGCACCAATAAGTCGGTGTACATTGTGCCATCTTCATCCCGTTGCCCGCTCACCGAGTGGCTGGCCAGTGTTGCTGGATCCGCAGCCCAAACCCCGCCGTGATACCACTTCGTCCAGCGGCCTTGAACTTGGGCGCGGATCAACAGCTCTAACCAAGTGCCCTGTGAAGTACGGGCATTCCAGGAGGCAATCGCCCCCACCATGTTGAATCCGGTCGCAACTGCCGGGCTAGTAGCCTGCCCCACCCAATAGCTACCGCCCGTGTAAAATCCACCTGCCTGTGGGCCGTAGGAGCTGGGTTCTCCTGGAAGAGTCTGAACAAAGTCTGGATCGGGATCCTGCTCTCGAACCAAACCTTGGGGATCCAACTGCAGTTGTCCCT
Organism: Thermostichus sp. DG02_5_bins_236; assembly: GCA_039794885.1. Classification (GTDB taxonomy): domain Bacteria; phylum Cyanobacteriota; class Cyanobacteriia; order Thermostichales; family Thermostichaceae; genus Thermostichus. The sequence goes on from JAUQVI010000037.1 coordinate 2,597, forward strand.
GTGAATTGACACGGATCCCTTGGGTGGCCCAATCCTGAAACCCTTGACCTTCTCCTGCCCGCCAACGATGAAACCCAGTGCGATAGGTGGAGTTTGTCTGGGCTTCAGTTTGCATAGATACCGTCTCGAAGGAGAGTTGAGCTTGGCTTGACAGCGCTGGATAAACTGAGAAAAGTCCAACCAGGAGTAACGGGATCCCTTGCCAGCTACCCCTGTATCTTGTGATGTATCTGGTGAGCATTTTTCTTCATCCGCCACTAATAGCGGGAGACCGATGGATGCCCACCAATGTACCAGCGCCAAGGAATGTCCGCTCCCTGGGTAATGCCAATGCGGGTTGTCTGCACAATCGGGATCTGGGTCGGATCCCCTGGGGATCCCTCTAGCCAGAATCCCTCTTGATTCTCGGCTACCTGGTGCAGAGGCCAGCCATTGTGAGAGCGATCAATTCGCAAGGCTTGACAGAGTAACCCCGGCCCGGCCCCCACCCGTTCCGGTTTATGACGCTTCTGAGGCGGGATCCACTCCGGGATCACATCCAAACGGACAGCCCGAATCAGCACCGCTGCTGGGATCCCTTCCCCTTCCGTGACAATGTTCAAGCAATGGTAAATGCCGTAGATCAAATACACATACAAATGCCCAGGTGGGCCAAACATAACCCGGTTGCGTTCGGTCTGGTGGCGGTAGGCATGACAGGCAGGATCCCCGGGTGCGTAAGCTTCTGTTTCCACAATCTGGGCACGCAGCTGTAGCCCATCGGCAAATTGACGCACCAGAACCATGCCCAGCAAAGCTGGCGCTACTAGCGGCGCCGGTTGACTTAGCCAATCCACAATATCCAGGTCTCAACCGCCGGCAATGGCCGGGACAATACTCACCTCATCCCCATCCTGCAGAGGGGTATTGGCTCCCTCGAGAAAGCGGATATCTTCGCTGTTGACGTAAAAGTTGACGAAGCGGCGCAGCTCCCCACTCTCATCACACAGCCGAGCCTTGATACCAGGACAGTTGTGTTCCAAAGAATCCAGCAATTCCCGAATTGTGGATCCCTCGCAGTTGACCACCGCTTGATCCTGGGTGAGCTTCTGTAGAGGGGTGGGGATTAAAACTTTTACCGCCATAGCCAAATGCTCTCATCCATCCAAAACATCAAAAAATTAGGGTAGCAGCACCCCATCAATGCCGTGAATCACACCGTTGGAGACGGGGATATCGCCGACATTGACGTTGGCCCCATTCACCGTGATGCTGCCGTCGGATCCCACCTGTACTTGCAGAGGCAAACCCGCCAGAGTGGTGAGGGTGGCCGATTGGCCCGGCTGCAGATCAAAAGAGGTAATCCGCCCCGGCACCACATGATACGTGAGAATGCGCGTCAGTTGACCTCGATTGGCCGGTTGCAACAAGCTATCAACAGTACCCGCTGGCAACTGCCCAAAGGCAACGTTAGAAGGGGCAAACACCGTGAAAGGCCCCGGGCCAGCCAGGGCTGTATTCAACCCGGCTGCCTGTAAAGCAGCTGCCAGGGTGGAGTAGCTGCCAGGCAGGGTCTCTAGCTCCACTGGAATGGTATTCAACCCCTGAGTCTGAGCGATGGGGGCAGAGGCCAAAACAGTGGTGAGCGCTGCTGCTACTGCCGGGATCCAACGCTGGATAGACATGGTATTAAGCTCCTGTGCAAGTGGATTAATGTGGATTAATACTGAGTATCTTAATAGTTCTTCATTAAGCTCTCTTTAAGAAGCCGTCCAATGAGCCCAATTCCCCTACACGGAGACTTCTTGCCAATCCAACCGCTCCAGGGTGCGGGCTCGTTCCAGCGCCTGTTCAAAGCTTTCAATCTTGGGCGAAATCAACAACGGATGCCCGACATGAGGTTGAATGGCTTCTTGGGTTTTGAGACCATTGCCCGTGATGTAGGCCACCGTCACCGCCTCGGGGTCAATTTGGCCGCTTTCCGCCAGCTGCTTCAGCACCGCAATCGTCGTGCCACCAGCGGTCTCGGTAAAAATGCCTTCGGTTTCCGCCAGCAGCTTGATGCCCGCCACAATTTCCGGATCCGTTGCCGCTTGAATCTGTCCACCCGTTTTGCGAGCAATATCCAGAGCGTAGATCCCATCTGCAGGGTTGCCAATCGCAATGGATTTGGCAATGGTATTCGGTTTAACCGGGGTCACAAAATCCCGCCCTTCCTGGAACGCTTGGGCAATCGGTGAGCACCCCCGGGCCTGAGCCCCATTGAAGGTCACGGGTTTGTCAGCCACCAACCCCACCTTCACAAATTCCTGAAACCCTTTGTAGATTTTGGTGTACTGAGATCCAGAGGCCAAAGGAGCCACCACTTGATCCGGCAGTTGCCAACCCAGTTGCTCAGCCACCTCGTAGGCCAAGGTTTTGGATCCCTCGGAGTAGTAGGGGCGCAGGTTGATGTTGACAAAGCCCCAGCCATAGCGATCCGCCACTTCCGAACAGAGACGGTTCACCTGATCGTAGTTGCCTTCCACCGCCATCACAGTGGGGTTGTAGATCAGGGATCCCAAGACCTTGCCCGATTCCAAATCTGCCGGGATAAAAATGGTGCAGTCTAGCCCGGCATGGGCGGCAATGGCTGCTGTGGAATTGGCCAGGTTCCCTGTGCTGGCACAAGAGACCGTCGTAAACCCCAATTCTTTGGCACGAGTCAAAGCCACCGATACCACCCGATCCTTAAAACTGAGGGTGGGCATATTGACCGCATCATTCTTAATGTAAAGATTTTTTAGCCCCAGCCGCCGCCCCAACCGTTCTGCCTTCACCAACGGCGTCATGCCCGTCCCCACATCAATGGGCCGCTCAGAGCTCACCGGCAGGAAAGGCCGATAACGCCAAATGGAATGGGGCCCCTGTTGAATGCTCTGGCGGGTAACAGTGCGCTTTAACCAGTCGTAATCATAAGCCACCTCCAGCGGGCCAAAACACAGCTCGCAAACATGCTTGGCGACCGGTTCATACTCCGCCCCACATTCCCGACAGCGCAGATTACTGAAGCCCAGTTTCTGGGAGTCGGCAGTGCTAAGGGGACTGGCAGATAGGGTTTGAGTCATCAGAGGTCTCGGGTTGGGGGATAGAGGGGCGCTAGATTTTGTTTACCCAGGATTGAGTCGAATCCTATCACTCTGGATCTGCCCCGTCAACCAATCCAGACTTATTTAGTCGGGATTAACTCTTGACTGGAAACCATCTGGATCCACCCCCCCAAATCTCGCAGTTTCTGGGCGAGAGATTTGGCTCTTTGGCGGGTTTGATCCTGTTCTTTGTTGAAGCGGGTTCCGTTCTTGCTCGGCTTGTAGGGCGCGTTTTCGTTCCTGCTGTCGTTGCACTTCTCGCTCGACGGAGTTGAGATAGGGGCCTCGGTAACCCTTGGGTCGGCCAAACACCACCATCAAATCTGGGGCCATAGGAATTTGGGGATCCCCTTCGACTAACCGTCACTATCGGGGTAAACAATGGCCTAGGGTGGAGTTCATGAAGGAGTGATGATCATCCCAGCCTCGCAGTGTAGGTCGGTGATGGGCTGATCCTAAGCCTTTTGCCTGTAGACAGGTAACCTTTGGATCGATGGCTACACTGAGTAAGCGGGGCTATGAATCAGGATCCCGCTGATTCCATTTTTTGTGTTCTTGACATCTATGCTCAGGGTTGGACAGGACAACATTGATTTTCTCGATCACTACGATGTGGTGGTGGTGGGAGGTGGCCATTCTGGTTGTGAGGCGGCTTTGGCAGCAGCACGGCTGGGCTGTAACACCCTGATGCTGACCTTGAATCTGGACAAAATTGCCTGGCAACCCTGTAACCCGGCGGTGGGGGGGCCTGCCAAATCGCAACTGGTGCATGAAATCGATGCCCTCGGCGGTGAGATGGGCAAGATCACCGACCGCACCTATCTACAAAAGCGGGTCCTGAACCGCTCCCGCGGGCCGGCGGTGTGGGCGCTACGGGCACAAACGGACAAGCGGGAATATGCACGGGTGATGCGCTCGGTGGTGGAGACCCAACTCAACCTAACGATTCGGGAGGGAACCGTTACGGATTTGGTACTGGGGCGAAATGATGACCTTGTGGGAGCTGTAACCCATTTCGGAGCCGTTTTTGGCTGTCGGGCAGTAATCCTGACTACAGGAACCTTTTTGGGGGGGCGTATCTGGATTGGTCGTCACTGGCAGGCTGCCGGACGGGCGGGGGAATTTGCGGTGGAAGGGTTGACCGATACCCTCCATCAACTGGGCTTTGAAACGGATCGCCTGAAAACCGGCACCCCGGCCCGGGTGGATCGGCGCAGCGTCGATTTTTCGGCCATGGAACGGCAACCGGGGGATCCTGATCTGCGCTGGTTTAGCTACGACCCGCAGGTGTGGATCCCACGGGAGCAGATGGATTGCTACTTAACCCACACCACCCCAGAAACTCACCGCATCATTCGAGAAAACCTCCACGAGACCCCTGTCTATGGCGGCTGGGTAGAGGCCAAGGGGCCGCGCTACTGCCCCAGCATTGAGGACAAAATTGTCCGCTTCGCCGACAAAGAGAGCCATCAGATTTTTATTGAGCCGGAAGGTCGGGATCTGCCGGAGCTTTACATCCAGGGTTTTTCCACCGGTATGCCGGAGAAAATCCAGATTCAAATGCTGCGCTCCTTGCCAGGCCTGGAGAACTGTGTGATGCTGCGCCCTGCCTATGCGGTGGAATACGACTATTTGCCGGCCACCCAGCTCTACCCCACCCTGATGACCAAACGAGTGCAGGGGTTGTTTTGTGCTGGGCAACTGAATGGCACTACCGGCTATGAGGAAGCGGCGGCCCAGGGGTTGTTGGCTGGTATCAACGCCGCTCGTCTGGCTCAGGGCAAGCCTTTGGTTACTCTGCCGCGGGAATCCAGCTACATCGGCACCCTGATTGACGATCTCTGCACCAAGGAGCTGCGGGAACCCTACCGTATGCTCACCAGCCGCTCCGAGTACCGCCTTATCTTGCGCTCCGACAATGCCGATCAGCGGCTCACCCCCCTAGGTCGGGAATGGGGCTTGATTGATGACCGTCGTTGGCAGCTGTTCCAAACGAAGCAGGCCCGCATCGAATCAGAAATTCAACGGTTGGAGCAGCAACGGGTGAAAGCCCAGGATCCGGCTGGGATCCACCTCAGCCAACTCACCTGCCAAGCCATCAAGGGATCCGCCACCTTGGCAGAATTGTTGCGCCGCAATCAGGTGCATTACCCGGATCTCTTGGAATTGGATCTAGGGGATCCAACCCTGCATCCATTTGAGCAAGAAGCTGCCGAAATTACCGTCAAATACAGCGGTTATATCCAGCGGCAACAAACTCAAATCGAGCAGGTGAGCAAGCAGTACCATCGCCCCTTGCCTTTGGATTTGGACTATCAGGCAATTTCCACCCTCTCCAAAGAATCGCGGGATAAGCTCTCGGCAGTTCGTCCCCTGACGCTGGGCCAAGCGGCTCGTATTGGCGGTGTCAACCCGGCTGACATCAATGCTCTACTCATCTATTTGGAGATCCAGAAGCAACACAAGCTGTTGGCACGGGATCCCCTTGGGGTGACCGGGGGATGGGGTTGAGCTGGAGCGGATCCCAAAACCTACGCTGCCGCAATCCAAGACCATGCCCAATGCCCTTACGCTGCTCCAGGATCTGAGGCGTATAGGGCAGGGATCCCTTCTAGGGGCATGCGGGAGGCCACGCCCAAATCCAGAGGGGAAACCTCCCCCCGCAGCCAATGGTTTAAGCCTGCCGCCCCAATCATAGCGGCATTGTCGGTGCACCAAGCAACCGGTGGGATCACCACCTGCAGCCCTTTGGCGGCTGCGGCTGCCCGGAGGCGGGCCCTTAACTCCCGATTGGCAGCTACCCCGCCGGTCAAGAGCAGCCTCGAAAGGCCGAGCTCTTCTGCGCAAGCCACCGCTTTTTCGGTGAGTACCCTGGTTAGACAGGCTTGAAAGCTGGCGGCAATATCGGCAACCGGTAGCTCCTTGCCTTCCGCTTGCAACTGTTGGGTGAGGCGCAACACCGCTGTTTTCAGGCCGCTAAAACTGGTGTCGTAGGGGTGATCCAGTTTACCTTCCGGCAAGGGGAAGCGCTGCGGATCCCCCTGTTGAGCCCAGCGGTCGATCTGTGGCCCCCCCGGATACCCCAACCCCAACAGACGGGCCACCTTGTCAAAGGCCTCCCCTGCCGCATCATCCCGCGTCCGCCCCACCGTCTGATACTGGCCGTAGTCCTTCATCCAGATCAAGCTGGTGTGACCCCCAGAAACCAACAGACACAAACAGGGGGGCTGCAAATCCGGTGCCGCCAAGAAGCCACTGAACAGGTGCCCTTCCAGATGATGTACCCCGATTAAAGGTTTGTCGTGGAGCAAGGCTAAGGTTTTTGCCCCCATCAAACCCACCAGCAGGGATCCCACCAAACCAGGAGCACAGGTCACCGCGATAGCATCTACCTCAGTCATATTCAAGTTTGCCTGTTGCAGAGCTGCCTCGAGTACAAAGGGTAGGGTTTCCACATGTTGACGGGAGGCCACCTCCGGCACCACCCCCCCGTAGGCGGCATGGATCTCGATTTGGCTGGCTACAACTGAGCTGATGACGTGTGGGGCAAAGCCGTTCTGGGTCGGACTGGCCTCTACCAAAGCAACCGCTGTTTCGTCACAACTGGTTTCAAGCGCAAGGATACGGGGCATAGGTCGGGATCCATCAGAAGCAGGAGAGAGAAAAGGGCTTTCCTTAAGAATTGTGTGAGCTGAAACCCACGATCCGTTGAGGCGAGGCGCTCGGGAGTATGATACTAACCGTTTAGTGCCCGTTTCCGCTTCCCAAGCAGGTTTTGGCATTGGGGAGTTGGTGTTCTTAAGGCTTACTCATAGGCTCTTAAGAGAACTGGCTCAGCGGGCGAGTACTGATTGACTCTGAACTAGGATCCCAACTTCATTCGGATCTTAGCCCCCTACCTCAAGGACACATCCTGCTATGCGAACCTTTTTGAGCCTTCTTCTGGCCCTTTGCATCGCGCTTGGCCTCACCCAATCTGTGCAGGCAGAGCCCTTGATCGGTCTGAAACCTTGCAGCGAAGTTCCCGCTTTTCAGGCCCGCATGGACGATCGGCTGAGCAGTCTGGAAGACAAGATTGTCAGTGCCAGCCCGGAAATGGCCGCCTTCTACCAGCAAAAACTGGCCCAAACCACCAAGCGTTTTGAACGCTACAGCACCCTGCTCTGTGGTGAGGAAGGTCTACCACACTTGGTCACCGATGGTCGTTTGAACCACGCAGGCGAGTTTCTCATCCCTGGCTTGCTCTTTCTCTACATTGCCGGTTGGCTGGGTTGGGCAGGTCGTTCCTACCTGATTGCGGTGCGGGATGGGGATAACCCCGAGATGAAAGAAAGCTCGATCGATGTGGCCCTGGCCCTGCAATGTTTCCTTGCCGCTTTGGCTTGGCCGGCTGTTGCCTTCAAGGAAATTGCCAGTGGCGAAATTCAAGCTCCTGAGGCTGCTGTGCCCATCTCTCCCCGCTGAGGATCTTCTGTTTTCAATCGATTCTGATTCCATACTTGAGAGGCATACATGGCTGATTTCACCAAGTTCCTTGCCACAGCTCCGGTGGCCTTCATCCTATTCTCCAGCTTTATTTTTGCGCTGTTCATTGAGATCAATCGCTTCTTCCCGGATATCCTGACCTTCTGATCCGGTTGGGGATCCCTGTGGGCCAAATCCGTCGCCTGTAGGGATCCCTCCTTTTTGTTTGGGTTTGTTTTTTCCCGTTCTCCTTTTGCACTGGACACAGAGTTGCTGACATGGTTGAACCCAATGCCGACAGTGCGCCGCTCAGCGAGGGCTACATCACCGTTCCTGAAGGGGATCCACAAATTGGCGATCTCTGGACGCCAGTCAACCATGCACCTGCCGTCCGCCTGTTGATTGACTGGCTACCGATCAATCGCCCTGGACTGAGCCCGATTTGGCGTGGGTTGGAAATTGGCATGGCTCATGGCTACTGGTTGGTGGGGCCTTTTGCCAAATTAGGCCCGTTGCGCAATGAACCCACCGCTCTTTTGAGTGGTTTTTTGGGAGCCTGTGGTTTGATCTTGATCATGACTGCCGCCCTTTCCCTTTACGGCACTGTCACCTCCCATCGCAATATCGACCCAGTGGAGGGATCCCAGTCTTGGAGTGAGTTGGCGGCTGGCTTTTTGGTCGGTAGCATCGGCGGGGCAATCGTCGCCTACTTGTTATTGCTCAACATCGATGTATTGTTGCCGGACTTGGGCTAACCCTAATCCATCACATCATCAACCACATCTTTGATAGATTCTCGGGTGTTCTCAACGGCTTGGCGGGCTGCCACTTCCGCTTGTTTGGTCTTATCTTCCAGCTTTTCCCGTTGGTCTCCGGTGAGTTCACCAACAGCCTCCTGGATTTTGCCTTCTAGATTTTTGGCAGTGGCTTCAACTTGCTTTTCAAGGTTCATAAAATAGGCCCCTCCAGTCGTAGTGCCTCGTCCATTCATATACCATGTCACCGCCCTAGCCCAGTGATCCGGATCACCCTTGGGCTGTTTTGGGTTGTAATCATCAGGCTGGTCGAACAGAGGACGCTTGTCCTAGCATAGATTGAATCTTGAAATGAGCCGACGACAGCGATTCTGAATATTTCTCTACACCATTTCTCCGAGCTGCCGTGAACGATTTGCTGTCTGATCCCACTGCAGAAAGGCTCTCTCTAGCTGAGATTCGCCGTTTGTCGCCCGCAGCCCTGGCCTATTTGGGGGATGCCATTTACGAACTGTATGTGCGTCGGCAGCAGTTATTTCCTCCGGATCGATTAGAGCGCTATCACCAGCAGGTGGTGGCAAGAGTGCGGGGATCGGCTCAGGCAAAGTTGTTGCTGGTGTTGTTACCTCACCTGAATGCTGAAGAGCAGGAAGTGGTGCGTTGGGGGCGCAATGGCTGCGGTCGTCCTCCCCGACATTTACCGTTGGCAGATTATCAAAATGCCAGTGGGTTAGAAACCATCCTCGGCTATCTTTATTTGGCTAACCTGGAGCGGTTAAGGCAAATTCTGGCTCTTACGGATGTATTGGCGGAGACCGTGGCCGAGACAGAAGGTTAGGATAGTCTTTTACTCTTCATCCGTCCGATCTCATGCCCAAGCCTCCTCAGCGCAAACCCTCTTTACGACTGTCTCGTACAGGCAAACCGCAACGGCGCGGAGGGCAATCTGGTGGTGCCAGTCGGATGCAGCAGCCCAAACGTCGAGATTGGCAAGAAGCTTCTCCTCTAGCCTCCAGAGCTGCTTCGGGGGAAGCTCCGGTAAAACCGATTCGCCGCGATTCGGAACGGGAACGACCCAAACGGGTGATTCGCACTCAACCTGCACGCGAACGCCGTCGGGATCCGATTCCTTCACCCCGAGAGGTTCTGACAGAGATCCCCTACAGTCCTGATCCCCAAGCGACGGTAGTAGACCCAGAACCCGAGCAAGAGATCATCTACGGTCGTCAGGCACTCCTGGCGGCTCTGCGGGCCCAATCCACCCTCAACCGGGTTTGGATTCTCTCCCGGTTGCGCTACAGTCCGCAATTTCTGCCCCTTCTAGAGGAGGCCAAGGCGCGGGGTACCGTTATCGATGAGGTATCTCCGCAGCGATTAAGCTCTCTTACCCATGGAGCCAACCACCAGGGGATTGCCGCCCAGGCCACCCCCTACCAGTACATGGATCTGGAGAGTTTGGTGGAACACAGCCAGCAGGTCAGCCCCTACCCTGTTTTGGTGGTGCTGGACGGGATCCAGGATCCTCACAATTTGGGTGCCATTGCTCGCAGCGTGGAAGCCTTTGGCATGCAGGGAATGGTGATCCCGCAACGACGAGCAGCTGGGGTAACCTCAACCGTGCTGAAGGTGGCTGCTGGAGCCCTATCCACGTTGCCGGTGGCGCGGGTGGTGAACCTGAATCGAGCCTTGGAGTATCTGAAAGAGCAGGGGTTTTGGGTTTATGGCTCCGCCAGCCAGGGGGCAGCCCCTGTGTATAGTGCGGATTTTCAACGCCCGATTGCTTTGGTGATTGGCTCCGAAGGGGAAGGGATTAGCCTGCTCACCCAGCGCCATTGTGACCAACTCCTCTCCATTCCCTTGGCGGGCAAAACCGAGAGCTTAAATGCTTCGGTAGCCGCCGGGATTGTCCTCTACGAGATCCACCGACAGCGGGCTCCCCAACAACTGAAACGAACTGAGTCTGATACATTCCTCAACAAAAGCAGTAGAATCTAGGGAATTGCAAAAAATGTCGAACGAGCATTAACGCCTGTTAATGGGGGATGGATCCTGTGAGCAACCCTTTGGCCAACCTGTTGGATAAGTTCCGCGGCTTATCAATCTGGATCGAAATCACCACTGAGGACTGCACCTACTACTATGGCCCCTTCTCCACTGAGGCAGAAGCAGAGCAGCTCAGAGGTCAGTACATTGCCGATTTGAAAGCGGAGGGATCCGCACAGATCCAGGCAGTGGTAAAGAAAATGCGCCAGCCGGAATCCTTGACAGTGGCCCGTACTCCCACGGGAGCGCGATCTTGATGGCAGCTACGACCTACCAGGTCACGGTTTATCATCGGGGCCAGACCTACCAGTTCACCGCTCCTGCTGATCAGCCGGTTTTACAAGCGGCCCTTGCGCAAGGGATTGAGCTACCCTCCTCTTGTCAGGCGGGGGTTTGTACTGCTTGTGCGGCTCGACTACGGTCTGGATCTGTTACTCAGCCGGATGCTATGGGCATTGGGCCGGAGCTCAAGGAACAGGGTTTTGTGCTGTTGTGCGTTGCCTATGCTACCTCTGATCTGGTGGTGGAGAGCGATCAGGAGGATGAGGTTTATCGCTTACAATTTGGTTCCTGACCCTCTGACATTGCGCTTGTGCAGCTCCATTTGCTTCACCTATCCTTGCCTTTGATCTTACCCCTCTGTGCTACCCGACTGGAAGAGCAGCTCTGCCAACAGGTGAGCCAAACCCTGGGCCAGTCTGCCGATTTGTTGCGCTGGAGCCTGACTGCTGTCGATGGGGAGCAGGTTTGGGTGGAGGTGGTGGCAACAATAGATGGGCCAATGGCTGACCAAAATTTCCCAAAATCATCCTGAATCTTGCGTGAGTGAAGTAACGGAAGTAACTGAATTGCATCCTCCTGTTGCCCTGACCATTGCCGGATCTGACAGTGGCGGTGGGGCGGGTATTCAGGCGGATCTGCGTACCTTTGCCTTTCAGCGGGTGCATGGGACAGCAGCACTCACCTGTGTGACGGCCCAAAATACCCTCGGGGTGAGTCGGGTGGATGCTCTACCCGCAGCTGCGGTAGCAGCTCAAATCGAGGCGGTGGTCGGTGATATTGGGGTGCAGGGGATCAAAACCGGCATGCTCCTGAATGCTGAGATTGTGCTGGAGGTGACCCGTCAGGTGGAGCGGTTGGCGTTACGGCCTTTGGTGGTGGATCCGGTGATGGTGTCGCGCACGGGGGCAAGGTTATTGGCAGAAGAGGCGATTGTGGCGATCCGAGAGCGGTTGATCCCCTTCGCCCAGGTACTGACCCCCAATCGTTATGAGGCGCAAATTTTGTCCGGCTTGGAGTTGCACTCCCTAGAGGATATGAAAGCTGCTGCGGAACGGATCGGATCTCTGGTGGGATCCACAGCTGTGCTGGTTAAGGGGGGCGGTATGCCAGGGGATCTGCAGGGGGTGGATGTGTGGTTTGATGGAGAGCGCCTAGAAGTGTTGAAAACGGAGCGGATCCCGACCCGTCACACCCATGGCACCGGCTGTACCCTTTCGGCAGCAATTGCTGCCCAACTGGCCTGGGGGAAGGATCCTTTTCAGGCGGTTCAGCAGGCCAAGTTCTATGTCACGGAGGCGCTGCGACACCCGCTGGCGATTGGAGGCGGGCAGGGGCCGGTGGGGCATTTTTACCCCCTTTTGGGTTAACGCCGAGCTAGGGCTGCTTCGTAGGCCCGCCGATTGGCCTGCAAGGATTTTTCTAGGTCCACCACAGGGCGGGGATAGGTTAGCCCCAGTTGTACTCCAAATTGCTTCTGCTCAGCGGTAGTGAGACGGTAAGGCTCATGGATCTTATCCCCCGGGATGCCGGCCAGTTCCGGCAACCAGTGACGCAGGTACTCGCCCTTGGGGTCGTAATCGCGGGATTGCTTGGGAATGTTGAAGTAGCGAAAACCGCGGGCATCGTTGCCCACGCCGGCGCTGTAGTTCCAGTTGCCGTAGTTGCTGGCCACGTCGTAGTCAATCAACAGCGACTCAAACCATTCCGCCCCCATGCGCCAGTCAATCCCCAGGTTCTTGGTGAGAAAACTGGCTACATTTTGCCGCCCCCGATTGGACATAAACCCTGTTGCCGCCAGCTCCCGCATATTGGCATCGACTAAGGGGTAGCCGGTTTCACCCCGGCACCAAGCCTGAAAGCGCGGCCAATCCTGCTGCCAAGGGATCCGGATCCCTTGCAAACCGGAAGCCCGAAACAGCTTGCGCCCATGTTTGGCCAGAATCCAGCGAAAATAATCCCGCCACAGCAGCTCAAACACCAACCAGTAGGTGGACTCGTTGCGCACCCGTTCTGCTTCGTAGCGCTTCACTTCGGCATAGACTGTGCGGGCAGAAATACACCCCAAGGCCAGCCAAGGGGAAAGCCGGGAAGCATCATTGGCATCCAGCATGCCGTTGCGGGTTTCTTTGTAAACCCGCAGCCGATCCTGTTCCCAGAAGTAGCTGTGGATACGAGCGTGGGCAGCTGTGCTGCCGCCCACATAGATAAACTGTGCCCGCGCATCCTGAGGCGGCAAGGATAATCCCAGCTCCCTCAAGGTTGGCAACGGGCCAGGATCCAGGCCCTGCGGCAAGGGGGGGATCCTCTCAGGTATGGGCAAGGGATCCCGGACGGGAGTGTTGCTTTCTTCCACCTGCTTGCGAAACCGGGTGAACACCTGCGGCAAGCGGGATAAAGGAAAGGGGAGCTCCTCAGGGTGATAAAGGGTATGGCCCCAGTCGGTGTACAGGGGAAGGCCCAAGGGTTGCAAAGCCTGTCTCAGGGCGTGGGTGACGGTCTCTTCTTCAGTACCCACTTCCTCATGAGCATAGACTGCCTTCACCTGCCATTGCTTGGCCAAGGTTGGGATCACCTCTTCCGGGTAGCCCCACCGAACCACCAGATCGGATCCCTGCTTTCGGAGGGCCTGGCGCAGATCCGCCAAACTCTCCAGCAAAAACCGGCTGCGAAACGGCCCGGTCTTGGGAAAACCAAAAGCAGTCTGTCCCCATTGGCGCGGATCCAAGCAATACAGCGGAATCAAAGGGGATCCCTGGCAACAAGCTGCTGTTAAAGGTTCGTGATCAAGCAGTCGCAAATCGCTGCGAAACCAAAGCAAAGTGGCAATCATGCGGCCATTCTAGACGGGTTTGATCGGCTCGGATTCCAAACCTGGAGCTGTAACGGGACGACCCAACTCTGGACTGGGTACAAAATGGGGTACATCGGCAGCCGGGATCCGGATTGGGGCCTTCGTGCGCGGGTGATAGGTTTGCCGGGCGGAGCGGTGGCGCAAAGAAAAGGTGCCAAAGCGAGCCAGCCGCACAGATCCCCCTTGGGCCAGGCATTGACTAATGCTTTCCAGCATTGCCTCTAGGGCAGCCGCCGCCATATCCACCGTCAGGCCATCCACCTGTGCGGCCATCTGGCGGGCTAACAACCGACGATTCAAATGGGGAGGAGGAGCAGCCAACAGATTATCCAAAAACTATCCAAGCAACAGCAACACAAGCAGGGGCTTAGATCCCTTCCAGTTCACTCTCAAAAAACCAGTGCCGAGATCGATCGGGAAACTCCAAAATGTAGCCGACGCCGCTGCCATCCACCACCCGCCGTGCCAGTACCACAGCCTCTTTGCCCACCAGTGCGCTCATGTCTTCCTGCCCGCGATCCTGGACGGAGCGAACCCTAACTTTATCCCCAATTTTGATCAACATAGCCGCGAAGAACTTCACCACTCAAGATGGTACGGCAAAAGGATGTCACCGTGCTCTGGTTGCTGCTCTGTCCTAGCCAATCCATCTGGGCTGACGCAAACTGGGATTTCGCTAGAATGAAAGAGAGCGTTGTGCCCTTGGGAAGACTGCCTCTGTGATTGCCCTCTCCCTCAAACCTGCCAATTGCTCCTGGAGCGTCATCAGTTTCCCCTCCACCCTCTACACAAAGCCTGTCCTGGATCTGTTGCTCTCAAAAGTGCCCCCTGCCTGGAGAGCTGAGGTGCGATTGGGTTTGCAAGAGGCAATTATCAATGCTGTTCAGCACGGAAATGGCCTAGATCCCAGTAAGAAAGTGATCGTCGAGTACGCTAGCTCTGAGCTGTTTTACCAGTGGCTGGTGCGAGATCAAGGGTCTGGGTTTCGTCCCCAATACGAGCTACACCGCTGCCAGTGTGGCGTCCCAGAAACTGAAGAATCGGGCCGGGGCACCTTTCTGCTCACCCAAATTTTTGACTTTGTCCAGTGGAATGAAACGGGCAACCAGGTGTACCTTGGCAAGTACATCCACGCCACCTGCCGGGATCCCTGGATAGCCTAAACCTAGGTAACTTGAAACAGAGGCTGGAGTCCGATTCCAGCGGATCCTTAGCCTCTGCCCAAGCAAATAGAGTATCAGAATGGAAAGCTGCTTAGCTATTAGGCGGGAAGCCCCGCGCTGTACCGGAACGGTCAGCGTCGGGATGAGAGCCGCGTGACTGAGCGAAGCGAAGGAACAAACTATCTAGGAATCCTGACAGATAAGCCTTTATCGCAATGATGGGTTTATGTTAATATAGAGACATGTTGAAAGCAGTCAAGGTCAAAATTTATCCCACCGATGAGCAGTCCATCACGCTAGCCAAGCATTTTGGTTGTACTCGATGGCTGTGGAATCATTGCTTGTCTGTCATGACGGAAACGTACAAGACGACAGGCAAGGGAATCTCTGCT